>JAJZXS010000048.1 GCA_021806295.1 Thermoplasmata archaeon
AGTATGCCGTGAGCCGGGATTGAACCAGCGACCTCCAGATCTTCAGTCTGGCGCTCTCCCAACTGAGCTATCACGGCGGTAATGGCATATTGCGAATCTTTATTAAAATGTTTTTATCATAATCAACTTTATACCTGCTATTTGAAAATATATTTGTGAAACTATTTATAGGTTGATTTATTCATTAAAACAATGAAAAAACTCTCAGAATACCTTAATGTATTCTTCTTTTACAGATTAGCGGGGATGATTTTACTACTCAGTGGTTTGATCTTTTATCTTTTCTGGGGATTAGAATATTCGGGATGGAAAGATTCTGGACTTATATCCTTTGTTGTTCCTCTGATACTGCTTGGCCTGCTTACATTATGGCTTGCCAATGAAAAAGAAAAAGAAGCAAGGAAATTAGTAAAGAAATAATAATTTTTAGTTTAATGTTTAATTTTTATGTTGTTCAAAAATTTTATATTTTCAGTTTATGCATAAATAGAAATAATGGATTTTATTGTTATATCATGCTAAATAGCAAAAGAGTAAAAGGGTTTGAGGGAATAGGCATAACAGAGGTGCATTTCCTTAGGAGAATGTGTGTTTTAAAGGTTTTTGATGTAAAAAAAATAACATATGAAAGTTTGTATAATATGGCGTTATTTAAAGGGGAGAGAGGGGTGCGTTTCCTATGGAAATAAAAAAAGGTATACCCATGAGAACAGCTCTATATGATGAACATATAAAATTAGGAGCAAAGATGATAGATTTCCATGGATGGGAAATGCCTCTAGAATACAGTTCCATAATAAATGAACACATGTCTGTAAGAAAAAATGTAGGTATGTTTGATATTTCTCACATGGGCGATATAGTTATTTCAGGAAGTGACGCAGATAATTATGTTGATTATATTTTTCCATCCAAGGTTTCATTGTTAAAGGAAAATGAGTGTATGTACACTTCTTTTCTTAATGAATCCGGGAATATGATAGATGATACAATAATATATAGGATATCTGATAATAAATTCTTCCTGATACCAAATGCTTCCAATATTAATAAGATATATAACTGGATGATTGAAAATAAGAAAAATTATGCAGTGGATATTAAAAATTATTCTGATAGAATTAGCCATATTGCAATTCAGGGCCCTCAATCAATTAATATTATAAACAATCTGGGAATGAAATTCCCGGAAACTTTTAAATTCTTATATCATGAAGTAGGAGTACAAAATGTAATAACAGGCAATAATAATATTATAATATCCGGTACTGGATACACTGGTGAAAAAGGAGTTGAACTGGTAGTCCCAAATCAAATTGCAGAGGAAATGTGGGAGTCCGTATTAAAAGAAATAAAAAAGATTGGAGGCATGCCATGTGGCCTGGGAGCAAGAGATACTTTAAGAATGGAAAAAGGGATGTTATTATCTGGACAGGATTTTAATGAGAATAAAAATCCATATGAAGCTTCAATATCTTTTATTGTTAATTTTGACCATGAATTTATTGGAAAAGAAGAATTGATTAAACAAAAAAAAGAATACAAAGATATTTTTAGAGGATTTAAACTCGAAAATAAAAATATACCAAGAAACGGTTTTGATATATATATAAATGAAGAAAAAGTAGGAAATATAACAAGTGGAACAGTATCTCCGATTTTGAATACAGGAATAGGATTAGGGTATATAGATAGAAAATATAGTAAAACGGGAAATGATGTATATATTCAGATCCGTGGAAAGCTAATAAAAGCAGAAGTTTCAAAGCCTAAAATTCTACCATAATAATTATTTTTTATTTATTATATTTATATGAATATTATTTATTATTATATTATAGATATATTATATAAATAAAAACAAGTGTGTCACTTTATAATATAATAATATAAACTTTTATATTTATTTATATATTACATTCTTTTATTATTATATTATATATTATTATAATTCTAATTTCTTCTTTATACCTATACCATTTTTTAGTTCCAGTAGAAATACACCCCTCCCTCCCTCTATCAAAAATATATGTTTATATTTCGTATTTATACTATCTATTTAGAAACATTTAATAATTGTAGTTCAATTTCCATTAACTGGGCCGGTAGATCAGCGGTAGATCGCCTGCTTTGCAAGCAGGAGGGCTCGGGTCCAAATCCCGACCGGTCCATTTAATTTATTAATTATTATTTTGATAGTGGTTATACTCTCATAGTATTGTATCAAAAGTAACTGGAATCAATTTTCCAGAAAGAAATAGGATTAGATAGTAATCATCTTAATAATGGAAAATTTCTTTCTTTCAAACAGTTTAATTTTATTGTCTGTAAAAACTTTAAAATGCTTATCTAATGTATAGAGTGAACACTTTCTCTTCAATCTCCTTAGGAAGTTCCTCTTTATCTTCAAATTCATTACTTCCCATTAATGATGTAAGGATATATTTCTTGCTCTGTGATTCAATCAATTGTTCTAAAAGTTCACTGAAACTTTCATTCTCTTTTTTAAATCCCCTTTAATTCATCATACACTGACTGTTTGATGGTGATGGTTTTTGGCATAACATATGTTTATGTTTAAACACTGCATAAATTTTTACAAATATTGGGATAATATCTACACTATCCTATCGACAGATAAACCATTAATTTTTATACATACTTTAAATATATTGTTATGATAGTTGCAGATGTTACATTTTATCCCATAGGAAAAGGAATTTCAGTCGGTGATACTATAGAGAAAGTAGTCAAGCATATGGAAGAGAATAAATCTGTTAAATGTTATCCAAATAGCATGGCCACAGTGATAGAATGTGAAAACATAGAAATATTATTTGATACAGTAAAGGACGCAGAAAAATTTCTTGAAAATCTTGGATTTCCACGTATTGAAACTATACTAAGGATTGATAACAGAACTGATCTAGAAAATTCGGTTGAGAGAAAAATAAAACATTTTAAAGAATAAATTATAATTTTTTAAAGGTTCCAGAAACAACCCACGGTGGTTCTGTTCCCAGTGGCTCCATTCCTGATATTATACTATCCTTCAAAATTTTTTCATTAACCTCAATACCAAGTCCCGGCTTTCCTGAAAGGTTCATATATCCATTCTCCACAGAATATCCACTGAATAGGTTTTTCTTCCACGCAGGCCATGATTCCTCAAAGCTTTCCTGTATAAGGAAGTTTGGAAGTGTATAATCAACATTCAGAGTAGCGGCTGTCTGTACCGGGCCAAATGCATTATGATACGCCACAGGAACACCGAAAGAGTCTGCTATTGACGCTATTTTTTTTGCCTCAAGTATCCCCTTTGAATTTGTAATATCTGGCTGTATTACATCAACCATTCCACCGGAAATATACCTGGCAAAATCCTCCTTATTTAGAAGTCTCTCACCAAGGGCTACAGGTATATTTACCCTTGCCCTGAATTCGGGCAGGAAGTGTTCTAGTTCTGGATGAACCGGCTCTTCGATGAATAATGGATTGTATTCTTCCAGCGCAGTTCCGGCCATAACCGCATATTTCGGCGCAAATCTTCCATGGCATTCAATCAGCAAATCAATATTATCTCCAAGCGCATTTCTCATTCCACCAACTATTGCAGCAGATTTTTTAACAGAATCTACTGTAATTTTATCATAATTATCTCCAAAAGGATCAAATTTGAAGGCTGTATATCCCTTTGAAACCAGTTTTTTTGCCTTATTTATAAAATCATCCGGTGTAACGCAGTCAGAATACCATCCATTGGCATATGCCCTGATTTTATCATTGAATTCACCTCCAAGTAGATTATAAACCGGAGTTCCTAAATTCTTCCCTATAAGATCCCATGATGCAATCTCAAATGCACTCAATGCTGCTGTTTCCTCTATAGATTTTGTAACGTAAAATGCATTCCTGTAATATTCACGTATGTTTTTTTCAACATCAAAATAATTTTTATCCTGAAATATCCTTGCAACCTCATTCAAACTCTCCTTTACAGGAAGCGTCATCATTGTTGTCGGTGCCTCCCCGAATCCTACTCTCCCCTCAGAAGATGTTAATTTCAGTATCAATATTGTAGAACTCCATGGTGATGATTTTTCCTCTGGAGACCCAAGTTCATATATTTCAATATTTTTTATAGTTTCCATAAATCAATAAATAGCCAATATAATATTAATCTTTTCAGTATGGATAAAATATTATTTTTTATCAAATTTCTTTAATGTAAAACGCCTGTGGCTCCCGAAAGGTGAGAATTGTTTGCCATTTCCAAAGTAAAACTTTGAGAAAAATTCCACATAAAGAAGCCTCGCACCCTGTATTCCCGGCTCAAATACAGCTATTACAAGGTTGAACAGCTGCCCCACTACAAGTATGACAACTCCCAAAATAATGAAATAGAAAGGATCGGAAAGTGTGGCCCTGAAAACTGTATTTATAACGAGAGCTAGAACAACAGATGCAAGCAATATACCCACAATCCTTGTATATGATAGCACATGGGATATGATTGAAGGAATTTCCATAAGGCTCAAAGTACCCTCAAATACAATAACCATAATGAATCCTACAATGAGCATAATATATCCTATGAGCGATGAAAATTCTGTGGGGCTGAGACTTACCCTATGTATTAGGTTGAGTCCCAGTACCGCGAAGGCCCAGGCCATAAGTATCCAGCCTATTTTTGCTATGGCTGCCTTTCTGTGTTTAATGTAAAAGTTATTGATAATGCCCAATACAAAACCGAAGGTTACGAAAGCAAGTCCTATATATCCTGAAATAACCAGCAATAATCCTATGTGTGTAACCGGAACCGGGGCAGGGCTTATCTGAAAAGGAACAGGATATATTGTAAAACCGAAGAATTCATTGAATATTATTCCGAATATAATTGCTATAATAGAAGATGGTATTAATGCCTTTGCCAGTGTTTTCAGGGAATTCTTGCCCATTATCATTAACACGAATCCAGATATTTTTTTAGGAATATGACTTTTTGTCGGCGGGTGATCTATTCTATGTATTATGAAAAGTGATACAAGCAATATTACAAGTCCGTAACCTGCATCACCAACCATTAGTCCAAAGAAAACAGGGAAAACAAGTGCAAAGATTAGTGTAGGATCAAATTCGTACTCCTCCGGGAGTGAATAAAATCTTATAAAGAATTCGAATATCTTGAAGTGCCTTGGATTAGAAAGCTTTGTTGGTGGATCTTCTTTTGTTTCTATGGTTTTTATCATCACTGTATTATTTGAATCCTTATTGAGAATAGCAGAAACATTTTCATACTCTGATTCAGGAATCCATCCTTCCATTGCAAATGCATTTTCAGATGATGCTATATTGCTAAGTATTTCCTCTTCCTTAACATATATTTCAAGCTGTTCTGTTATCTGTGCTATGGTTTCATAATATTTATCGGAAAGCGCATTCAGAGAGGAGGCTATTCCATTAAGGTATTCTCTTGCATCTGCTATAATTTTATTCTGTGCCTCAATATTATCCTTTACCGTGCCGTTTAATTCCGGTACTTTCATAATATCGTATGTTTTTGATGAAATCAATGAAAGAAATTCAGGTTCATTTTTTCTATTGATTGTGACAATTGAATATCCATTTCCCATATCAGTGAAAATTGAATAATCTGTTTTGAGGCTGGCATTCTCCATGCTACTTCCTATAATGAAGCTTTCCACATAACTGTTATTCAGTATTGATAAATCTTCCCCGAATCCTGATATAATCTCAAGTGGTTTTAAAATGGTCTGGCTTTCCCTTATTATAGAATTATACCTATCATCATCATCCTTAAGCCTTGAGAGTTCTCCAGCGATGGTTATTTTTGATATGCTTTCTAGAAGTTCTTCCTGTGACGAAAAATATTTTTTTTCCTTTACAGGCCTTTCTGGAAGAATAGATAAAAACCCCTTGAATTTTGATAGATTATCAGCAAGCATTTTATATTTACTGTTTGAAATCTGGATATTGAATATTTTTGCAACCTCCTGATCTGTATTTTCAATCTGAATTACGTTCAGGTCGTGCATATCATCTATTATAATATTTTTGTATGTGTTCAGGCCGATAACCCTGATCTTTACCATCTTTACTGGCTTTAGCATTTAATCACTTTTTTTGATGTATTTTAATATAGTTTCGTATACCTTTTCTTCCATTTCACGTTCTTTCAGATCTATCTTCATGACCTGGGCCCTTGCCCTCTGTGTATCCAGTGCATCTATCATTTTCTTATTTTCTGCATCCTTTATTTCCTCAAGCCCCTTATTGTAATCATTTATAATCTGGTTTTCAACATTTTTAGATTTTTCATTGCACTCTGCAATCTTTTCTGCCAGCTGTTTCTCCATTTCATCCTTTAAATCCTGGATAGCTTTCTTTTTGGCGTTTTCCCTGTCCCTGATTACCTTTAACTCATCTATTTCAGTCATTTATATATCACCATAATAATTATGGCAATAAATATTATTGCCATCGTTATATTAACCATAAGTACGATTTTCCTAATTTTTTTAAATTTCTCTACGTTATCCATATTATATATCCTGCCCTGCTACCACATGGTTCTTCACAAATTTAAGTGTTGAAAACGAATCCCTTTCCATTTCATCAAGATGTTCCCTTATTATTTTTAGGTTGGACTGGAATCTGGGTATCATAATATTTTCAATAGCATTGGACCTTCTATTTGTTTTGTCTATTTCATTCAGCAGTTTTCTCATGGAGGATTCTTTCTGTGCAACTACCAGAAGTTCATTGAATATTCTGTCGAAAATAATCATGGCATCATATATGGATGCTGGTACTGAAGTCGCCATATACTGGCTGTCCATGATTTTTTTACCGATTTCTGCAGACATCTCTGGAATTTTTACACCCATTATGTTTTTCCCACCAATCTTTATTTCCGGTGAGGAGAACATGTATGATATCCTCTCTATTTCAAGTGTACCATCAATAACTTCAGCCATTCTAATAGCGTTTAAACCGTCCTTTATATCTTTCTTGATATTTTCCTTAAGGCCCTTTATTTCATTGCTTATCTTGAAAAATTCCATAACAAGGGATTGTCTTTTCATTTTAAGCAGCTCAAGCCCTCTGGAAGCTACCTTTACCCTTTTTTTCGTATTTATTAATTCAATTCTGGTCAATCTGATGTTATTTGCCATTAGTTCTCCCACTTTCCATATTTCTGTATATGAGCGGATTTTACCTTTTTCATTTCCTCCTTTGGCAGTATTGAAAGCATATCCCAGCCAAGGTTCAGGGTCTCTGTAATTGACCTGTCTGTATTTTCCTGATTTACATATTTATTCTCAAAATCTTCCGCAAATTGAAGGTATTTCTTATCTGAATCACTCAATGCCTCCTCTCCTACAATCTCACTCAGTGCCCTGGCATCCTTTCCCTTTGCATATGATGCATACAGCTGATCGGCAAGGCCCCTATGATCTTCTCTGGTGTGGTCTGCTCCTATTCCCTGATTCATTAACCTTGAAAGTGAAGAAAGAACATCTACTTCAGGGTATATATTTTTCCTGTTGAGATCCCTTGAAAGGGTGATTTGCCCCTCTGTTATATAACCTGTTAGATCAGGCACCGGATTTGTAATATCATCACCTGGCATTGTAAGTATGGGTATCTGTGTTATTGAACCCTTCCTTCCCTTTATTTTTCCTGCCCTTTCATATATTGTGCTGAGGTCAGTATACATGTATCCAGGATATCCTCTTCTTCCGGGTATTTCCTCCCGGGATGATGATATTTCCCTGAGGGCCTCGCAGTAATTGGTCATATCTGTAAGTATTACCAGCATATTCATATCCTTTTCATATGCCATATATTCGGCAGTTGTTAATGCAACCCTTGGAAGGATGATTCTGTCCATGGATGGATCGGAGGCCAGATTCAAAAATATCACAGATTCCGATAGGGCTCCGGAATTTTCGAACTGTTTCATGAAGTAATTAGCCTCCTCGCTTGTTATTCCTATTGCACCGAATACAACACCGAATTTTTCATTTCCATTCAATGTTTTTGCCTGTCCTGCAATCTGTGTTGCCAGCCTGTTATGGGACAGCCCTGCGCCTGAAAATATTGGCAGTTTCTGGCCCATGACCAGTGTATTCATGCCATCTATTGTTGATATCCCTGTTTCTATGAATTCACTTGGTTCTTCCCTGGAATAGGGATTTATTGCCGCACCAGTTATATCTACTTTCTCCCTTGAATAAATTTTTGGTCCCTTGTCTATTGGCTCTCCAAATCCATTGAATATTCTTCCAAGCATGTCATCCGACACAGGAAGTTTGAACGTATCACCTGTAAAAGATACTCCTGTGCTGTCCGGGCTCATGCTCGTTGTTGACCCGAAAACCTGTACAACCGCAACGCCGTTCCTTGTCTCCAGGACCTGCCCTTTCACTCTTTCCCCATTATCCAGTATGACATTTACAATCTCGTTGTATGAGGCATTTTTGACATTGTCCACAAATAGAAGTGGACCGTTAATCTGTGAAATGGATTTATATATAATATCAGACACTTTCAACACTCTCCATTATATTGTTATACTCATTATTTATTTCCTTTATAACATCATTGTAAAACTTATTAAAATCTTCTTCCTTGATTTCTTTCATTCTTGATATTTTCATTCTAACCGGCAATGTTGCTGTCTGTGTCACTTTTAATCCAGCATCTATGGATTTTTCCTGCATTTCATTGAGTGTTTTAATGATCATCAGCATTTCATACTGCTTATTTATTGAACAATATGTATCTGTATCATCAAAAGCATTCTGCTGCAGAAAATCCTCTCTGATAATCTTGGCAATATCCAGGACGTTTTTCTGCTTTTCCGGAAGTGAATCATATCCTACGAGCTGGACTATTTCCTGTAATTCTGATTCTTTCTGTAGTATGCCCATCATCAGTGCATGCATCTGTGGCCATTCGGGATTTATATTTGATTTAAACCAGCCGGAAAGTGAATCAAGGTAAAGCGAATAACTGTTTAGCCAGTTGATCGAGGGAAAATGCCTTCTTGAGGCAAGAGAAGCATCCAGTGCCCAGAACACACGGGTGACCCTTAATGTATTCTGAACAACCGGATCAGACAGATCTCCCCCAGGTGGTGAGACAGCACCTATAAGGGTAATTGATCCTGTTCTTTTATCCTGTGGAATTATCTGGGCATTCCCGGACCTTTCATAAAATTCAGATATCCTTCTGCCAAGATATGCTGGGTAACCCTCCTCTCCGGGCATTTCCTCAAGCCTTCCGGAAATTTCTCTTAAAGCCTCTGCCCATCTGCTTGTTGAATCAGCCATGAGGGCCACATCGTAGCCCATATCTCTGTAATACTCCGCTATGGTGACTCCTGTATAAATACTTGCTTCCCTTGCTGCTACCGGCATATTAGAGGTATTTGCTATTAAAATGGTTTTTTCCATAAGGGGCTTACCGCTTTTCGGGTCCTGCAATTCAGGGAATGTTGTGAGTATCTCTGTCATTTCATTGCCTCTCTCACCACATCCTACATAAACTGTTATATCTGCATCGGACCATTTTGAGAGCTGATGCTGAATTACTGTCTTTCCAGACCCGAATGGACCTGGTACTGCCACTGTCCCTCCCTTTGCAACAGGGAAAAATGAGTCTATTACCCTCTGACCAGTTATAAGCGGGATTTCAGGTGCGAATTTCAGGAAGACCTTTCTTGCCTGCCTTACCGGCCATATCTGTTTTAATTTTACCTCCACGGCCTTATTTTCTGACTGAATTGTACATACCGTATCAGATACTTTGAATTTTCCAGCCTTAATAGTCTTTATCACACCATTAACTTTGTATGGAACCATTATTTTGTGGGTAATTATGTCAGTTTCCTTCACTGTGCCAAGTATATACCCCTCTTCAACTTCATCACCATCTTTCAAAACAGGTTGAAAATCCCACTCTTTTTTCTCATCCAGTGGTGGTGCACTTGCGCCTCTAACTATGAAGTCACCGGTTTCTGACTGTATAATGTCCAGGGGTCTCTGTATTCCATCATAAATAGATTTCAGAAGCCCTGGTCCGAGTTCAACAGACAGGGGTTTGCCTGTAGATATAACCGGTTCCCCTGGCTTGAGTCCGCTGGTATCTTCATATACCTGAATGGTAAATCTATTTCCAACTATCTTTATTACCTCCCCAACAAGGCCCAGGTTACCTACACGCACCACATCAAACATTTTTCCATCAAGGTCTGTTGCTATCACCACAGGACCGGATATACTGTATATTTTTCCATCATTTTTCATCTAATCACCAATATCAATTCCTAATATTCTTTTTGCAAGGTCATATACTGATTCTTCCTCTTTAATTCCTGGAAGTGGGATAAAAATTACAAGTGGGTCCATGGAACCAGCATATTCATTTATTTCATCAACCTTTAAATTTTTCTGGAAGGACTGTGATGCTAATATAACGTTGTATTTTTTAGATTTATATAATTCTCTGAGCAATTTGGCACCATCTGCAGGGTCTGTTATGAATGTATCATTGACTCCAACAAGCTTGAACCCCGTAATTAGTTCCTTTTCCCCTATAATGCAAAGACTGGACATTTATATCAGCATCCTCTCTATTATATTACTATCAAGATTATATGACTTGCCAATTATAATCGATCTTAGATTGTCTCTTTCCCTCTCTGCTGCCAGGATATATGCAAATATATACTGGGATGCGGTATCACTCAGCATAACAGGAACGTACTGTTTAAACAGTGCATTTCTCATTGAAACCTCAAAGAAACTCAAATTCCTGTTCTCTTTATAATAATCAATTGATTCACTTATATTAAAATGTTTGAATACAGAAAGTAGTTCAACAACATCACCAGACCTGAAAATATCAGCAAGTGCCTGCTTGGAATAATTGCCATTCTCTATAATACTTTTCTCTATTTTTTCATAATCTACCTTCAATTCAAGTGCCTTGGCAAGCGTCATTATATTTTTTAAGTCGATTACGCTTTTAATATACTTAATAATCTGACCCTCATCGCCATTGTAAAATAATGCCTTTTCAATTAAATCGTTATAGTATTTAAAATCCATGGAAGAAAGCAGCATTGATGTATCTCCTGTCTTTTTGTATTCTTCAAGATCCTTTAAAAGATAGTTATAACCAAAATTCAACAGGTAATTAACCACTGAATCTACATCATTTTTCTCCAGCAATACTCTGAAGTCGTCACTATTAAGGTTGCCTGCAAATATTCCAAGTGGAATATCCCGAAAGCTCATTATGAAGCCGTCACCTGATTTTATCTCATGATGTATTACCTTTGAGGTTATGATGGCCTTTATGGTTTCTATGTCCCATTTGGATACATACGTTTTCATAAAAGATTTCATAGGTGGTGGAATAGCAAACAATGCAAGCTTGGAATTTTTTACCACATGCCTGTTTATAGCAGTTAAAATTATCTGGACATCGTCATTACTTGAGGACGTGGCCTTATCAATATCCTCTCGGTACGTTTTTTCATATAGTTTTAATCTTATATCCTTTATATCAAGTTCCAGAAGTGATTTTATAAAATCATCGCTGAGGTAGTCACCAAAATGTACTTTTAGTCTCCCATAGCTTCCTGAATATGTAGTGTTTATAAGAATCACCACTATTTTATATTTTCATAAAGGTATGTCTCTATATCATACGAAACGGAATCAAATATGCTGATTAACCTCATGTCTGCTTCTTTTTTCCCATCCTCGCTTTTTGATAATATTCCGGATTTAATAGTTTTATCCACTTCAAATTTTACCGAGTCTGAAAACTTAAGGCTTTCCAGTTTATCTTTATCGTTTTCTGAACAGTAAACAGTAAATTTTTTCCCAAGTTCCTTTTCAGATTCGATTAACATGGCTTTCAGAAGTTCTGGATAGTTGGAGGACTTATTCAGAGATAGAACATAGGATTTTAATCGTTGCATTGTGTTATTCAGGATCTCTTTCTTTCTGTCATCAATAATTTTCTTTGACTGGAGTTTTATTGAATCCTCAGACTGTCTTATAATGTTTTTTATGTCGTTCTCTGATTTTACGGTATAATCCTGTTTTATTCTTGAGAGCTTCTCATTGCAGGCCATGGTAACATTTGCCATTTTTTCTGTATACTCATCCCTAATCTGTTTCAATTCCATTTCCGTAGTGCTTTCTATTTCATTTAAAATATTTTCAAGAGACATAAAAATCCATTTTCATATTACATGAAGCAGTAATATAATTCCCAGAACAAAACCTATAATCCATAGCGTTTCCGGTATAACGAAGAAGAACAGAACCTGTCCAAATTTTTCAGGTTTTTCAGCTATTATACCCATACCAGCTGCCCCAATACCCTGCTGTGCCATACCCGTCCCTATCAATCCACCAGCGATGGCAATAGAAGCGGCTAAAGCCAAAATAGCATCTGCGTCAGTTATCATAAATATCCTTATTTCCTGATTGAAATAACTTATATAAAATTATTTATTGCTAAAATGTTTATAAAAATTTAATGTTGTTGCAAAAATTATAAAGTTAGGTAAATTCAATCACGCTTCCTTGCAAAGTAAAGGGCGAGGAGCGATGGTATCAGTACCCATGCAAGTCCTATTATGACCACAGAGTAAATATTTATTCCAACACTGGAGGCACTCAAACCACTGTATACACCCAGGTGATAATCTGCTATGATATCAGGATAGTAGGAGGGTGAAATTGAATCCAGTATCAGAAGATTTTTCAAAAGATGTGTGATTGATTGTATATGTAATAAGAACAATAATGCCTCTGATAATGTTGTCCACATAAAACCGAGAATGAATAGTAAACCAATCCCGGTCCCCAGTATCTGACCCTGTGTTCTCTCAAATTGTGTTATTAAATACATTAATCCTGCAAAACCGATGGCTTCAACAAGGTATCCAATTAGCATTGTTGCAAAGGTACCTGAGGATATATACACACCTGTATAGTGCTTCAGTATAACATCGGCAAGTCCGAAGGATATTAGAAGCCCCACAAGGAAACTTACAGAATTTCCTGTAAATCTTGATATCATCAATTTTCCCTTTGTAATGGGCCTGGCTATTATAGATTCAAGCACGCCAGAAGTCTTATCCTTACTATAATAAAAGTAGGCTGAGAATATGCTCATAATTGGAATTAACAGTATGCCAAAGTATATGGCCAGATCATTCTGCAATGCAACTCCTGGTTTAATATAGGTGTATATGTAAGACACGGTCGGTACAACCTGTTCTGTTTTATTGTTTATAAAGAAATTTACATTCTTGTCCAGATCTTTTGTGGTCAAAGACGGTGTAATGATAAGCACTCCTGGATGTGTCATTTCAGTGACATTCCCGCTACCAGCATTATTAGCATTAACTCCCGCAGATGCTGTTGATATATTATAGGAAATGGATAGGGGTTGGTTGTTTATAGAGGAATTAATATAGGGTACGTAAACCATTGTGCTTATCTGTGAAGGGTTTGCTTTATCCTTTAAAATTACAGCGTATATGGGTTCAAAGGAATAATTAAAATATGTACTGTAACATGGGTCTATTGTAGAATAACTTTCGGACCGACCCATTTTACCATTATAATAAACTATTTCATTATTATGATACGCTGCCGGATTCCCATTTGTATATTGACCAGTGTAAATATAATAAAAATTGGAGGCATTTGAATGTACCGTAAAATTCAGGTATCCTTGACTATTTGAGCTTCCTGTGTAATTTTCTATTGTATTTATGGAAGCATTTCCAATAGATGATGTAATGCTTAAACCACTGACAGGCTGGCCATATCCGTTTATAACATAATCACTTACATGTATGACCCCGCCTGTATCATTTACATATGGCAAAACCAGATCGGTCTGTGCAGGTGCAGCAGTGTCAGAGGAAATACCTGCACCATAGGCAGTTGCAACAGTAATAAGAACCAGAAGAACAATTAGTATAATGGTAAATTTGCCACTCAACGTTCTTTTAATATCATAAAGGAACCCATTCATTTTATTTCACCATGTTGAGGAAATACTCTTCCAGAGTTTCGTTTTGCACGCCTATATAATCTACCTTGTAGTTTGCCTTTACAAGTTCATTATTGATATCTGAAGGGTCCACATTAGAGGAATTTTTTATCATGTAATAATAGCCATCATATTCAAGTTGTCCAAAATTTAACAAGACCTTATCTAACTTATCATCAGGATTTTTAATATGGATTTTAATTCCGGTCGTGCCCAGGTGATTCAAATCGTCTCTTGTAAGGATTTTAATTATAGTTCCATTTTTCATTATGGCTATCCTGTCGGCAACATTCTGCAATTCAGATAATATATGGGAAGAAAGCAGAATAGATTTTCCCTGTTTTTTAAGTTCTATTATAAAATCACGTACTTCCCTGACTCCCTGGGGATCGAGCCCGTTAAGGGTTTCATCGAAAAGAAAATTATCTGGATTGCCCATCATTGCTGCAACCAGTGAGAATCTCTTTTTCATCCCCTGTGAATAGAACTTTAGCTTTTTATCCTTATATGCGTATATATCGAATTTTTTCATAAGCTCAACAATATCCTTTTCAGCATCTGCAGAGTTTATCCCATAAAATCCGGCATAGTATTTTAGAAGGGGTATGGGCCTGGAATCTGGCTCAAAGTTCGGTAGCTCAGGCACCCATCCAATATGTTTTGAAGCCTCTGTCTTATTTTCAACCATGTCAAAATTATCCACCAAAATTTTTCCTGAGGTTGGAAATATAATACCTGCAGTTGCCCTTATAGTTGTTGTTTTTCCTGCTCCATTCAATCCTGCAAGTCCCAGTATTTCACCATTGCTGATATCCATGTTTAGATCATTGACAGCCTTAAAATTTTTGAATGATTTTGTAAGATTGGAAATTGCGATCATTAAAATGGATAACAATAGCTATATATTAAACTTTCCATAAAAATAAAAGGTCATTCTTTTAGTATAATTTCAACCCTGCCGCTATTTATCTTGCTCTTGCCAGAATTGTCATCTATAATTATTGTAATCTTCTCCTCGGCACCGCTGAGAATTCCATCAATTCTCTGTTTCAAATAATTTACGTCCTCTCCATCACCCATTATGGCAAGCTTCTCCTTTATGCTGGTTAAAATTCCCTCAACTGTTGTAATATAACCTTTAGATGCTATTCCTGGAGATATCTCGGCATCAAGTTCTGGTATCTGTACACTGGCATCAGGAGATCTGTAAACTATGGTTTTCAGGTCGTTTTTATTTTTTATTTTGAATTTGATAATTTTCGGTGACTCCCTATCATGGCGTTCAATTGTAACATTCCTGTAACTGCAATTCCTGCATAGGTAAGTGTGTATAGTTATTTTTCCCTCGTATGGTATGTCATTATCTGCCTCCAGGTAAAACAAAAATTCATTGCAGTTGGGGCATCTTGCCTCTGTTTTTATTTCTTCCATTTAATCACCCTGATCAAGCCAAGAATATAATGGATCAAATACTATATATTTTTTGTTTTTTAAATCCGAAATATTTGCAGCAGCAGAAAGGAACATTG
The DNA here is from genome assembly GCA_021806295.1 of Thermoplasmata archaeon. Lineage (GTDB taxonomy): Archaea > Thermoplasmatota > Thermoplasmata > Thermoplasmatales > Thermoplasmataceae > Ferroplasma. The sequence goes on from JAJZXS010000048.1 coordinate 15,645, forward strand.
AAATTTTTATATCTTTTATTATATTATTCACCTCTAATTTTAACTCCTCATACGATGTATCTGCTGCCTTCAGAAAATTCCTTGCCATGGCACCCATATCTGCACCCATAATTATTGATTTTACAATATCCTCACCATTTCTTATTCCTCCACTTCCTATTATGGGTATGCCCACGGAACAGAATTTAATAGAGGCAGGTGAAGGTATTCCCCAGTTCCAGAAGGTTTCCCCCGTGTGCATTTTTTCCCTGTTCTGTATTTTTTCTGCCCTGTAATATTCAATTGCAGCAAAAGAAGTGCCACCGAGGCCTCCAACATCTATTGCCTTTACACCAGCATCCCTTAGCTCCAGGGCATCCTCCCTGGAAAATCCACTGCCTGTTTCCTTGGCAATTACTGGATATGATTTTGCAATTTCTTTTAATCTTGAGAGCACTCCCCTTGCATTTCTATCTCCTTCGGGCTGTACCATCTCCTGAAGAAAGTTAAAATGTACGATTAGATACTTTGCATCTATTAAATTGAATATATATTCAATATCCCTATCGGAAATAGGTGGTTTATCCTGGCCTATGAGCTGGGGTGCACCAATATTTGCAAACTTTGCGGGAACCTTAAAATCGTTTATTACTGAAAACGTGCCGGCAATATCTTTATTCTCAATTGCGGCCCTCATGCTGCCTACACCCATTCCTATATGAAACTCCTCAGCAGCCTTTGCAAGGTTGGCATTTATTTTCCTTGCCTTTTCGGTTCCGCCCGTCATGGAGGAGATCAGGAATGGATAATTAAAATGGGTTCCCAGAAAATCTATCCCTGTGCCTATAGAATCATAATCTACTTCAGGCAATGCTCTGTGAATTAATCTTATATCATCCCAGAAATTATGTTCAGATGTAACGTTCATATTCTCGGCAATATTGATATGTTCTTCCTTTCTATTTTCTATCATTTAAACCACCGTTCCGGTAAAATTATTCTTCCCTATATTATATATTCGTTCCGGATATAGCCCATTTATGAGATACACCGGTATACCGAGGTCAGAAATATTTTTCATCTTTCTGTACTTATTCATTATGCCCCCTGTCACATCGGGTATCATCTCATCATGCTGAAATTCCCCTGTAATATGTTTCAAAAGCCTGGCATCTGGATTAGTCTTTGGGTTTTTATCATAAATGCCATCCACATCAGAAAAGAACACAACGGCAGATGGATGGAATCTTCTTGCAACATCATATACTATGTTATCACCGGAATATATACCTATTTTATTTCCGTGAATATATGTATCTCCATAGGAGACCGGTGTTATTCCCAGTTGAAGATACCTTCTAAATACCGTATAGTTTTTTTTATTATCGTAAACAAGGGAGGATACTGGAAGAGCTATGCTGTAAATACCATTGCTGTATAATATTTGAGAAATTTTGAGATTGAGGTCTGCCATATCATTATGGACAATGCTCATGCCTATTATAGTTTCTTTACTTGCATAACCGGGTAACCCATACTCTTTCGCTTTTATATGCCCGAAAGATCCCCCTCCATGCACAATAATCATCTCATCATTTATTCCCTTAAGCGTTTTAACTATTTTTTCAACAACAGCCCCATTAAAGGATTTGTATTCAGATTTTTGTGTAATAACACTTCCACCGAGCTTGATTACTATCATTTTATAAATAATATTTATAAAGTTATTAAATTTGACCCAATCAATTTTCTGTTAAATTATATTTTCCAGTAAAAATAAAAGTTTAATGGTGGGCTTTTTTAATATCCCTTGCCAGGTTTACCAGATTTTCCAGAAGCTGGGCGGCAAATTTAGCAGTCATATCATCTGTCAGTTTTCCATTTTTATCGAATTTTTGTGGGGCAAATGTAAGAAATACTTCTGGCGTATTTACTGGAACCATATTTAGAAACACAAAGACCTGCCTGAGATGATACTGTGCCCTGGAGCCCCCAAGCATACCGATTGATGAGCTCATTACGGCCACTGGTTTTCCATCGAAGGGGTTATCTCCATAGGGTCTCGATGCAACATCAAGGACATTTTTAAGGTATCCCGGAATAGAATAATTGTATTCAGGTGTTACTATAAGTACACCATCTGACTCCCTTATCTGTTTCTTGAAGTTTTTAACGTTTTCCGGGTAATTATTCTCCTCATCCTGGTTCATAAGGGGAAAATTTTTAATATCCAGTATTTTCAATTCAGAATTTTCAGGCATTAAATTCACAGAGTTTTCCAGTAAATACCTGCTGTATGATTCTTTTCTCAAGCTTCCTCCAAATCCTGCTATTTTTATCATTTCCATGCAGTCAAATATCTTTATATATTAAATATTTTAGCGATACTTTTTGAAAGTAACACATAAATAGAAATTAAAGATATGTAGCCAATGTTCATTGTCAGGTATTCCGAAATAGGGTTGAAGGGAAATAAGACCCGTAGAATGATGGAAAAAACACTTATGGAAAACATAATTTCATCACTTCCACAAAATTTTGATTTAAAATATAAAAAAAGCGATGGGCGAATATACCTTTATTCGGAAGAAAGTATATTTTTCCAGCTTTTGCCCCACGTTTTCGGTATCCGGTCCTTTTCCCCTGCCAGGGAATATACATTTAACAGTATAGAGGATATAGTTTCAAAATGTGTGGAACACTATTCAAAATACGTTTCAGGTAAAAGTTTTGCAGTCCGTGCCACCAGAAAGGGAACACATAATTTCACATCAAAGCAACTGGAAATAGCAGTGGGGGATGCCCTTTACAATAGATCCTCAGGTGTAAATCTGGAAAATCCCGAGGCTCCGTTATTCATAGAGGTCAGGGACAAAAATTTCTATACATTTACGGAAAAAATAGATGGCCCCGGAGGTCTGCCATTGAGGTCTGAGGGCAGGGCAATATCACTTTTTTCAGGCGGAATAGATTCTCCTGTGGCAACTTACATGGTGATGAAAAGGGGCATGGCTGCTGATATACTTTTCTGCTCTCTGGCACATCCATCGGATACGATTTACATGCTGAAATCAGCCAGAAATCTCCTGTCAAAATATTCAAAGGGTTACAATGGGAATATATTCATAATGGACGGTTCATCTCTGATTACGGAAATTGTTCAGCACCCTTCACAGAAATATGCCAATTTAATTTTCAAGGAATTACTGTACAGATATGCTGAGGCACTTTCCAGAAAATTTGACTATGACGCAATTGTTACTGGAGAATCAATAGGCCAGGTCTCGTCACAGATACCAAAAAACCTGAAATCTCTTTCCATGGATATAAGAATGCCAATATTCAGGCCACTGATAGGTTTTGACAAGGAGGAGACAATTTCATACTCCCGGTCCAGGGGGCTATACATGGAAGAGTCCATAGGTGAATTCTGCTCCCTGTTTTCAAAAAATCCCGGCATCAATACAGATTATTCAGATTTAAAGCATGAACTTGAAAAATTTCCGGTTGAAAACAATTTACATGAAATAATAGCAATCAAAATGGATCAGATAGATTCCTATGTTAGCTCAATTCGGGGAAGCAGGACGGACAGGATACCGGAAAACAGCATTATAATAGATTTGAGGCTTCCGTCAGAATATGAAAAATGGCATATTCCCGGTTCTATTAACATGGATTTAAAAAGTCTGAACGCTATAACTGAAACCGGAGATAAAAGCAAAAATTACTTCTTTTACTGCAAGAAGGGGCTTAACAGTGCGTATGCATCATCAATTATGATTTCGAAAGGATTCAGTTCTTTTTACTCCACAGAAAAGGATTTAAAAAAGGCATATGCCCTGAATAATTGAATTTTATTTCAGTATTTTCCCTGTTGCAATCTGCCATAGATACAGGTCCAGTATCCCCGGTTCAAGTCCGTAAACAGACGCTATTGAGTTGAAAACTCTCTCTTTTTCCAGGTAATCTTTTCTTGTGGCAAGCTTAATATTATCGGTATAACCATAATCCTTCATTAATTTTAGTATGTGCTTGTCCAGTATTGCAAAATCAAATATGCCTATATTCCTTAGAAAGTGTGAAGCTTCTTTATACCCTACACCTTTTATATTATTTACCAGATATTCCCTCAGCGAAAAGTGATCCATCCCTGCAATGAGTTTTTTAATGTTTTTCCTTACCGGCCTGGCATCCACAATATATGATGCCCTCTTATTGTAAAATCTATATTTTGCAGCCTTTAACTCATCTCTCAATTTTTCCTCCGGGTAGTCTATGAAACCGTTCATTATGGTTCTCTGGGTTCTTATTCCCATTTCAGCTGAGGTGTTTGCGGTGAGTATGCAGAAGCATAGCTCCATGAACAATGAATCATTTCTGGATTTTCCCATGTTGATAAAATCTATGACCCTCTCATTGATCTTTTTACCAAAAACAATTTTTGATTCCATTATTTTAATGGACAGTTCATCTTCTTTAATCATAAAAATGAAAAATATTTTTAATCCTTTTTGAAGGCTTCGTATGTTCTTTTGGCTCTCTCAAGTCTCTTTTCCACGACCTTCCAGTCAACATTCTTCATGAATGCATCCAGGTATGGAGCCCTCTTGGCACCGTAGTCTGTGTAGTAAGCATGTTCGTACACATCCAGAGGAAGTATCATAAGCGCATTCCATATTGCTGATGCATTGTGTATATCCGCACCAAGCACTCTCAGTTTTCCTGTGTTAAGATCAAACACAAGATGTGCCCATCCCCTGAATGCTGTTCCGACTGCCTTGAAAAGGGCAACAAAGTTTTCATAGCTTCCAAAGTCTTTCTCTATAGCTGATTTAACTGATTCCGGCATTGCTACATGGTCCTTGTTTAATGACTCGAAATAGTATTCATGAAGCATTGATCCGTCATAATTGAATGTCTCTTCCAGCTTCATTTCCCTGAGGTCACTGTAATTCTGGTTGGCTTTGGTCAGATCAACGCTGGGCAATTTTGACCATATTTCGTTGAGTTTTGCCACATATCCCTTATAATGGAAATCAAAGTGGTAGTCTATCTGCTTGTCTGATATGCCGTCCAATCCTCTAGGTCTTGCATTTTCCTTTACTTCCCATGTTTCTGTAGCCATATTTATCATATTGATATTAGCTTATCATTTAAAAATTTATTGAAATTCCTGCAGCTTAAAAGTGGTATCTTCCTCTCTCCAAAGATGGTGCTTCCCATTTAAGAGTTAAATTAATACAGGGATGTGTATAGATTTAATCATTGAATTTAACAAAAATTAATAATCCCATCATGATACTGCAGGCATGATTCCTGTTGTATTGATCGGTGGCATCCCTGGTGTTGGCAAGACCAGTATTTCTGGATACATAGGTAGGGAGTTCAATATCAATATCGTGCTGTCAGGGGACTATCTGAGGGAGTTTCTGAGGCCATATGCGGATAGCGGGCTTATGGAAGTAAGTGTTTACAGTGCATATTCCGCATTCGGGGAAAAAAACAATGAAAATATAATAAAGGGTTACATAGAACAGTCAAAATACATGTATCCAGGAATTAATGCAATATTCAGGAGAGCATTAAGAAACGGTGAGCCACTTATACTGGAGACACTTTATTTCATCCCAGAAATGCTTGATGAAGATATTAGAGATAAAATAATAAAGATATATATACACATTTCAGACAACGATTTGCATAGTACAAGATTAAAGGAACGGATAAACTATACGCATTTGAATTCTCCCGGAGAAAGACTTGTTGAGCAACTTCCAGTCTACAGAGTAATGGAAAAATATTCTATGGGTAGGTCTGGCAGCGATGTTTTGATTATAGATAACAAAAATTTTCATGAAACTGAAATTTCAATAAAAGAATATATAAAATCCCTTATTGGGATGAAAGGGCATTATTGATATCATCCAGAATTTTTTCAGGTTCCTCTATGCCCACTGACAGCCTTATAAAGTGGTCATCCACTTCCAGTATCTTCAGTTCATCAGGTGTTAGAGACCTGTGGGACATTGTTTTGGGTATGGACACTATGCTGTCAACCCCGCCCATAGTATTGGCAGGGATTACCTGTTTCAATTTCCCTATAAATTTCATGGCTTCCATACCAATCTCAAAGCACACTATCCCGGAATAGCCTTTCATATATTTAACGACGGTATCGTGATCCCGGTGTTCTGCAAGCCCCGGGTAGATAACCCTCTTTATGTATTTATTGCCTTCAAGCTCTCTGGCAATTTTCATTGCATTTGAATTTATTTTTTCCATTCGTATATCAAGGGTTTTCATGCCCGCCTCTGTGAGAAATGCAGAGTTTGGATCAAGTGTAGTTCCAAGCGTTCTTCTCATTGTATCTATTTTTTCCATTAAATCCTTCCTTCCTGCGGCAAGACCGGAAATAACATTATTGTGGCCCGCAATAAACTTTGATGAGCTATGTATAACTATGTCTGCACCCAGTTTAACCGATTTAATATTATAAGGAGTAGGAACAGTGGAATCAACAATAAGCAGTGAACCGACCTCATTGCAGCGTTCGGATATAGCTTTTATATCATTTACCCTTAATATTGGATTTGTAACGCTTTCAATAAAAACAATTTTTGTATCCTTCTTTATAGAACTTAAAATATTCTCTGTTCCTGGTAAGGACACATCTGCCCGTACACCCCATCTCCCCATGAATTCTTTTATGAAATGGTATGATCTGGCAAATGTGTCAAGGTGGGTAAGTATTCTATCGCCAGGTCCAGAAAGTGCCAGCAACGTTGTTGTTATGGCCCCCATGCCTGATGAAAATACATTATAATCCTCGGATCCTTCTATACGCATTATCTCCTTTCCCAGATTTTCCACGGTAGGGTTATACTCTCTGGTATACCGGTATTTTTCACCCTCCGGGACAATATATGAGCTTGTCTGGTATATTGGAAATGTAACAGGTTTTGCATATATATTTTTAATACCATCATTAATCATTATAATCCTCCAGAATTGTTGTTTCCCTAATATCATATCTTAAATTATACGAATCCATTATTTTCCTTGCATTGGATAAAATTTCATCTATTTTTGTATTTTCATCAGTAAATATCAGGACAGAGGGCCCAGCACCGCTAACGCATGTTGATATGGCATTTCCATCAATGGCCTTATTTCTTATGTCCCTATAAAACGGGAACAGGGATTCCCTGGACCTTTCAACTATGTCATCCATCATACCTTCACGTATGGCATCCCGGTCGCCCTTCATGAATCCGTAAAGCATGGTAGAAATCCTGGACGCATGCAAAACATGATCGGCCATGCTGATTTTATCTGGAACCATTGACCTTGCCTGCTGCGTTTTTTTCTTTATGCTCGACTCCGGTATTATGAGAAGTAGTTTCATATCATAATTTATCTTTATTTTCCTTACCCTAACCGGGGAGGCTGAACTTATAAGTGTCAGACCACCATATATGCCAGACGATACATTATCAGGATGTGCTGACCCACAGGCAGCTATTTCTCCGTACATAGAATAGTATACCATTTCATCAGGGGTCATATTCAGTTCAAGCAATTCGTTCACCGCCTTTACTGCAGCAGATGAAGATGCCCCGCTGCTCCCCAGCCCAAGCCCGATAGGAACACCCTTTGTAATTTTTATTTCAAGTCCTTCATTGATGCCCATGTCTTCCATGACCTTCGACACCCCAAGCCCAGCAGAATTGTTTTCAGGGTCCTGGGGCGTGGAATCTGATATGATCTTTATGCCCGCTTTTCCTGTTTTTTTTACCGTTACAGAATCAAAAAATGCCATATGAGCTAATGATAATATGTCATAACCCGGCCCGAGATTTGCCGATGAAGAATAACTGCGCTTTGTAACTTCCATAATAATAGCATGGATTCATAAAATAAATTAATTATCTAATGTAATATGACTCCAGGTAATAAAGATATAATTCGCCCATCATCCTTTGCTTTCACTCCATAATAAAGGCATATCAATATTTTAAAATACTATTTAGTAAATATAGGGACATGAAACCAAATGAAGGAATTACACTCAGAGTTGCTGAGGCAAATGCAGTCGATCCTGGTATGGCCAGAGTGAGACTTGATGAAATATCCCGATTAGATCTTGATGTTGAAATAGGAGACGTGGTATCCATCGAAAAGGTGAGATCAACTGTAGGCAGGGTATTCCGGTCCAGACCAGAGGATGAAAATAAGGGCATTGTGAGAATAGATAGTGTTATGAGAAATAACTGTGGCGCATCCATAGGTGACAAGGTAAAGGTAAAAAAGGTTGAGGTTGAAGAGGCAAAGAAGGTTATCCTGGCGCCCATTATAAGGAAGGACCAGAAACTAAGGTTCGGGGAGGGCATAGATGATTTTGTTCAGAAGGCTTTAATCAGAAGGCCATTGATAGAACAGGATAGCATTAGCGTTCCTGGGCTGACCCTTGCAGGGCACACAGGCCTCCTGTTCAAGGTAATTAAAACAATTCCGAGCAAGATACCTGTGGAGGTCGGCGAGGAAACCCGCGTTGAAATAAGGGAGGATCCCGCATCTGAAGTCCTTGAGGAAGTTACCAAGGTCAGTTATGAAGATATAGGCGGACTTTCTGATCAGCTTGGCAAAATAAGGGAAATCATAGAGCTTCCATTAAAACATCCTGAGCTGTTCGAGAGGCTCGGAATAACTCCACCCAAGGGTGTACTGCTCAATGGGCCACCGGGAACAGGAAAAACACTCATAGCAAAGGCTGTGGCAAATGAGAGCGGCGCCAATTTTTATGCAATAAACGGTCCGGAAATAATGAGCAAATATTACGGGCAGAGCGAGCAGAAACTCAGAGAAATATTCCAGAAGGCAGATGAATCTGAGCCATCCATAATATTCATCGATGAAATAGATTCCATTGCACCGAAAAGAGAGGATGTTCAGGGAGAAGTTGAAAGAAGGGTTGTTGCCCAGCTTTTGACATTAATGGATGGTTTGAAAGATCGTGGACACGTTATAGTAATAGGGGCAACAAACAGGCTTGATGCTGTTGACCCGGCCCTGAGGAGGCCCGGGAGATTTGACAGGGAAATAGTAATAGGTGTTCCAGACAAGAAGGGAAGGATGGAGATATTAACCATTCACACAAGAGGAATGCCACTGGGAATGGATGATGAAAAGCAGAGTGAATTTTTCAGCAGAATAGCTGATATAACATACGGTTTCGTGGGGGCTGACCTTGCGGCACTTACCAGAGAATCGGCCATGAACGCATTGAGGCGTTATCTTCCAGAAATCGACCTTGATAAGCCCATTCCAACAGACGTACTGGAAAAAATGATCGTAACAGAGGATGATTTCATGGAGGCACTGAAAACCATTGAACCCAGCAGCTTAAGAGAGGTTACAGTTGAGGTTCCAAACATAAAGTGGTCAGATATAGGTGGCCTTGAATCAGTAAAATCAGAACTTAGGGAGGCAGTTGAACTTCCATTGCTGAAACCTGATGTATTTAAAAGGCTGGGAATCAGGGCACCAAAAGGATTCCTTCTTTACGGGCCGCCAGGAACAGGAAAAACACTTCTGGCAAAAGCAGTTGCCAATGAAAGCAATGCAAACTTTATATCTGTAAAGGGCCCGGAGGTACTTTCAAAATGGGTTGGAGAAAGTGAGAAGGCCGTTAGGGAAATATTCAAGAAGGCAAAGCAGGTTTCACCTGCTATAATATTCATGGATGAAATAGATTCAATAGCACCCAGAAGAGGGGCTTCCATGGATTCGGGTGTTACAGAGAGAATTGTTAACCAGCTCCTGACCTCCATGGATGGAATTGAGGTCCTGAACGGTGTCGTGGTCATAGCTGCAACAAACCGTCCCGATATAATAGACCCAGCACTGCTAAGGGCTGGCAGATTTGATAAAATTATATACATACCGCCACCAGAGGAGGAGGGAAGATTGAAAATACTGGAGGTGCACACAAAGAATATGCCTCTTGCAAAAGATGTAAATCTTCAGGATATAGCTAGAAGAACGGAAGGTTATGTGGGTGCTGATCTGGAAAACCTTTGCAGGGAAGCAGGCATGATGGCATACCGTGAAAATTCTGATGCTACAGAGGTTAATCAGGATGCATTTTTGAAGGCAATGAAATCTATAAGGCCATCCATAGATAAAAATGTGGTAAAATTCTATAATGACCTGGCAGCCACAATGGGAAGGGATATAAGCGAGAAAAAGAAAACAGAGGACATGGGCTTATATCAGTAATCAATTTTTTATAAAAATATAACTACCAGAACCTATTTTTTCATCAGAAAGTTTCCTCAATTCTATTTTATCATCCTTTCTGAACCCCAGCACTATTTTATTGTCCTTTTCCATGGAGGATACAAATTCTCTGTATGTCTTATTTGTATATCCCTCATCGATCTCTTCCTCACCTATATTATTCCCTGCTAGAAGTTCGTTTATGAACTGCGGAATCCCCGGTATCATTATGGATGAATATATAAGCATGGACGACACATCTCCCTTTATTACAATATCGTCCATAAAGCCTGAAGCATGTATACGGCTATCCGGATTCAGAATCTCCCCTATTATCCGAATTCCCGAATTCAATTTCCTTATTATCATGGCCGATAAAATTGTTTCAGCATCCATGGCCATCTGATCCCTGTCCTCCTCCCTGGAAAATATAATTACAGAGGATGCTTTTTTTATTCCTGCCTTTACAAGGTCATTTTCCCTTAAAAAACTGCCCTTGACGAAGGTATATTCATTATCGCCTTTAACCTCATTTTCATTAAGGATCACTATGTCTATACCATCATTCTTGATTTTATCAAGAACCTTCTTTGTGCTTTCATTATAGTTGCACAGAATTATATGCTTTTTTTCAGTGGCCATTCTATCACCCAGTTTTGAAGACAATCTTATATCTATGAGCATGCTGGTTATCCCTGCTGTAAGATATCCGAGGGAACCTATGCCCACTACCATTATAATCATTCCATTTGTCCTTCCTAAAAGTCCATAAACAGGCGTATCGCCGTAACCCACAGTTGTTATTGTCTGCATGGTCCACCACAAACTGGTGAATAAGGAATGGATGCCGCTTGACGGTACTGGATTTTCAATATAAAACTCGCTGAATACAGAATAAATTATAACTGCTATGGATAAAACAGAAGCCTTTATGATATGGTTTCTCGAATACTTCCTAAATTTTTTGAAAAAGAGGAAGAACGGGTTCACCCTCTTTTATGGCAAATTTATATTTATTATTTTTTGAAATATCTTATTGCTGCCTCTTTTTAAAGCCTCATATGCCTATTACATGCTGATCTGATTTTCTGGGACATATCTAAGAATGCCTGCAACTCCACCGAAAGCCGTTTTCAACAGCCTCCCCTCGTCACTGTCCTCTGATACCATCTCGACTTTTGTTCCCGCCTCTTCAGCCATTTTATAAAGGTCTTCTATGAAATCATCCTCTCTCTCAAAGTTCATGGGAGTGCCATCATTATCGCATACCGGCTGTTCAGTAGGTTCAGATGTAAATGTTTTTTCCATATTGCATGTGGGGCATCGGTAAAAGTATTTTCTTTTCCTTATGCTATCCGATACTATAAGCAGCTCAAGGTTCTTCATTTTCAGGGCATTCACTATTGCCTCCTCACCATATACACCGAGGCCGCCGTCAGATTTCTTTATTTCCCTTAGAAATCTATTTATTATGTCCTTTTCACGTGTAATACGCATGTCTTTGATTGATTCCGATGCCTTTTCTACAAGCTCTCGCAGTCCTGATTCATCGGTGTATCCTATATCGAAGAGATCCTTTATTTTTTCCTTCACTTCATTTCTGAGGTAATCCTTTTCAATGAAATATTCTTTGGTTGCCCCAGGACCCCCAACAAATATGGTGATTATATCCTTTATCACCGGCATGAAGGTGCTGTTTGCTATATCGCCCATTTTTTTGAAGAACTCATTTGCTGCAATTTCTATAAGCCTCTCAAACCTTCGCGATGACTGCCCTCCCTGCCTGTGCTTGCTTGGCACCAGAGAATACTCGTAATCCACGACCTCAATTTTTGTGCCCTTTAAGAATCCTATTGTTGACTCCTTTCGGTCTATTACAATAAGGCCATACAGTTCCTTTTCCCTGAGCTGATCTGTGAGCTGCTCCAGGTGAAAGCTAGAATCACACTTATAAAGAAAAGTCTGGATAGGCTGTGGCGGTTCTATAATCTTTGTGTACATCTCTGTCTGGTCCCCTCGTGTTGCAACATGCCCCACAAAGAATACCAGGCCATGTTCAGGTGGCTGTTTATAGTACTTTAATCTGGACATTATTGATTCTATTGCACCGAGTACATTTTTCCTGGTGGTTTTTGATTTTATGTTTGAAGATGTAGAGAATTCCTCCCTTAAATACTGTACAACATCCGAAATCTGCTTGTCGGGAGGAATATAAAGTGATATTAATTCCGTTCCACGCCCATGAAGTTCAGACAGTTCCTCCATGGCTTTTCTAAATTCATAGCGTTTATAATCCTCGTCGTCCATTATAGAAAATTTTATAATAATATTTAACCTTAATGAAATCAAATGAATAGTGTTGTTATATCACTTGGCGGATCAATAATATCAAAGGACAGGCTTAATCTGGAATTAATGGAAAAATTTTCTGAAACAATGAAGCTTATTTCCACATACGATAAATTCGGGATAGTTGTGGGCGGCGGGAAGCTCGCAAGAACATACATATCTGATTTAAAAAAATATAATGTCAACGACAACATACTAGATGAGATAGGCATAAATGCAACCAGAATAAATGCACTTGCCATGACAACCTTTTTTGATGATGTAAATTCAAAAATCCCCACAACAATCAACGATGCTGCAGAGATGATACATAATTACAGATATGTTGTCATGGGAGGCACAGAACCCGGGCATACAACAGATACGGTGTCAACCCTCCTTGCAGAGAGAATAGGATCAAAAATACTTATAAATGCAACCTCTGTTGATGGAGTATACTCGGCGGACCCAAAGACAGACCCTGATGCGATAAAATATTCAGAATTATCATATAATGATGCCATTTCCCTTTCCATACAGAACTCAACTGGAGCCGGAACAAACGTTTTTATGGATATAACATCCCTGACAATAGCCAAAAGGGCAGGAATAAAAATATTCGTGGTAAATGGTTTCAACTTAAACGAGTATAAAAATATTCTTTATAATAAAAAATGTGACGGGACTCTCATTCACTGATTATCCCCGTATCTCTTTATTAGATACAACATAGGTCAAGATGAGCATGAACACACTCAATCCCAAGAGTCCTAACATGTAGATAAGTACAGTATGTGCCTGGCTTGCATTGAGGGTTCCATTTATCAGGACCATTCTTATAGACTGTGCTGACCAGGATACCGGATTATACCTCGCTACATGTTCAAGCCATCCTGCCATTAAATCCGGTGGAAATATTGCAAAGCTTGCGAACATGAGAGGTAAATTAATCAGGTTGACGATTCCGAAAATAGATTCCATTTTTGTGGTACGAACTGCAATAATGCTGAAAAGCGATGAAAATATGAATGAAATCATCAGAACCGCAGAAATTAGAACCACTATGTCAAGTGCGTCTATACCATGTTGCAGTTTAAGTCCATCAGGGATAAGAAATGCTACAACAAACAGGATAACAATCTGCACAAGTATCCTGGCTACTGATGAAAGTATCCTTGAAAAAACTATGGATGCCCTGTTTATGGGGGCAATAAGAAATCTCTGAAGTATTCCCAGTCTTCTGTCCCATATTATGTTGACACCGGAGAACATGCCGGTGAAAAGTCCGATTATTGTCAGTATTCCACCCATGAGATATGTAATATAATCCGGCGCCCCTTCAAAGAAGTTAACTGAGGCACCCAGCCCCCCAAATTTAGCAATATCAAAGGCACTGCCGAATAGTACAATCCAGAATATAGGCTGTATGACCCCCACAATAGCCGAAACAGGATTCCTGTACCATCTTTTTAAATCCCTTACAGTAAGGGGAATCAAACCACCCATTTTTATCTCCTCCCCATCATTAATTTAGCATAGTCCACATTGCCCGACTCGGAGTCAATGTTCCTCCCAGTATACTCTATGAACACCTCATCCAGCGAGGGCTTTCTTATGTTGATCGATTCTGGTGAGATGTTATGTTCCGAGAGGAATTTCATCAGTTTAGGAAGCACCTCATCTGAATTATTGACCTTCATCCTTGTATCTCCAGTTTCCATGCGTTTTATTTCTATGGCCTCCGGAAAACCCTGAAGCACTTCATACTCCTTATCAGATTTAACCCTCATTGTAATTATATCTCCCTTTAGGCTCTTCTTTAACTCATCAAATGTTCCGGATATCACAATTTTTCCATGATCGATAATTGAAAGCTCATTTGCCAGCGCATCAACCTCATCCAGATAGTGTGAGGTAAGTATTATGGTAATCCCAAATTCTTTCTGGACTGTCCTTATATACTTCCATAGATGTTCTCTCGTAGTTACGTCAAGCCCTAGGGTAGGCTCATCGAGAAACAGGACTTCCGGGGTATTCATTAACCCGCATGCAAGCTCCAGTCTTTTTCTCATGCCACCTGAATAATTATCAGCATGTCTATCCCTGACATCGTAAAGATCCACCATATGAAGAAGTACATCTATCCTTTCAAGTGCCTCTTTCTTTGGTATGTCATAGAGATCTGCGATAAGTTTCAGGTTTTCCCTTCCGCTTAAATCCCCATCAGTGGTGAGGTCCTGTGGGACAACTCCTGTTATCCTCCTGATTTTCATTGAATCATCATTAAGGTCTAATCCTGCTATTTTTGCAGAACCTGATGTTGGTTTCAGGCTCCCGGTAAGCATTTTTATAAGTGTTGATTTCCCTGCCCCATTCTGTCCCAGCAACCCGTATATTTCGCCTTTTTTAATTTTAAGGCTAACAGCATCCACTGCCTTAATCTTGCCGTTAAATACTTTTGTTAATTTATCTATCTCAATACTGTATTCCATTTTCAGTTCATCCCCTTTTCCTGACTTTCTCAGCAATATTGCCTATCTGTTCTATTATTTCATCCTGGTGCGATTTTATATATTCCTTGTCAGCCTCTTTGATGCTGTTGATCAAATCCTTTATGGCTTTTCTCAGGTTTCTGAAAAAGAGCTTGTTATCCATAAAATTTGATGTGAGAATATCATAGTTTTCCTGGTTATCTTTGCGGTATTCCTTCCCTGCCTCCGTTATTATAAACCCCTCCGGTGTTTTTTTTATGAATCCTGCCTTGAGCAGGCGATCTATAGCCGGGTAAATCATACCGGTGCTCGGTTTATAATCCATTTGAAATTTTAAAATAATGCCCTTAATTATTCTGTACGGTTTTTTAGGTTCCGTGGAGACCTGCTCCAGTATTAGCATATCAGATAGATGGTATTTCATCGCACTAATAATACATATATTGTATTTATATATATCTTTTTAAAAAAAGATATTATTTGATAAATAATAAATCTTTTTCAGTCCTTGACAATTTCGGTATTGTATCATCAAGCTGTGAAACAAGGGAATCCCTCGTATGTTCATCACGTTTATTCATGAGCCGCATTGCATTTCCGATGGCAACGTGGTAGCCATAAAAAACCTTTAAATTTTCATATTTGTCTGTAAGTAGCCCCCTTATTTTTGAAGATTGCATGACTCCTCCAATGCATCCGGTGTTAACAGGAACATCAAATTTTGTTTTCATGCCATCTATCATAATTTCTATTTCCCCTGCTGCTAGTTCCAGAACTTCATTTGAAATTCGATCCCCTTCTGATGCAGCCCTGTCAACTATCATTGCCAGTGATGCCATAATCCTCTTATTGAAATGCGATTCCATATCAGCAACAAGGTCACGTAGTGGTAATTTAAAGTAATCCTCAAATTTTTGAATAAGTGTGGTTTTTTCAATGAAGCCATCATAGCTCTTTTCTGCCATTTCCAGGCCCTTTCTGGCAATCCAGTACCCTGAAGCAGCATCATCAGTTAGGTAGCTCCATCCCCCAACCCTGTGCAGCACCCCATCTTTAATATATGCGCCAACAGACCCGGTGCCTACTGCAGTTACTATTCCATCATTGCCCATTGTGATTAGATATGCAGCAGCCTCCCCATCGTTTGTTATTACAGGATTTGCAGGCGAAAGTTTGTCTATAGACTCTATTATGGAATTGATTTCTGCCGTCGCAGCTATGGAATCCCCGTATCCAGCTATCCCGTAAATGGAATCAGAAATCTGAACCATTCCTGCCATCTTTTCTGCATTTTTTATGGCCTTGAGTATATTTTTTCTGGAGGTAACAGCAGTAACACTCCTTACATTGCTGGGTCCTGAAACTCCGGTCCCTATTAATTTTCCAGAATCTTCATCAACTATTATTGCGGCCGTCTTAGTGCCTCCTCCGTCCACTGCCAGTATCATGGTTCATGTAATAATAACTGGTTAAAATTCTTTTTCTAGAATCAGAATACTGTATTATACGAAATTAGTAAAAATAATACGAAAATTTTATTTATTTGTTTTTAATATACTTTTGATAAAATGACTGTAAAGGCAGGGATACTGGATTCAACATTAAGAGAAGGGGAGCAAACCCCTGGTGTGCTTTTCAACAGAAGGCAGAGGGTGGAAATTGCAAGAATGCTTTCAGATGCTAAAGTGGCCATGATAGAGGCGGGGCATCCACTGGTGTCAGAGGATATATACTCTGCAATAAAGGAGATCATGGATTTGAAAGCATCCGGTATTATTAAATCGGAAATAATCGCGCACAGCAGGGCTGTGGCTTCAGACGTCGATTCAGCGGCTTCATTGAACGTGGACAGAATTGCAATTTTTTACGGGGTTAGTGACATGCATTTACGCTACAAAACGCATAAAAGCAAGACTGAGGCCATGGACATTATCTATGATTCAATAAGCTATGCAGCCTCCACAGGTATTCCTGTAAGGTTTACAGCAGAGGATGCATCCAGAACAGATATCAATTTTCTCAGGAACGTTATAAAAACTGCTGTGGAGGCAGGTGCTGACAGGGTGTCAATTGCAGATACACTGGGGATTCTTACCCCGGAGAAAACAAGATTCATTTTCAATAACATCTCTGATATAAATGGCGTTGAATACGATTTCCACGGGCATAATGACATGGGAATAGCCCCTGCAAACGGTCTTGCAGCGCTGGAATCTGGCGCAAGCATAGTCCACACTACTGTCAATGGCCTTGGAGAGAGGGTAGGCATAATACCCACCCAGACCATGGCTGTCCTTATGAAATATCATATGAATATAGATGCGGCAAATCTGTTAATGATGAAAACTATCTCCAGGAGAGTTGAAGAGTACAGCGGCATAAAACTACCTCCAAATTATGCTATTACCGGCGACTACGCTTTTACCCACAAGTCAGGGGTACATGTGGATGGAATAATCAGCAATGCCAGCACATACGAATTTATGGACCCGGCGATGCTGGGCATGCAGCGTTCCTTTACAATTGATAAATATTCAGGAAAACACGCACTTCGTGAAAAACTCATGGCAATGGGCATTAATCTGGATGATAGTGGGCTATCAAAAATTCTGGCCCAAATAAAGAACAACAACATGGTTTATTCGGATGAGGACCTTAAATCAATTATAAGCTCATTAAACACACAATGAAATAATTTTCTGGCTTATAAATCTCCACCTGCCAGACGCATCATTTGACCTTCTAAGGACAGAAATTACACAGTGCCACATTATATCTCTGTCATGTGATAATTATTACCTATGAATCTAACGTTTTACTTCATGACTCATGGGATTGGGTCTCCCAGCATTAATGTCAGATAAAGTGATAACAGGGTCATAAAAAGCACGGGGACGGCCAGTATAAACCCGGTTTTCATGTAATATGCCACGGAAATTTTGATTGCATTTTTTCTTTCCAGAGTATAAATCCACAGTAGCGTTGCCAGTGAACCGATTGGGGTAAATTTTGGGCCAATATCATTTCCTATAATGTTTGCGTACATAAGAGCCCCGGGGTGCACAAGGCCAGATATCGCTATATCCCCGATCATAACAGATGGCAAATTATTCATGAAGGCGGCATTTAATGCAAAGAAAAATCCACTGAAAATTACCGGCAGGGGCCCAGGAAACATGGTAAAGTAATTCAGTATGCTAATATATATCGCATCAAGACCATTATTGCTCACACCGAATACTATTATATACATTCCCAGTGAGAAGAACACAACCTGCCAGGGCGCAATTTTGATCACATGATTCGCATCAATTTTTCCACCCGTTCTTGCAAGCACATAAAAAAACACGGCAAATGGAATTGCTATAAATGAAATTGGTACATCAACGAATCCTGAAATGAAATACAGGATCATAAGCAATATTATAAGCGGAAAAGCAAGAATAAATATCCGCCTATCCTTTATAAAAGATGACGGGTCAAAGTTCATGTCAATATGGAAATCCTTAACTATGGTTTTTCTGTAATACAGGTAGAGAACCAGTATGCTTGCAGCAATAGAAACGGCATCAGGGATCAGCATGATTTCTGTGTATCTTGAAAATGTAATGTGGAAGTAGCCTGCAGTAACAAGATTTACAAGGTTGCTCACTATAAATGGAATGCTGGATGTGTCTGCAATGAAGCCTGTTGCCATTATGAAGGGCAGGATCCTGTCTCTTGGGGTGCCTGATCTGTAGAGTATAGAATAGACAATAGGTGTAAGTATAAGCGCTGTCCCATCATTAGCAAAAACGGCGGATATAAGTGACCCAAGAAGTATTATCAGGATGAAGAGCTTTTTTCCACCTCCCCTGGAATATACTGCGATTTTGTATGCTATGTATTCAAAAAATCCTGCCTCATCAAGTATGAGTGAGATAATAATTACGGCTATGAATGTGAATGTTGCATTCCACACTATATCCCACACCTGTATTATATCGCTTATTGTTGAAATACCCAGAACCAGTGTGATGGCGGCACCGGCCATTGCGGAATATCCTATTCCTATATTTCTGGGTTTGATGAGAACCATCAGAAGTGTAACTGCAAAAATAAGCAGGGAAAGGTAAAATAATAATGTCATTAATCATTCTCTTTACATTCAACGCAGTTGCAAACGTAGTCAATTTTACTCCCGGCAGCTTCAACCACCGAAATAACCTCTTTTAAGGAATCACTGGCCAGTGAATATATTATATTTTTTCCAGATCGGTAACTTACTGTTAAACCGTTTTCCCTAAGTTCCTTAAGTTTATGGGAAATAAGCGGTTGATCTATACCTGTTTTTTCAACTATTTCCCCAACCGCCATGTTTTTTACGGATAGCATCTTTAATATTTTAAGCCTCAACTCATCTGAAAGCATTTTATAAATATTCAGGTCTGTGATTTTTTCCATTCAATACAAAATTAAAATTATATATAAATAATTATTCATATGTAAAAATTAACATATAGAATAAATATATAATTATGATAACAGATATATGAAACTTCTTGTGATATCTGATGTGCATGGAAACTTTGATGCCCTGGAAGCACTGGTGGGTAATGAAAATTACGATAAAATGGTTTTCCTGGGGGATGCTGTTGATTACGGTCCGGAACCGGAAAAGGTTCTAGATTTCCTGAAAAGCAACAGTGATGTAAATATAATGGGAAATCATGATAATGCAGTTATTACAGGGGCTTCATGCAACTGTTCTTTCGATATGCTGGAGTTGAGCGATTATACTAGAGAAAACATAAGCATGAAACTTCTGGGTAAAACTGATATGGATTTCTTGAAAACATTTCACCTTAATTATGAACTGGATACAGGAAATGGCCTGGCATATCTGGTACATGCATCTCCATATAATAATCTGGACGGATATCTCTTTGCCAATGAGGCAGAAAGGGTTTTCAGGGATAAGCAGTTTTTTGATAAGTATAGATACATACTGGTTGGCCACACACATTTTATGATGGTTTACAGGAATAAAATAATAAACCCGGGCAGTGCCGGGCAGCCCAGGGATTTTTCAGGAAAGCCATCCTATGTGGTGATAGATACAGAAAATGAAACAATAGCCATGAGAAAATTTAATTACGATCATGAGAGGGTTCTGGCTAAACTGAAAGCACTGGTAAAGGACGAAAATATCTATAAAAAATTGAAAAGATATTATGTTTAACTCCTCTTTCCTGTAGCATATATTTATAAATGCGATTTAAATTATTGCCAATGAATTACGGTGCCCGTGCTGGTTTGGTGCATGCTGCCAGGGCTCTGTATGCCCTAAACTGGATGGACATGGCGCCTGCTCTTGTGTACATAAAAGCATATATGCACCTGACAGTTGTACAGCTGGGTACCCTCGTAACCGCATTTTACATAGGCATAGCGATTTTTCAGGTACTTGGTGGATACCTATCATCATACATTGGCGATAAAACTACATCCCTCATAGGACTTCTTTTTGTATCGGTTTTTGCCATTATATCAGGGCTTTCAAACAATTTTACAGAACTTATAATTTCAAGGTTTTTAGCAGGAATGTCTGCTGCACTTTTCTTCTCACCGGCACTCAGCCTCCTTGCATCAATCGTACCGGAAAACAAATATGCGTTCCATATAGGGATATATAATGGCGCGTTTAATGTGGGTGGTGGTATTGGCATAATAGGATGGGCAATACTTGACCAGTATATGGGATACAGGATTCCATTCATAATAGCAGGCATAGCCACCATGGCGCTTTTCGCTGTTCTTACAATCCTTTTCAGGGATATTAAAAATGTAAAAACAAACAAATCAGATATATTCACCAGTTTTAAGAAGGTATTCTCCAGCAGAACTATAATCCTTATCGCCTTCATAGGAATAGCAGCCATGGTCGCTGAAACCATAATAGGGCAGTTTTTTGTATATTACCTGGAATCCATAAATTATTCAGCAGACCTCGCCGGCGGGATATCTGCACTGTATCTCATTATTGGATTCTTCGGAGGCGTGGTAGGTGGTTACCATTTTTCCAGGACTAATCACAAAATAGGAACATTCATGGCTATAAATATAGTACTATCACTGTCCCTGATAGCAATAGGATTTTTACACAGCTATATACTTATCATAATACTGGCAATAGCCATAGGAATGATAACCGTCTATGGGATGTCCATTACATACACACTTGTTAGATATCTAGCCCGCAGGGACCTGGTTTCGTTAACCCTGTCATTTGTAAATACACTGCAGCTTCTGGTGGCAGTGACAGTGCCTGTTGTATTCACTGTCCTGTATTCAAATTATAATTATACAGTTTCATGGGTGGCCATGGGAATAATAGGCCTCATATTCCTGCCGTTGATATTCCTGGTCAGGGGGAACCTTATAAAGGCTGTTCCATCATAGAGGTTTACCGAGCAAACCCTTCGCCCGCAGTACGTTTATTATGCCCCCATTTTCAATGATTTCCATTAGAAATGGCGGTAGCCCCATGAAGGCAACTGACCTCTTATTAACCATATCTGTAATTTTACAATTTTCTAAATCCACAGTAATTGTATCGCCCTCATCCACGGCATCATGCACGCCACTGGCT
Source organism: Thermoplasmata archaeon (assembly GCA_021806295.1). Taxonomy (GTDB): domain Archaea; phylum Thermoplasmatota; class Thermoplasmata; order Thermoplasmatales; family Thermoplasmataceae; genus Ferroplasma. The sequence goes on from JAJZXS010000048.1 coordinate 37,356, forward strand.
TCAATAGCCATAATTCCGGTGTTCACAGCATTTCTCAGGAAAAGGCCATTGACTGATTCTGCAATAATGCAGGATATGCCAAGCTTCTTAAGATTATCAGCAGCCGGCCTGCTTGATCCTGTTCCAAAATTCTTACCCCCTATTATTATATCACCTGCCTCTACCAGAGTGGCCCAGCCTGGGCGATTTGCCTCCATGGCATGAAATGGTTTTTCGGCTTCTGGAAGTGTGTAGCATATCTGTGGATATATTAGGTCAGTGTTAATATCGTCTCCGAAAACCCAGGCTTTTCCTGTTATGTTATTCATTAAGATCACCTTTTATATATCCATAAAGAGCCGATATGGCAACTGTTCTGGCTGATGCAATGTATATGCTTGCCCTGCTGGACCCCATCCTTCCTTTAAAGTTCCTGGTTGTTGAGCTTATCACAGTATCACCATCACCCACAACTCCCATATGCCCTCCGAGGCATGCCCCGCAGGTCGGATTTGTTACAAGGCCATTTGCCTCGATAATTGTACTGAGATACCCGAGTCTTTCAGCCTCCATGTACACCTTTCTGGATGCCGGGGTAACTGTAAGGCGGACATTTCTGTTTATCTTTTTACCCCGCAGGACTTCGGCAACATCCCTTATGTCTGAAAGTCTTCCATTGGCACAGGAGCCGACCACAGCAACATCCACGTTTACCCTTCCCAGTTCAGAAACTGGTTTTACATTGTTTATGATACGATCTGGCATTGCCACCATTGGCTCAACAGATTCCATATCTATATGTATCTCATCAAAATATTCTGCATCACGATCTGGTGCTATTGCACGGTAATCCCCGACTCCTGCAGAATCCATATAATTCCTTAGAATATCATCCACAGGAAACACAGCAAATTCAGCACTGAGTTCAGCACACATTGTTGATATTGCACTTCTCTCATCCATTCCCAGTGTTTTTATTCCTGTACCCGCGAATTCTATATTCTTCCCAGGTATATCTCCTGTAACAGAGGCTATATGAAAAAACACATCTTTGGCCGACGATCCATTTCTTATGCTTCCACTTAGCTCTGCTTTTAATGTTTCTCCCACCATGAACCAGGTCTTTCCTGTTGCTATGATATTCATGAGCTCCGGGGTTCCAAGACCCCTTCCAAGGGTGTTGAACGCACCTGTTGCTATAGTATGCGAGTCTGTATTTGCAATAAGGCTTCCGGGTTTAAACCATCCGAGCTCACCCCCAAGCACATGTGAAATTCCTCCCCTTCCAGTATCAAAAAAATCCCTGATTCCCCACCTGGAAACAAGTTTCCTTAATCTATTCACCCTGTTTGCTATTTCTATACTGGGCGCAGGGACGTAATGGTCGAATACCAGGGATACCTTATCCGGATCAAATGGCCTTAAAGGGGGATTGTCCACAAATTCTGGGTGCAGTGCAGCCATGTCAACTATTATTGCTCTGTCGACCCCTACCGTGGCGATATCACCGGGGGAAATGGTTTTTACAGGCTCTGTTGAATGATTGAGCAGTATTTTTTCTACTATATTCATTGAATGCTCATACTGTTCTTTTATAAATTAATTACTATTTTAGTATTAAATTTACGAATTATGTATTGATTATATATAGATTTCTAATAGTATTTATTATAATAATTAATGCAAAACTATCTCCGTTATCCATATAAATTTTCAATAAATGCCGGGAAATATTGGGTTTTTGGAACCAGCCCGAACATATTGCCAGAACTTAACGGGCAACCGTTATATGCTGCAGTGTTAAATCCATCGGAAATCCATGGGAACTCTTACTAAACGTAATGATACCCAATGCCATTATTAATTCTAGCTTTTCATATATAAATAATAATATAAAGAATAACACATAAATATTAATGTCGAATTTCGTATTATATGTTAAACTTACATGTAAATAATTTAAATATATCCAAATCAGAATTCAATAAAATTCTGCCAGTATTTTCATATTCTATTGCCACATTCTTTTTGATGGATTTTGCGTTCTTCATAGAGGATATTGTAACAACCCTGCATTTTTCATACATAGAATCGTTCATACTTCTTGGAATACCCTTCATTGGAAGGATGGTGACACCCTTTATATACTCATATGCTGGTAGAATCGGGGTACCAAGACTGGCTTTACTTTCTATTACCATTATGGCCCTGATTTCATTCGGGATGGGATATGAAACAACATTTGCAGAACTATTTGCAAGCAGGTTCATGATAGGCGTATTTTTCGGTCTGGCAACATCAGCATCCATAGAGGTATCCTCCATAACCGCTGACAGGAAAGTAATAGGGCTGACAATGGGAGGATGGGCCATAGGGTGGCTTCTGGGTGCTATTTTTTTCATGCTACTCGGATCATGGGAACTGGTTTCAATAGCAGGAATTATTTTCGCCCCGGCACTGTTATTTTCCAGAAAGCATAATGTAATATCACCCATGTTGCAGAAGTTCCATTTTAATTTTTCATTAAAAGTATTCATTATATTTCTTCTCGGATTTACACCTGCATATGTACTGGAAATAGTTCCATCATATCTGGGAACCTCATCATTTATTGAATCAATAGCTGCTTACTCTGTTGCTGTATTTGCATACCTGCTCCTGCCGGCAATGATGACCCGTTTTTCATTGAAAAAAACACTGTTCTCATCGCTGATAATAGTGGGTATAAGCGGGGTACTATTCTTCGCAACACTGAATCTGGCATTTGCCATAATATTCACCATGTTCGGCCTGGGTGTCAATTCCCTGCTTCCAATTATAAGCAGAAACCTCAATGTTGAGGCGGATAAGATTGGCCCAAGCATGAATTTTTCTGCAGTAGCAGGATTTATATTCCCTGTATTTTTACCACTTGGAAATGAAGCATTGAATGCTGCAGTTGCTGTTTTTATAGCAGCCATATTCCTGTTAATTTTTGTGGCAATAGAATTCGGAAAGCACGGTTCCAGAAATATAAATTTAAAAAGACTATTCGCCAACCATTGAAATTAATATTTGATTTATTTTTTTCATATGTAAAAATATAATCATATTTTTATATTATCTATGTTGTACGGATCATCCGCTGCATATGGATTCTTTGGCTTCTGTTTTTTTATCGCCCCATAGATCATTACAATAAATCCAACTATACCTATAAAACCCCCTCCCAGGATAAGTGCAGCCATTGCATCAAACTGTGACCCGGTTATATGGCCGTATTCAGGTAGCGTGGAAGTACTATTGAAGTATACATATTTGTATGTCCCCGGCTTTAAATCTATAAAAAGCTCCAGTCCAGCATCGGATTCACTGGCCTTCTGTTCTACTGAATTAAGTGTCGTTATATTTTTTACAGAGGCAAGGCTAGAATAATTCACCAGTCCCGAGTTTGATACAGCACCATCAACCATAACTATATAACCTGATTTCACGGTTATATTCCCGGATACATTTAATCCAGTTGCTCTAATCTCAGTGTAATGCGTACTGGATGAACTTTTAAATGAATCCTCAAAATATTCTGTTCCTCCTGCTGCCATGGCAATCCCTATGATAAGCATGGCGATACCGATTACCAGTATCTTTTTATTCATAAGATACATGAGCATTCATTTTTATTTAATACTTTTGAATTGAATAAAGGATCTTTGGTTAAACTTTAATTAGCAATATTGCTTAATGTATTATGAAAAAGGACGTTAATGAATATATAAGCAATATCATAAATTCTGGGCCCTCGGAGGAAATGTATTTTGAGGCCATACATGACGTATTCAAGGATTTAATCAAGGAGTATATACGGAAAAAGATAAATGAAGATGATGAACTGAAAAAGCAGATCACTGAAGTCCTTGAAGAATTCATGGAGGCAAAGGTAAAGGAGTATGATTCACTGGCCAAGATGGCAAAGGTAACTGCAAAGATAGGTATCATGAGTGCGCCATCAGGGGTCAAGCAGGAGGCATTGAACGACTTCATGGAGACATTCAAAAAAGAAATAGAGGAAATAATTAAAAGTACATTATGACTCTTTAAAGTCCTTTATGATCTGTGTTTTTGAATTCAGGTCAAAAAGTGTCATTATTGACGGATTCGGTGAGAAATTCATCATTTTCTGATAGTCTGTCTGGGACTGCCATGTGGAGGCGTTGATGTACCTTACACCCCTGTAATTTCCCTGTGAGAATGAGTGTATGTGCCCTGTTATAAATATATCAGGAACATCTTCAATAACGTGATAATCCCTTTTTGATGGTATTATTGGAGTTTTTCCTCCATATACTGGCGCCAGGTGCCTTCTCTTTAAGAGTTCCTCTATGGCAGATCCAACACTGGCATAACTGGCTCCAGGCACAAGCTCTATCATATCATTGAGTGACATCCCGTGGTATACAAGGACATTTTTATTCTCAAGGACAAGATTGTATGGATTGGGCAGAAGTGTAACATTTGAATTAAAAAAACTCTTTATCTTCTCAGAAAACACAGGCTGTGGTTCTGCAAGTCTTACAATATCATGGTTCCCTGGCATTACAAATATATTAACGTCCTCAGGAACCATATTTACATATTCTGCCAGCTGCTGATACTGTTCATATGGATTTAATATTTCCAGGTCCCGATCCTGTCCAGGATACACACCTATACCATCCACAACATCACCGCTTAAGATTAGGTATTTCAGCCTGGATGCCTCTTCCCTTGATGCTTTTATCCATGAAATCATTTTCAGAAAATCATCTTTCCTGAATGTTTTGCTTCCAACATGTATGTCAGATAGAGATGCTACAAATACCGGGTCTTTCTTCTGTTCGTCTATCATTTTATATGGTATATCCGGTCTTATAATTTCATCTGCAAAGAGGACCGGTTCCTTTCCATTTGCGCTTACCGATCCTATAACACCGAGAACTTCATCCTCCAGCACCAGCTCATTATTCAATCCTTTTCCCTTCAAAAGGAAAACGGTTATGCTATCTTCCAGATCTTCCAGAAGCAGCTTTTTATGCCCATTTTTTGTGCTACCAACATCTGAGACCATACCAACGATCTTTACCTTTCCCTGGGACTTTTTTGCACTTTTTATAGTGTATGTCCCCCTCATCTCGGAAGACTGGGCAACAATTTTCCTCAGGCGCTGGTATCTATCCACGAACATTTCACGAAAATCCTCAACGGAGCTATGGGCCTTAATATCCGGTATATATACCTCAAAATCCATTTTTTTTCGTTCAGGCTGCCTTATTAATTTTAAAACATCATTTACTGTAAGAAAACCAGCGTCCAGGACCTCCTTTGTAACAAGATGTGGAAGCAATTCACCCATGCTTGAATCAAGTATTCTATCAAGGGCGTCCTTTGTCACCATGATTCCCTTCTCCTGAAAATACGCAAGTACGCTTCTACGGTCCTCAATCAAATCCATTGTATCATTAATGCATACTTCCATTAATTTTTATTGTTACGGTTTAATTGATTCGCCCCGTCCGATCTATGTCTAAAAAATATAAACGGAGTTTTAACTATTATTACACTAGATGAGCCATAATCTATAAACACACAGAATATTATATACAATTGCACGGTTATTTATACTTAATTTACTAGTAAATTATTTATTAATATTATTACAGAAATATATATATATCTAAGTGTTAACATTAATATGGACAAAAAAGTTATTATAGCATTTTCGTTTGCTACTATTGTGTTGATTGCCGGTTTATCGGGCCTAATATACTATAATCCAGAGGCTAGCGATAAAAATATAAAAACACCAAAATTAGAGTCTTACATAAATAAATACAATTTAAGAAATATAGAAAGCATTAGCCATAAAAGTACTTTTATGACTGAAACCCCTGCAATAAGTGGAACCACAACCACTAATAATACTGTAACTATGGATTATACATTTTACAGGGGCAGCAATAATGTAACTGGTCAACTTTTGCATGTTTATGTTAATGGTAAATTAGAGCACGAGTCATTATTGGTTAACAGCACGGGATTAAATGGAAATATTACCGTAGTACCATTATACTCTAAATCTGGAAATTATAATATTACAACATTAAGCAATAATATAAAAACTGGTAAGTCCGTAAATAATGACGTATATGTGGATTTACAGGCTAGATATTCATGGGGGCCTAATGGAAAAGCCCTTGCATTTACTCAGGATATGACTGAATTATTAATTGCCGTATTACTAGTTAGTATTGCAATTGCCGGACTAGCCACTATGGGGTTTTTGGCTGCTATACTAGCCATAGGTACAGCTGTTATAGGTCTTTATGATAGTTGGGGTGGAAATAATGGTGTGTTTTTCTTTGTAGCTCATTACTGGTATGGTAACTATGCATGGATAAACTCACCATATAATCAGGTTCCGAATGACCTAAAGGAATATGGCTCGGATACATTAACTATATACAATGGTGATTTACAATGAAAAGAAATAAAATACCATTAAAATATAGAATCATTTTTATTATCTTATTGATGCCTATGACGGTTATATCATTAGTGTCTCTACTCACTCCTTTCAATCTAATGTCCATTCCAGGGGTTACCTATTCCGGAGTTTTTTTTATAATCTGTGCAGAATTTGTTATGCTATATGGGATGCATAAAGGCAAAGTAAACAATAGATCACAATAAAAACTATTTCTACACTCTGAAGCGTGACTTATAATCATAAGAGAACTCTTATGCAACTTATCGTACTGCTATGTTGTGGCTCAAGCTATGGGATATAACGAAAACTGGAATATTCTATGCTCGGATGCAATAAATATACATAACAGATTACAGGATATCATATATACCGGTTATGAATAATCTTAAATAGTCTATAAGTCTTACTTTTCCATGTTTAAAGAAAAGTTTCAAAATTTAAAAGAAGGCTATACATTTGACGATGTTCTGCTGAAACCATTGCATTCCTCAATAGAACCCAAAAATGCAAATGTTTCCAGCACTTTTTCCCGGCATATCAAGGTTGGAATACCCATAATAAGTTCTCCAATGGATACAGTAACAGAAGATCCAATGGCAATAGCCATGGCACGCTACGGGGCCCTGGGAGTTATACACAGAAACATGTCGTCTAATGAACAGATAGAGATGATTAAAAAGGTTAAAAAAGAGGAGAGTATAGTAATACAGGATGTGTTTTCCATTGATCCGGAAACGCCTGTTAATGTCGCCAGGACCTTGATGAAAACTAAAAATATAGCCGGACTCCCGGTAGTTTCTTCAGGTAAACTTATTGGTATTCTGACTAAAAGAGATCTGGAATTCTCAGATTCTAATGGAGCAGTGAAGGATATAATGACAAAGGACGTTATCACTGCAGATCAGAATGTATCCATAGAGGATGCAAAATATATACTCTATAAGAACAGGGTTGAAAAACTTCCACTGGTAGATTCCCGTGGAAGATTAATGGGGTTAATCACTGCAAAGGATATCAAAACCCGTGAGCAGTTTCCCAATGCATCACGTGACGAACAGGGACAGTTAATGGTCGGTGCCGCCATAGGGGCGTATGATCTGGACAGGGCTGTAAACCTTGAAAAGGCAGGTTCAGATTTTCTGGTTATAGATACCGCACATGCCCATAACAGTAATGTCCTCACATCATTGAAGAAAATAAGGAAAGAAATCAGCATAGATATTGTTGCGGGCAATATAGCGACCGCAGAAGCAGCCGAGGATCTCATATCAATAGGCGTGGATGGACTACGTGTTGGAATTGGGCCCGGATCTATATGCACCACGAGAATAGTTGCAGGCGTAGGGGTACCACAGCTTACTGCAATATCAGACGTTGCTGACGTAGCCTCAGAATCAGGCATACCTGTCATAGCAGATGGTGGTATAAGGTATTCCGGTGATATGATCAAGGCACTGGCAGCTGGAGCATCCACTGTTATGCTCGGCTCCCTCCTGGCGGGTACAGAGGAAAGCCCCGGAACCGAAATGATTATCAACGGGAGAAAATACAAGGCATACCGTGGAATGGGATCAATAGGTGCAATTAAGGCAGGAAAGTCTGATAGATACGGCAAACTGGGCAGCAATGAATTCATAGCTGAAGGGGTTGAAGGTTCTGTGCCATACAGGGGGAAGGTATCAGAAAATCTGTTCCAGTTCATCGGGGGCATAAAGACCGGAATGGGATATCTGGGCGCAGCGAATATACAGGAACTAAGAGAAAAGGCAGTGTTTGTGAAAATTACCAACAACGGTCTCAAGGAAAGCCACCCACACGACATTAGAATTGTTTCAGAACCGCCAAATTATCAGAATTCCGGAATTTACTGACAATCTCATTTAAAATTTTTAAATTCTAATATTGTCACCGGAGATTTATATTTATTAACATCTTTTATGTAAACTATTTATAACTATGCGCATTTTAGATACATGGACCAGGAGGATATTATAAGGATACTCCAGAACCGCGAGATGACACAGGATCAAATAGCTGATGAAATAATTGGCAAGTACAGCACCGATGACAGGTCAAGGAAAGGCTATCTCAAGATTGGTGCACAGATACTTGTGGAAAATGAACTGGAATTCCTTCTGAATGAAATGGTGGAAAGCCATACACTGGGCATGAAGAGAATAAACAATGGTCTGCTGGAAAAGATATATTATCATATAATCTAAAAATTTCCATGGAATTCACATTGAATTAATTATTATATTTCCAGTACTTCAATATATTATAAAAGAATAAAGTATAATGGACGATACTTATATTGGAATAGAGGGTTATTCCACCACCACTCCAGGAATCAGGGCCGAAATTAAGTATGATCCAGAAAGTTTTATTGTAAACGAAATACCAATAGAGTTGCCACAAAAACGTGACGGGAAATATACTGTGCTGAAAATAAGGTTGACAAACTGGGATACCAATAAATTTCTGATGCATCTGGCGGATAGGTTACATATAAGCAATAAGCGCATAACCTATGCCGGAACAAAGGACAAACTGGGCATTACAACACAGTATTTCTGCATAAACCTGCCCGGGAACCAGGATATCAGGAACATATCAATAAGGGATGCTGAAATTTTATCCTGTTTCCGTACAGATCGCATGATTAAACTTGGAGACCTCATGGGTAATGAATTTATAATAGGGATGAAATCAGAGGGGGAAATTGAAGACAAAATAAATGATACAGTAAACCAAATTATGGGCAACAGGGGATTCCCGAATTTCTACGGGGTTCAGCGTTTTGGCAGTATAAGGGCTAACACTCACAGAATAGGTAAATTAATTTTACAGAATAAATATACCGAGGCTGTAAAACTCTATATATACGATCCTGAGTTTGATGTTGAGGATTATAGAAAGCATTTTGGAGAAACTGAAGATGCCGAACTTGCATTGAAGGAATTCCCGGAATATTTAACCTTTGAACGATCATTACTCGGGTATATTGCCCGCGAAAAAAAATATGATAATGCATTCAGTGTTTTCCCCAGAAATCTCTCAATGCTTTTTATACATGCATATCAGTCATATCTTTTTAATAAAATACTCAGCGCAAGGATGAAATTAACAGGCAGTATGTACAGTGTTATGGAGGGGGACCTGCTTTACTCCATTGATTCATACTGCAATCCTGATAAACGGGAATTAATAAGAGCCACAAAGTATAACATCCATAAGCTAAACAGGCTCTCAGAAGAGGGAAGGATAAGGACTGTTTTGCCTTTGATAGGCTATAATACGGAAATATCAGGCGGTGCTGAGGGAGAAATAGAATCAGATGTTATGGAATCAGAAATGATCTCAAAAAAGGATTTTGATATCTCATCCAGCCAAAAGCTTGGCTCCTCAGGGGATTACAGGGTAATGTCAGCCATCCCTATTGATTTCAGGGTTATGGAAAAAAATAGGGTTAGTTTTTCCCTGGGTAGAGGGATATACGCCACTTCTCTCCTGCGGGAGATAATAAAAGGTAGTTTATATTAACCCAACCTTTTGAAGTTCCTTTTTAACCTTTATTACAGCCTGTTCTATTTCACTTTCTTCCTTGGCTCCGGTACAAACAACCTTGCCCGATCCAAATAAAAGAAGCACAACTTTTGGCTCCTCCACCCTGTATACAAGCCCGGGGAACTGTTCCGGCTCGTATTCTACATTTTCTAGCCCAAGGGACATTGCTATATCCGTAAGGTTAAGGTCAGATTCCAAATCATATACGGCAACAATATTCTGAACAATGATATCCGGGTTATCATAAACCTCTATTTTGGCTTTCTTAAGTTTATCAATAATTATATCTATTGTTTTTTTAACATTTTCAAGATTTTTTGCCCCTGTACAGTTAACCTTTCCGCTTCTGAAAATAAGTACAGCAGTCTTCGGGTCCTTCAATCTGTATATCAATCCCGGGAACTGTTCCGGCTCGTATTCTGATCCCTCTAGCGCAAGTGCAATTTTGCTTAAATCCAGATGTTCTGCAAGTGAGGTTGATGCAACTATGTTTTCAATTGTTATCTTTTCCATTTCACTCATATTGATCAATATGTTTATATTTAAAGGGTATATAAAGGTTTTAATTTTGCTTAAATAATTTTGCCTGTTCTTCCTAATACATATTTAACTGTTCCTTTGCATAGTCTGTCATCATTTCTGGATTCCACTGCGGGTCCCAGACAAGCTCTATATCAGCAGCTTCAACATCTGCAAGATTCTCCACACATTTCTGTGCTTCTGAGAGAATCCACGGTGTTACCGGGCATGTGGGGGCCGTCATTGTCATCTTTATGTAAACTCTGTTTTTATCTGTAATTTCCACATCATATACCAGTCCCAGGTTTACTACATCCATACCTATCTCAGGATCTGATACCTCCTTTAATGCCTCGAGAATTTCCTCTTTTGTTACCATAATATATTCAATGTTAAATATGTATTTAAACATTATTTAATGTTTTAAGTTTCTAATTTTCTTTTTAAAAATTATTATTAAATAAAAAAAATCCTTTATTAACCATTATTACTTTCATGTATGGGCTTAAAGGAGGACATTGCTTTATTCATGATCATGGCAGTATCGTGGGGTCTCAATTACCCTGTGATAAAAATAGCTTTGAATTATACAACACCATTTGCCCTTTTGTTCTACAGAATTCTGTTTTCGTTCATTTTCATTTATATAATATTCCGTCCAAAACTTCATTTAAAACTGTCACGTAATGATATTATTCCACTTATTATACTATCACTCCTTGATGTACTTATATGGATGGAACTATGGTTCGTTGCTGAGACCACCATTTCTGCATCGCTTACATCCATACTTATATACACATATCCTATAATTTCAACACTTATGGCCATAATATTTCTAGGCGAGCATTATAACTGGTATGTCTTCCTGGGTATAGCCCTGGGTTTCGGAGGGATACTCGTTATATTCTCCAATTCCCTAAAGATCGGGGTAAAGCCCGGTGTTGTGATAGCCCTTCTCGGTGCCGTTATGTGGGCAGTTGGAACTATATATTATATGAAATACCATACAAAGCGTGACAGGGAAACAACAAATTTCTACCAGTTTGGATTTGCAGTTCTGCCAGCAATGTTAATAGCCGGTATTGCAAATCCCTCTGCTGAAACTTTCCAGTTAACGCCACTGCTAACAGCCCTTATACTTATAACGTCTATTCCCGGCACTGCAGTAGCATACTATGCGTTTCTACATTTAAACAGGAAATACGGTGTCTCAACAATATCATCATTTTTATTTATTGTTCCTGCGCTATCCGTATTATTCAGTTTTGTCATACTAAATGAAATACCAACAATTCTGGAAGTAACAGGACTCATAATGGTTGCCGCAGGCATATTTTTCTCGGCAAAGGGAACAAAGACTAAAAGATCATCAAAGCAGTCTCATGGGCGGAACTCTCTTCCATAGATATCGGGGCGCATCCTTGGTATAAATGCATTCCTGACTGCCTCAAAAATTAATTTGCTCCTGGTGACTGTTCCGCCTGAAATTAATCCCGATATCCCTTCACTGTGCCCGATTCTTTGGATGCCATACATATTTTCTACAAACTGGTTTGTGCTTTTTCCGGATTTTATTGCATCTATAACTGCTACGGGCATTTCAAATCCAGACCCAAATCCCGAGGTTATATGGCTGTACCGGTCAATTATGACGCAGTAATGCAAATCATAATAAGTGTCATTTATCCTGTTGTAAAAGAGCCCGGATTCTATCCCTATTGAGTAGTCATTATCCCTTAAACCGTACATTGCCCTCGTGGTGGCGTATCTCATGGTATCCTCTCCGAATGGCTGTTCGCTATCTGTTCTGTAATCCCTATTTTGTATAAGGGTATAATTTTTCATTATGGTTTTTATAAATTCGCCTGCAGCGCTGATTTTTAAATCATTGAATGTAGAGATTGCTATTTTAACCGGCACCCTCCTCCTTCCTGTTCTGGTAAGCTCTCCATCAAGAATACGGGAAGAACTTATTGGAAAAAGGTCTTCGGCAAGTACATAGGGTATCCTGATCACATTTAATGGTTCCTTTCCCGTTTCTATGCGTCTTTCATTTATCCTTCTGGCACTGTGGTAAGTTTCTGGTGAAACAACAAGATTCGCTTTCTCAATATCCAGTGTATTACCGAATGCTGAGTCGAGAGGATGTATTTCATAATCATCTGTCAATTTCCCCATAAATTTCCTTACACTGGCAACTCTTTTACTGTATGAAACTATCTTTTCCTTATGAGATTTTACATACGCGTCGGATGTAACACCTATAATGACCCTTTCACCTGTTCTGTATGCTGCCCGGAGCAATTTTTCATGCCCTCTGTGAAAACTGTTGAATGTACCACCTACAAGCGTTACCATAAAAAGTTAATAAGGAATTGTTATAAAATATTATTCAGAGTGACTGCTTTTCTTCCCTTATTGTTTTAGCAAGTCTTTTCACTCCTTCCTTTATATCCTCGTCACTGGAATATGTAAAATTGAGTCTCATTGTATTAAGTTCAGGTTCGTTGTGATAAAACGCAGACCCCGTAACATATGCAATTTTATTGTTTATTGCACGTTTAAGCATTTTCAGTGCATCTATGTCCTTGCTTAATTTTACCCACAGAAACATTCCGCCGTCAGGCCTGGACCATGTTGCATCCTCCATTTCGTCATCCAGTGCCTCCAGCATTATATCCCTCTTTCTCCTGTAGAGGTCTATAGTTTTTGGAATCTGCCTGTATATTATACCCTTTCTGATATATTCATAGGCGATATACTGAGATAACGAATTTGTTGCCAGGTCCATGGCCTGTTTAAGTTTATCAAATTCCTGAAGCACTTCTGGCTGTGAAACTGTAAATCCGGTCCTTAGCCCGGGGGCCATAATCTTGGAAAATGTACCAAGGTACGATACCATATCATTTTTATCAAGGCTTTTCAGTGTCGGTATTTTCTGGCCGGAATACCTTAAATCTCCATATGGATTATCCTCTATTATTGGGACATTATACTGCTCTGCAAGCTCAAGAAGGTATTTTCTCCTATCCAGTGTCATGGTATACCCGGCTGGATTCTGGAACGTTGGTATCGTGTATATGAATCTGGGCTTTATTCCCTTAGATTTGAGATCCTTAAGTCTCTCTTCCAGATTACTGACTATCATTCCCTGATCATCAAGCCCGACAGATACCGATTTTATCTGGCTGGCATTGAGTGATGAAAGCATGCCAACATATGTTGGGGCTTCAGTTATGACGTAATCCCCGGGATTTGCAAATATTATAGGCAGTGCATACAGTGCCTGCTGGGATCCTGTAGTAAGCATGATATTTTCAGGCTTTACATTGATATTCTCATCCCTTTTCAGATATTCAGCCAGCTGTTCTTTAAGCTCTGAAAGGCCTTCAGTTTCACCGTACTGCAGTGCTGAGGATGCATAGTTTTCCATTATGTCATCCAGTATTGACTTTAACTCTTCTGTAGGGAAACTCTCCGGATTCGGTAGCCCTCCCCCGAAAGATATCATTCCAGGCACATGTGCATATTTTAAAAGCTCCCTGATTTCAGAAGACTTCAAATTTTTCATGTTGTCAGAAAATTCATATTTCATAACATCCAATGATTATGAAATATTTAAAGTTCATTATTATATAATAAATGCAGGCAGTAGACTGGATCCAGCCCCTAAATACCATCCTAATATAATCAGGATGCCATAACTTATTGTTTAATTTTAGGGATATTTAACCTGAACGCCAGAATCCTCCTGTGTTAGCTGGAAGGTGAAGCGGCCTTGCACATGATTTATTGTAGAAAACAGACATTCCAATAAATATATGTAGTTAAATAAAAAAATATTTTATAATAGGTATTAATTCAATCCATGATGGCTCAAAAGCTAATATGGAAGGTTACTGTTACGGGCAGAAAAAATTCAGGGAAAAGCTCTATTGTATCAGAGGCAGTATACAGTACAGCAACCCCAATAAATAGCAAGGGCTTTGTAAGGAAAAAGGTAAATATTGATTTTATGTCCAGTGAATATGACATAGATCTTTTATTTCTTGAAATGCCTTACGAGACACTTAATGAAAAATTTCTTTCAAAATCCACTTTTGTCCTCCTGGTTGTTGATATAACCGATATGGAAAGTCTTCAGGACGCCAGAGAATTTCTCAGCGAATACAGCGATGAAATGGAAATATTTATCATAGCAACAAAAGCGGATATGAGATACGCATCCCAGTTCTGGGAACCGGAAATTTCTAAACTAGCAGATGAATACGGAGTGGTGTATTTTATTTACAGCAACAGGGATGATTTTTCAGGTATTCTAAAGGAAATTATTGGATACGCCCTGACAAAAATTTATAATCCGGGTAAATAATACAATGCAATGGACATAATATGTAATAGCATCCATTTTCAGTTTTCAGGCATGGATGCGTCACAGATATTAAACAGATATCACACCGGAAAAATAGCTGGAGATACAATGTTTCTAGAACCCTGTGAATCCATATATCTATGCATGAAAGGCAAGATCGCGCCTGTTGAAAACATGAGCATGTCAGAGGTCATCTCCAGTGTATTTCATGATGACCTTTATATTTACTATGTATATTCTGTACTGAAATCCAAGGGATTCATAGTTAAAAGGGATGGTAACAAGTTTTATTACAGAAGGGTCGGAGAAAATTTCGGAATTCCAGTCATACTGATCAAGGAGGGGGATGTGATTGATTTCTCCACATTATACGTTGATTCCCCTGCAATATTCATTACAGTTGATGAGGAAAAAAGCATAACATACTTCAGGGCAACCCCGGTTGATCCTTCAGGCAATATAAGATCACATGTGGTAAAGGGCGGTGCTGGAAAATTAAATAATGTTTACTATACTGTAAATCAGGAGCCAGCATGGTTCGGGCAGGATTTCATGGGTGCCAGGATATTGAATAAATTTGAATCTGCATATATCCTGGATGAAATACATTCAGATGAGGATCTGCTTTACAGGGACCTGGTGGACAGGAATTTCATAGTGAAAAGCGGTTTCAAATACGGACAGAATTTCAGGATTTATTCAGATTCCATGAACGACCATGCGGAATTTCTTGTAAGCCTCATGAAATGCGACGAATGGTATAAAATAAGCAGGGCAATAAGGCTTTCAGTTAGTGTGAGAAAGAAAACGCTTCTTGCAGGCTTTATTGAAAATAAATTAAAATACCTCTACATGGAGAGGCTGAGGGATATTTAAATCTGTACTTCAAAATCATCTATTTTTGATTTCATCTCGTCATAGGATTTTATGTCTCCCCTGTTCTTTAGAATTTCCCTGGAAAGCAGCCAGTAAATGACTGCAAGGGACATCCTCCCCTTGTTATTGGTTGGAATTATCAAATCTACAAAATCGGTTTTGTTGTTGGCATCACACAGGGCAATTATGGGTATTCCTATCCTTATTGCCTCCTTCATAGCCTGTGTATCAGCCAGTGGATCTGTTATCAGAATAACCTTCGCATCATAGTATGTTTTAAGATTCGGGTTTGTAAGTGTACCCGGAATAAACCTGCCTATTATAGAACTTGAACCAACTATTTCAGAAAACTTCGCGACAGGTTTAAATGCATACTGCCTCTGCGCAACTACCAGTATCTGGTCTGGTCTGAATCTCGATAGCATTTTACCTGCCTCTATGAGTGCATGGTTAGTCTTTTTTATATCGAGTATGTATAAACCATCGTTTCTGATTTTGAATATGTAATCATCCATATCCTTTGATTTTACCTGTGTTCCTATATGGACACCGGATTTCTGATATTCTTCCTCCGGTATTAGTAACTGCTCTTCCATCATAATTATTACCTTTTTATTGAATTATAAATTATTATATAATTATTCCCATTCTATAGTTGCAGGGGGTTTATCCGTTATATCGTATACAACCCTGTTTATTTCCGGGATTTCATCAGTAATGCTTACAGATATGTCAGATAGGAGTTCC
The DNA here is from genome assembly GCA_021806295.1 of Thermoplasmata archaeon. GTDB lineage: Archaea > Thermoplasmatota > Thermoplasmata > Thermoplasmatales > Thermoplasmataceae > Ferroplasma. Next base: position 53,921 of record JAJZXS010000048.1, read on the forward strand.
CAGTCCGGCCTGGAAAATGTGCCTGTCATTCCATCCAGCGTATCGATCATTCTTATGGCCACCGTCTCCCCGTAAGTTCTCTGGTCACCGTGCACACCTGTTGATTTTACAGATAAGAGTACACAGAAATACTGCCATGGCCTTTCTCCATTATACCTCTCATTTACTGACCTTTCAAGTATGTCTGTCGCCCTTTTTAATATATCAAGCCTGTACTCTGTTACCTCTCCTATAATTCTAATAGCAAGCCCCGGTCCAGGAAATGGCATAACCTCGGGTAATCCGAAGTATCTAGAAATTTCTCTGACCTCATCCTTATAAAGGTCCCGCAGGGGCTCAATGAGTTTGAATCCCAGATTCTCAGGAAGCCCACCCACATTATGGTGGCTCTTTATGGTATCCCTGGATTGGCCACCGCTCTCTATCCAGTCAGGGGCTATGGTTCCCTGGAGTAGATACGTTGCCCCGTAGGAAACAGCCTCCTGATGAAAAACATCAATGAATGTTTTTCCTATAATCTTCCTTTTTGTTTCCGGGTCTGTTACACCCTTCAGATTCTCCAGAAAAATTTTCTTTGCATCAATCAATTTATACGGTATCCTGAATTTTTCAAAGAGGGATTTGACCCTTTCTACCTCATTCAACCTCAGAAGCCCGGTGTCAACAAAAACAATCTCTATGTTTTTAATAGGGGCTGCTATCATCGAAAGTAATGTGCTGTCCTGCCCACCTGAACATGCAAGAATGCCCTTTCCATGAAGGTTTGATATAATCATCTCCCTGCTCTCAGCCACAAATTTTTCAGCGTCCATATCACGTAATAAAATTATATTATTAATCCTTATACATATCAATGGAAAATAGTATGTTTTATATCTGTATACATTATCTTAATACAGATGAATATAATAAAACGTATTATCATAAAATTAGGCCGGTTTTTCAGTTCAAACGTGTTCAAAACCGTTTTAATTCTAATGACAATAGTTTTAATTGGCTCATATCTGGAATATATCTCACAGGTAAATATACTGGGTAGCCAGATAAAGAGCCCTGAACTGGCAATATGGTTCGTTTTTCAAACTGTTACCACCGTTGGATACGGTGATGTTGTTCCGGTTAATCTTACAGGAAGAATAATTGCCATTATAATCATGCTTGCCGGCATAGGAACTGTGAGTACACTTACAGCATCTACTGCTGCATATATGACCAATGTTAAATTGAAACATAGGATAAGGAGGATTAAAATGAAAAATCATACAGTAATATGTAATTATAATGATTATTCAAGTAATATAATATCAAATTACCTGAATAGAAAATTGAAAATAGACTCGCTGGTCTTGATTGCAAACGTGAAGGAAAACCCTGTAAAATCTGATTATGTCTTTTTTACCCCGGGCGATCCCACGGATGAAAAAACACTGGAGGCTGCAAATGCGGCGGAGGCGAAACGCTTTATTGTTACCGGGGATTTCAGCTCTGATATACCACCCAATCTTATAGACGCAAAGACCATACTGAATATTTTTCAAATAAGAAAATTAAACAAATCTGCAGAAATTATCGCACAGGTAGCAAAATCCGAGAATGTCCCAAACGCAAAGAATGCCGGTGCAGACGAGGTTATAACGTTAAACGAATTGAGCGCTCTGGTAATATCAAAATCAATAATGAACCCCAAGCTCCCTGATTTTGTCCTGAAATTGCTATCCTCTGGCAATGGGCCAAAAATTTATTCAGTAAAAATACCTGAGAAATATATCGGTCATAAAATCATTGATTTCCTTAAAACATTCAATAAAATAATTATATTATCTGTACTGAAAGATGACACTTATATATTCCCGGTCGGAAGCGAATACGAATTCGGGGAAAATGATGTAATTTATTTTGTATCAGAAGAAAGTGAAATTAAAGGTTTGTTAAAATAATTTTATTTATGTTTTCATTATTGCCCCGAGAAATATCAGGAGGCCTATTACCACACCTATAATGGCGGCAATTATGTAAAATACAGTAGGCTCAAGAACTCTCGTTATGAAGCTGACGCCGAATACATCATGTGAACCCAGTATTACAAATATTCCTACTAACAAACCTACAACCAACAAGCTGGCTCCAACTATCCTGCTTTTGTTGCTTCCAAAATATGCGGTTAAAATTCCGAATATTATGAGGGACAGGGCAAGCAAAGCAAGTAAGACCAGAAAAAATACATCCCAATTCCAAGAAAAACCTGTCATATCATCACCTATAATTTAATCTCCGCAAGTGTTTTTGTTTCAACAACGCCATTGATGCTTCTTATATCCTGGATAACGAGTTTCCCTATCTCGGTCATTTCATCCGTGTCCATTTTGAGTATAAGATCATATTCGCCAAGTAGCGGATGCACCTCTGTTACATATTTTAATTTAGACACCTTATCATATATTTCATGTTCCTTACCTGGTAAAACTCTTATAAGGACAAAAGCAACTGACATTTATGGATAAGGTATTATTTCAATATAAATTTTGTTGTCATGCGTTTTATAAAATTAATGGAAATATCATTCAAATGATATTAGGAAGTTCTATTTCTAAGGTGCAGCAGAAAGTCATCATACCCAACAGTGGATTGCTCCGAAGTCTCCATATTCTTTACCGTAACTGTATTCTCTTCAACCTCCCTGTCGCCTATTATTATGGCATAATTACAGCCTGAGGCACTTTTTATCTGCGATGATATCTTTCTATGTGTCATGTCCACCAGTGCTATTTTATTGAGGCTTCTGATTCTGCTTGCTATCTTAATTATGTACTCATCATCTGAACCTGAAAGGTTGCATATGTAATAGGATTCCTTTAAATTACGTTTGACCCACAGGTCCTGCCGTTTTAAAAGCAGTTCAATTACCGCATCACCAATGGCGAATCCCACAGCCGGTATTTCCTCATCTGTAAATAGTTTTGACAGACCGTTATACCTTCCCCCTCCGAGAATAGCCCTCAACTCCCCCTTTACGTCAAAAGCCTCAAAAACAATACCTGTATAATATGAAAGCCCCCTTACTATAGAGAAATCAAAATTTATCGTGCTTTCTGTGTAAAGGCCTATCAGTTCAAAGGTTTTCTTAATCCTATCAATCCTGGGTTTTATCTCATCATAATTCTTGACAATCTTCTTTACCTTTTTTTCAAGTCCACCTGTATCTGTTTTCTCAGACAGAAGTGATAAAATCTTCTTAACCACATCCTCCCCGGCGCCTATCCCGTTAAGCAGTGATGAAAAACTGGCTCTGTCCAGCTTCTTATACTTATCAATAATTGAAAAGGCTTCAGGTATATTTCCTATTCCCAGGTCATCCAGAATATATTCCATAAGAAATCTGTCATTTATGTTGATCTCATAAACTCCTGAGAGACCCAGATAATCCAGTATGCTGGACGCAAGCCCTACAATTTCGGCATCAGTTTCTTCAGAATCTATGCCAAACATGTCTGCATTGAATTGATAATGTTCCCTGAATCTTCCCTCCTGCGGTTCCTCATACCTCCACACTTTTGGAAATGAATACCATCTTATAGGTCTTGGCAGGTCTTTTCTTGCAGTCAGAAGCCTGACAGTAGACGGGGTAGCCTCAGGTATCATGGTGACTTCCCTGCCGCCCTTATCAACAAAAGAAAATGTTTGATTTACAAGTTCTGTTCCGGATTTCAGCCTGTAAAGATCCAGCGGCTCCAGGCTCGGGAAATCTATCCGCTTATATCCAAAGTTTTCAGCGGTGTCAGTAATTTTTTTGAAAAAATATTCCCTGATCTCCATATCCTCCGGATAATGATCACGAAATCCCTTTATTTTTTCAATTTTCATATTTCCCCTTTGTACTCTTCACCTTCATATATTACAGATTCTATTTTTTTCATGGTTTCTTCATCTATATCATTTGTTGCATGTGCATAGTGGAAATGAATTCTTATTCTTGGAAATATATCCTCCCTCTTCTCTGCATGGTTTTCAAATGAGCAATTCCATCCTAAATCTTTACACTTAAAGTAATAGGTCATAGTACCATATTAATTTTTAATATAAAAACAATTATTATTTAATAAGTTATCTCCTTTTATGCATGGAAAAAATATTTTGATAACCGGTGGTGCAGGTTTTATCGGTTCAAACATGGTAGAAAAATTACTGCCGGATAATATGGTTACCGTAATAGACAACCTTAACAATCATGTGGGTGAAAGATTTATAAGAGCCTTCAAGGGAAATAAAAACCTGGAGTTTATCAACGCTGATCTATTATCATTTGATTTCAATAAATTGAAAAATATAGACGTGGTCATCCATTTCGCAGCCAATTCTGATGTCCGGTATGGATCAGAAGACCCGGTAAAAGATTTTGAAAACAATGTTGTGGTTACCGAAAATATACTGGAATACATGAGAAAGAACGATGTAAAACAGATCCTTTTTGCCTCTTCCTCAACTGTATACGGTGAAGCCTCAGTTATGCCAACACCTGAAAATTATGGTCCTTATATGCCCATATCATCCTACGGTGCATCCAAAATGTCCAACGAAGGTTTCATTACAGCATATTCTCATTATTATGGTATGAGGGGTACAATTTTCCGTTTTGCAAATATAGTTGGAAAAAATTCCACGCATGGTGTTATATATGATTTTATAAACAAGCTTATGAAAAATCCCGGTGAGCTGGAAATACTTGGAGATGGAACACAGAGGAAATCCTATATGCACGTTACCGATTGCGTTGATTCTATGATATACGTTCATGAAAAGTTTGACAAAACTGATATAATAAATCTGGGCAACAGGGATACAACATCTGTTAAAACCATTGCAGATTACGTGGTCAAGAGAATGGGATTGAAGAATGTCAAATATAACTACACAGGAGGCGTTGGAGGAAGAGGATGGAAGGGAGATATAAAGATAACGCACCTTGCCATAGACAAACTTCTTGCCACAGGCTGGAAGAGCAGGTACACAAGTGATGAATCCGTGGATACAGCTGTACAGGAAACAATAAGGCAGTTGAAAAACACTGATTAAAGTTTCAGCTGTGCATGTCAGAAACCATTACCTCAAAATGCAGTACATATAGATTTATTTATAAACAGTAAAGGGATTATTTGAACAATGAAACATGTGCACAGCAATAGGGAAATCCGCATAAGAAACAGTATAATTCCTGCAATTTTTATCGGTATAACCCTGTCAATCACAATATTTTCACTTTCCCTTATACACATATTTGTTATTCCCATAGCAAAATTTATAGTTTTTTCGTCCTTTGCTTCCAGCTCATTTCTGCTATTTATGGAGCCACACCAGGAATCCTCCAGGATCAGTAAATTTGTCAAAAGCTATCTAATTTCTGGTATCTGTGGAATTATAGGATTCTTTGTTTCCTTGCATATAGGATTATATCCAACACTGGCACTGGTTGAGACTACCGTTGCCCTTCTACTTGTTGCCTTTCAGGCAATGCATCCACCTGCAATGGGCATAGCAGTGGTTTTTATACTGGAACGTGCAAATGTGTTCGCACTGCTTTTTCTATTTATCGGAATGCTCCTTATAATTATATTTGACCGGTTTCTGAATAAGTTTGTTTATATTATAGAGGATGAGTTTAAGATAGATCCACAAAAATAAAGGCTTAAATTTCAGTTTAAACTATCCTTCTGATGGAGTCCGAAAAAATTCTTGTAAACTGTGCATTACCTTATGCTAATGGGCCATTACACCTTGGGCATATTGCCGGAGCATACCTCGGTGCAGATATATTTGTACGCTTCAACAGGATGCTGGGCAAGGAAGTGCTTTTTATTTCAGGAAGCGATGAATACGGTACGCCAATTACAATCAGTGCTGAAAAAAACCATGTCACACCGCAGGAAATAGCAGATAAGTTCCACAATATGCAGATTGAAGCATTCAATTCACTTGATATAAACTTTGATAAGTTTATGAGAACCAGCGACCCTGAGCACGATATAGATGTGGACGAATTCTTCCTGAATCTTCTTGAAAAGAATTACCTGGTAAAAAGATACATGGTTTCACCATTCTGCAAAAAGCTTAATAAATTTATGCCGGATAGGTATATAGAGGGAACCTGCCCTTACTGCGGATATGATGGAGCCAGGGGAGACCAGTGTGATAACTGCGGCAGAACACTGGACCCAATACAGTTAATTAACCCTGTATGCACTCTTGTTCATGAGACTCCGGTTTTCAGGGTTACAGAACATTTCTTTCTGACCCTTGACTCACTTCAGAATGATCTTTCAGATTACATAGATTCAAAGTCATACTGGAAACAGAATGTTTTGAAGTTTACACAGAATTTTATAAATGAGGGGCTTCATCCCAGAGCGATAACAAGGGATCTTGACTGGGGTGTTAAAATACCACTCCCCGGTTATGAGAATAAAAAAATATATGTATGGTTCGAGGCACTTATAGGCTATATAACTGGTGCAAGAGTATACTCAGAAGAGATAGGAAAACCGGATTACTGGAAGGATTTCTGGATGGATAGAAATGTAAAATCATATTATTTTATAGGAAAGGACAATATACCATTCCATACAATAATATGGCCTGCAATGCTTCTGGCACATGGTAATTACAATCTACCATACAATGTCCCTGCAAATGAGTATCTCAGGTTTGAAGGAGAGAAATTCTCCAAAAGCCGCGGCATAGGATTTACGGTAGATGAAATGTTAAAATTTGTTGATAAGAATTCCCTACGCTATTATATGGCATCCATACTTCCTGAAACAGGAGATTCCGATTTTTCACTGCATGAGTTTCAGTATAAGGTAAATTCTGAACTGGTAGACAAATATGGAAATTATATATACCGCATGGAGAGTTTTATTGAAAAAAATAACCTTTCCCCTGCTGTACCCGAATCCTTTGATAAAAATGACATTGAAATACTTGATTTGCTTCGCGATAAATTTGCCGCATACTGTGAGGAAATAGGAAATCTGCATATTAAACATGGGCTTTCCATATGGCTTGAACTGGTAATGGTGGCAAATAACTATTTCACAGAGGCTGCCCCGTGGAAACTCATAAAGGAGGACATGAAAAAACTTAATGAAAAGCTTTACATATCCCTGAAGATAGGCCAGTACCTGACGGCCATGTTATACCCATATGTGCCTTCGGCCTCAATCAGTATCATGGAATCGCTGGGAATAGAATTAATACCTGGGGAATCTACGTTCTCAAAACTTCTGGAAGATGATAATTTCCATGTAAATAAGGGAAAAATACCATTCGAAAAAATTGATCTAACCAATCCAAATATACTCGACATACAGCTTGCAACAGTCATATCGGTGGAGAACCACCCCTCGGCCGACTCCCTTTACATTGTAAAGCTCAAAGGGGATAAGGTTTACACCTCAGTATCTGACTTAAAAAAATATTATTCCACTGATTCGCTTATTGGCAGGAAGGTACTGGTGCTTACCAATATGGATCCTGCCACAATTCGGGGGATAACATCGGATTGTTTAATCCTGACTGTGAAGAATGGGGATTCAGTTGAACTCCTAACTGCCAGAGGTGAAGATGGAGACCCTGTAGCGGCTGCTAATTATGCCTATAACGGCGATGGAACAGTAACTTACAAAGAGTTTCAGAAGATAGAATTCAGTGTATTAGACCACCATCTTATGATAAAACTTGGAGAAAGCCAGTATCCATTAATGCTGAATGGCATGTATATTAATTTATCTATCAGTAAATTGGATAAGGCGGTAATAAAATAAATATAAAATACAATACATGGTTATATCTCTTCAATAAACTTTGATAATACAAATGTTTATTTAGGATTATTTAATACACTTTATACTTTAAATGATTTCTATGATGCTGACTAAATTTGAAAAAGCGAGGATTATTGGGGCCAGGGCATTGCAGATAGCAATGGGTGCTCCTGTGATTTTGGATGTTTCGCCTGACATGATAGATCCCATAGATATCGCAATTTGTGAATTCAATAACAATGTTATACCCATTACAATAAGGCGGAAATAAAATTTTATAGTATTTTTGAAGCATCATTCGCTCACGCTTTAAACAAAATATTAAATCTGTAATAATAATTGGCTTCTATGTTTACAAGACGCGGGGATCAGGGAGAAACCGATAATGGCCTCAGAATAAGGATAGGGAAGGATTCTCCAATGGTAGATTTACAGGGGACACTTGATGAATTAAATTCATTTATAGGAAATGCACTGATAAATACCAAATGGGATGATATTAAAAATGATTTGATTAAAATTCAAAATGATGTTTTTGTTATTGGTGAAGATTTAACTGCAGAAAGCCAGCACAGAACCATAAAGGAAGAGGATGTGAAATGGCTGGAGCAGAGGGTGTTTGAGTATAGAAAGGAAATCGGAAAAATAAAACTCTTTGTCATACCTGATGGCAGCCTGGAGGCGGTGTCATTGCATATGGCCAGGACAGTTGCCAGAAGAACAGAAAGACTTGCAGTATTTGTTTCAAAACAAATGCCAATGAATAAATATATTATGATATATCTGAACAGGCTTTCTTCAGTGCTTTTTATGCAGGCACTTGCATCAAACAGGCGTCTCGGGATAGTGGAACGTATATGGGATATTAAAAGGGAATCCTGATTATACTACTGCTTTCAACCTCTGTAAATTTTCCGAAATGCCGTGAAAACTCATCTATTAAAGAATGTATGGCCTTTTCCCTGGGTATGTCAACATAGGATATGACGCTGCTGTTCATCCCGCATGGATTTATGGCCCTGAAACCCTTCAGAATCCCTGGAGATATGTTGAGTGCCATCCCGTGGTATGAAATATAATCATCCACTGCCATACCAAGAGACGCAACCTTCCTTTTCTGCCCGTTATCATCAATCCATATTCCCGGTTCCCCATAGAGCATTGCCCTGTAACCGTATGATTTCAGCATATCTATATAGGATTGCTCTATATTTTCAAGCAGTCTCCTGATCTCTTTTTTGCCGTTTATCCGTACATCAAAAATAAAATATGCAACGAGCTGGCCTTCACCGTGGTATGTAACATCCCCACCACGATCGGTTTTTATTACATCTACATTGCTGTAATTGGACGGCTCACTTTTTCTGCCAATGGTATAAACATTGTAATGCTCAAGGAAGAGTACAGTATCTGGAATCTGGCCCTCCTTCCTGGCCCTCACCAGCCTGTACTGTAAATCCAGTGCATCATTGTATCTTATTTTTCCAAGGTCAGTCCAGTAGTTAGTCATTTCTCTCAGCCGCATCCTTTAATCCCTCGGAAACTGTGGGATGTGGATGTATTGTCAGGAACAGATCATCTATGGAAAGTCCGGATTCAACTGCGAGGCTGATTTCAGTTATAGATTCAGAAGATCTTGGCGCAGCAACCCCGGCGCCTGTTATGCTCCCATCATCGTCATAGTAAATCTTGAAGAACCCCTCCTTCTGATTCATGGTCAGTGATCGTGGGTTTGCAAGTACCGGTACTTTGTTGTATTTGGCCCCTGATTTACCTGTAAAGGCAATCTCCGGGTCTGTGTATACAACAAATGGCAGTGCCCTGTAATCCACAACTGTATCATTCCCCAGTATATTTTCTGCTGCAACGTATCCATCATAAAATGCCTTATGTGCAAGCATGGGCCCACCGGAAACATCTCCTATTGCATAGATATTGGGTACACTAGTTCTTTTATGGCCATCGGTATGTATGAATTTTCCATCCATCTGGATTCCTAACTTTTCTATCCCTGTATCTGCTGTATTGGGCACACGTCCAACTGACATGAGAACTGTATCGGCTTCCATGCTCTCACTTCCCTCTATTGCAACAGTGTACTTTCCATTTTTCTTCACCGACTGAACCCTGCTGCCCGTCATGATTTTAACTCCCAGTTTCCTGAGTTTTTTATCAACCTCTCTGGCAAGGTCCTCCTCTATCTCTGGCAGTATCCTGTCCTTCATTTCAACTATATAAACATCGGATCCCAGTTTCCTGAAGGCAGTTCCCATTTCTATGCCTATGTATCCACCACCTATTATAACAAGTTTTTCAGGGATATTTTCCATGGCAAGTATTTCCCTGTTATAGTATACATCATCTATTCCATTTATTTTAACAGGCACAGACCCTGTATCTATGATTATATTTTCTGCTGAATAATCTGTTCCATTGACTGTGACAGTATTTCTATCCTTTATGCTACCTTTTCCATAAACTATTTTTGCCCCGAGGCTGAGGCACAGCTTTTCAGCACCACCTGTTATTCTGGTAACCACAGATTGTTTCCATTTCTGCCATTCCTTCATGTCAATACTATAATTCATGGAAACTCCGGGCATATCTTTCAAATATTCTATACCCTCGCTAAGCTCTATAAGTGCCTTGGACGGGATGCATCCATAGTTCAGGCATTCCCCACCGAATTTTTCCTTTTCAATGATCAGCACCTTTTTTTTACGCTTTAACAGCCTCAGGGCAGAATAATAACCACCTGCTCCGGACCCTATAAATGCAGCATCGAAATCCATTCAATCACCAATGTACAATAATGGATATTCCAGTACCTCTTTTAATCTTCCGAGGAAACGGGCGGCCTCAGCACCGTCTATAAGCCTGTGGTCGCATGCAAGCGTCAGGTATAATCCCTGTTTCAGCTCTCCATTTACAAAAGCCGATGTTCTGGAATTAACTTCCAGTATTGCAACCTCCGGGTAATTGATTATGGGTGTGGCCATTATTCCTCCTATGGACCCTATATTTGTTACTGAAAACGTTGATCCCTGAACATCCTGGAGTTGCAGTTTGCCGGTTCTTGCACGTTCTGCCATATCCTTTATCTCATCTGATATCTGGAAGATGCTCTTTGAGGCAACATCCCTTACAACCACAACGGTTAACCCTGTAGGGGAGTCCACCGCAACGCCTATGTTATACGTCTTCTTGATCGTATACGTTTTATTATTCTCATTATAAACAGCATTCAGCTTTGGGAAATCTTTGAATGCAGCACTTACAGCCTTTACAAAGAATGCCGTGAAGCTCAGATATCTTTTTCCGGCATACTGTTTTATGGACTTTTCAATATTGTTCGTATCTATGAAATCAGTAATAGTAAAATGGGGTATTATCTGCTTTGATTTTGTCATTTTATCGAATATTATCTTTCTTATTCCTGTAGGCGTTATTATTTCATCTCCCTCATGGGCTACAGAAGCCGGTTTCGGAGCCTCCACAGGTTTCTGGGATGTGAAGCTATCTATATCCTCCTTGGTTATCCTTCCATCTGGTGATGAAGGTTTAACCTTTAGAAGGTCAACATTTTTTGATCTTGCATAGGCACGAACTGCAGGAGTAGCCTTGACATTCGATATCTTTTCATCCGTATTTATGGAAACTTCCTGTTTAGGTGCAGGTTCTACATTCTTTTCTCCCGTAGGGCTGTTTGACTCATCCGGTGAATCAATTTCAAGAATAGCATCCCCTATCATTGCCGTTTCCCCCTCGCTGACAAGGGTTTTAACAATCTTCCCGGCAACAGGCGACGGTATTTTAACGGTAATTTTATCTGTCATTACCTCTACCAGTTCATCATCTTTCTTTACCGTATCACCCGGTTTCACATTCCACTTTACTATTTCTCCTTCCTGAATGCCCTCCCCAATGGGAGGTAAACTAACAGTATACATTTATATCACCAAATCAGTATTTCAACAGTTTCTCTATTGCTGCCATTATTCTCTTCTCGTTGGGCACATAATAATCCTCCAGTGCAAACGGTATCGGTATATCAAGCCCTGTAACCCTGAGAATAGGTGCCGCAAGGTAATCAATGGCCCTCTCTGAAATTGTAGCTGAAAGCTCAGCCCCAACACCGAACATTTTCGGGGATTCGTGAACTATAAGGACCTTTCCGGTTTTCTTTACGCTGGCCATGATAGTATCAAGATCGAACGGGCTCAGTGTCCTCAGGTCTATTATCTCCGCATTCACATTGTTCTTTTCTACCGTACTTTTAACAAGGGGTACCGCCGGCCCATATGTTATAATGGTAAGGGCATCTCCCTCCTTTATAACACTGGCCTTTCTGAGGTCAATCTTATAATAATCATCAGGAACTTCCATCCTCCCTGCATAATAAAGCCTCTTTGGCTCCAGGAATATAACGGGGTCGTTCAATTCTATGGATGAAAGCAATAATCCCTTTGCATCGTATGGATTTGATGGTGTTACAACCGTAAGCCCCTGTGTATGGGTAAAGTATGCCTCTCCGCTCTGGGAATGATAGGGGCCGCCGTGAACTCCACCTCCATAGGGGGTTCTCAGCACCATCGGAAGTGTGTAATCCCCATTTGTCCTGTATCTCAGTTTTGCCATCTGGTTAATTATCTGATCCATGGCAGTGTAAATAAAGTCCTGGAACTGGATTTCCGGTATGGCTTTCAGGCCTGCCATGGACATTCCTATTCCGAATCCAACAATCCCAAGTTCGGCAAGGGGTGTATCCATAACCCTCTCCTTTCCATATTTTGCCAGCAGACCATCCGTTACCCTGAAAACCCCTCCATCTGTTCCCACATCCTCTCCGAGGAGTATTATTGAATCATCTCTTTCCATTGCATTATTTAATCCGCTGTTAAGTGCCTTTACCATGGTCATCTGCGTCATTGTATATCACTCCTTTCTTCACTTATATACCACGGTTCCTCCTCGTACAGGTTTCCCATCATGGTACTCTTATCAGGCTTCGGTGCCTTTTCATATTTGTCTATAAGCTGTGAGGTTGTTTCCTCCATTTCATCATTTATGCTGCTGATATCCTTATCAGTTAAAATTTTCATGTCCTTCAGCAATTTCTGGCTCACAACAAGAGGATCCTTATCACCTCCCTCTATTACAGTTGTAGTTCTATACTTATTAGGATCATCTGCTGTTGAATGTGGCCCCATCCTGTAACTCATCGCCTCTATAAGTATGGGCTGATTTTCAGCACTTTCCAGGGCTTTTCTTGTTGCACGGTAAACCTCTATGAAATTGGTGCCATCTATTCTTATCCCGCTAAATCCATATGCATCCGCCTTCTTATATATGGCCCCCCTTGTTTCTTCATATGTATTGCTGAAAGCCTTATCTTTGGTAGGATAGGTTGGAACAGATATTGCAAACTGATTATTTTCAACAAAAAATACCATAGGCAAGTTATAAACTCCAGCAAAATTCATGGCAACATGGAAGTCAGGGGTGGATGTAGCACCGTCCCCGAATGTTGTTATTACTGAACCATTCTGTTTCCTGTATTTCTTTGCATATGCAATCCCAGTTGCTGATGTTAAATGCCCTGCAACAGGAGTTATAACTGCACCTATATTGTATTTCTTTAAGGAGAAATGATCAGGCATATCTCTTCCTATTTCATTGTCCGTGGCGGTTGCAAATACCTGGGAAAGTATTGTATCTATGGGAATTCCCATCTGGAGAAGCACACCAAAATCCCTGTAATAAGGATAAAAGAAGTCCTCGTCTCTTATTGCCATTCCCAGACCAATATGTATGGCCTCATGCCCCATCAATGGGATATAAAACGGTAAAAATCCCTGCCTGCTGGCATTGAGCATTTTCTTATCAAAAAGCCTTTCCATTACAATATTTTTATATGCGGTTAACAAACCTTCCTTACTAATATCAGTTTCCTCAATCATGCTTATCCCTCATTTTTATATATCCTTCAGCTGCCCTGTAGGATGTCCTCACAAGTGGTCCGGAGGCAACAAAAGAAAATCCCATTTCGTAACCCTTCTCCTCAAAGAACTTGAATCTCTCCATGGAAGAATATTCTTTCACCTCCAGCTGTTTTTTGGTTGGCCTCAAATACTGCCCCACAGTCAGTATTTCAACTCCTGCCTCTTTCAGGTCCCTCATGGCCTCTATAACCTCTTCATCTGTTTCTCCCAGGCCAATCATTATGGACGACTTTGTTATGGCATTTTTATCATGTTCCTTTATATATCTAAGCACTCCCAGGCTCTGATCATAACCTGCACGTGGATCACGTACTGAGGGGGTTAATCTTCTAACTGTTTCAATATTATGTGCTATTACATCCGGCCCTGATTTTATTATCCTATCTATATCTTCATGATTTCCACTAAAATCCGGAATCAAAACTTCAATTTTTATTCCTAGATCCCTGACCTTATTAACAACAGCAGCAAACGCTGAAGATCCTTTATCCGGGAGGTCATCCCTGTCAACAGATGTTATTACAACATAATCAAGTCCCATGAGTTTTACTGACTCGTATACCTTTTCCGGTTCCATGGGGTCCAGCGGCAGCATACCACCATGAGTCACAGCACAGAACCTGCAACCCCTTGAACAGTTGGATCCGAGTATCATGAATGTTGCCGTGCCACTTTCCCAGCACTCGCTTATGTTCGGGCAGTGGGCCTCCTCACAAACTGTGTAAAGGTCTCTTGTTGCCAGAGTGTTTTTTATGAAAGTATAACGTTCCCCAGTAGGAAGTTTAACCTTGTACGGGACTCTCATCATGTTTCATCTATTGGTAGAAAATATATAAACTTCACGTTATTAACATTAACAAATGCCGAACTGTCCACAGCAAACTGTATGCTCAAAAATCATCAATGTACCTGTACATCTTTATGGCATCCCTGTTTGGCAAAACATCATGTACTCTTATTACATCCACCCCGTTGTTATTAAGATAAATTGATGTTGCAACTGTCCCCCCTACCCTATCATCAATGCCGCTCCCGGTTACCTTTCCTATAAATCCTTTCCTTGATGTGCCAAATAACGTATCAAATCCAAGGAAAAATGACCACGGGGATCTGAGAATAGATATATTCCCTTCAAAATCTTTTGAAAACCCTATTCCCGGATCTAGTATGATATTATCGGGGTCTATGCCTGCATTAACCATTGAATTGGCCCTATTATAAAAAAACATATTAATCTCGGCAAAAATATTATCATAGTGTGTGAATTGACCCATATTCTGTGGTGTGCCTCTCATGTGCATGAGTATGCATTTTGCTCCACTGTCCCTTGCGATATCTATCATGCGCCTATCCCCAAATCCTGATATGTCATTTATGTAATCGATTCCATAGGCTATTGACCTGTTTATTGTTTCATAGTGCCTGGAATCTACAGATACCGGTATATTTGAAACTGATTTTATATACTCAAGGACGCCCTTTATCCTGTTAAATTCTGTTTCCGGGTCAACTTCAGAGCTACCGGGCCTTGTACTTTCCCCGCCTATATCAATTATATCAGGCTTCATATCTATCATACGGTCTACTATTCCGGTGCCGGTAATTCTGGACCCTCCAAAAAATGAATCGGGAGTTGCATTGAGTATACCCATGATTTTAGTTTTTTTATTCTTTATTTTTGCCTCAACTTTTCTGGAAAGTTCATCCTCAAAACCTTGAAAAAGGCCATTTTTTAAATAAAATTCGTTAACTATGCCGGAGGACAACCTCTCTGAACTGTAATTATATTGATTTCCGGCAAGTTTTACTATGCCATTTTCTGATTCTGTGTAATGGCTGAGCATATATTTATTTTCCGGGTCAGGAAAAACAATTTCCATGTTTACAGATTATGGTTAAGGGTTATTAAGCCTTTTTCACTTTCCAGTACTTGTAAATTCCCCCTCCCTGGATGTTTCTCCAAGATCTTTCCTCTTTGTTTCAGGGAGCAATAATATTGTTATTATCATCCCAGTGAATGCAATGATTGCAAGGATTCCCATGAGAAAATGAATTCCAGTTACCGATAATATTATTGTATCTGCAAAAGTCCCTATAAAGGCTCCCGTTTTCCCGCCTGCAGAGGAGATGCCAGTTCCAAGGCCCCTTGTGGAAATTGGAAACACCTCCGGCGGGTATACAAACGTTGTCACATTTGGCCCAAACATTATGAAGAAATAGCTTATTCCATATATTAATAGAAAGTAGTCCAGGAATTTATATGTAGTAAGAAAACTTACTAATGATATTGTGGCAAACGAA
Organism: Thermoplasmata archaeon; assembly: GCA_021806295.1. Taxonomy (GTDB): domain Archaea; phylum Thermoplasmatota; class Thermoplasmata; order Thermoplasmatales; family Thermoplasmataceae; genus Ferroplasma. The sequence goes on from JAJZXS010000048.1 coordinate 70,038, forward strand.
ATCGCCATCATGGCAAATCCTGCAACCTGAACCGGCTTTCTCCCTATCCTGTCTATGGTAAATGATGCAATCCAGTATCCTGGAAAAGCGGCAATACCGAAGATCATGGCAGAATATTCATTTGTAAGGATAATTGCATGTATGCCTGAAATTGATGCAGGAACAAGAAAGGAAAGTATGCTGTTGGACATTATAGAATTCCCATAAAAGGCCCAGTCCATTAAAAACCATGCCCCTGCTGTGCCTATAAGTGTTAAAAGAAATTTTCTGTCCCTGAAAAGAATATACCATGGTGCCTTTACAGTTTTTTCATGCTTTTCGTCAGATGTTATACCCGTAAAATCTTTCAAATTCTTTGCTGCCTGGGCATAATCACCCATTACATCTGCTGTGTATCTGGGCGGCTCAGGCATTTTTCTCCTGAAATATATCACTATAATTGCCGGAAGTGCACCTATCGCCAGCAGAAGCCGCCATGTTATGTATGGCGATACTGCATTGGAAAGGAATGCTATGGATATAAAAGGGCCGGCTATAAGTCCGAAGCTCTGCATAGAAAATACCATGCCAACAAATTTCCCACGGTTCATTGTATTGGAATATTCTGTCATTATTGTTGAACTGGTGGCGTAATCACCGCCTATACCTATGCCAAGTAGAAATCTCCAGAATAACAGTAAGAATATGTTGTTAACCGGAGTCAGAAATGCACTCCCCAGGGCGCCCACTATCAGTGCAACCAGTTCAAGCCCATATATTGCCTTTCTACCGGAATAGTCAAGAAGGCGCCCAAAAACAACAGCACCAATAACTGCAGCCAGGAGAGCTGTGGATGTTAATAGCCCCTCATAAAATACACCGATGCTATGCCAGCCTGCGTATGGAAGCAAAAGTATAACCACGCCTATAATAAACAGATCATAAGCATCCGTGAAAAAACCAAGCCCCGAAATGAATAATACCTTATAGTGAAATCTGGACGATTTTGCCATATCCATAGATCTATCTATATCTGAACTCATTACATATCCAATCTTATGAGACTTCTAAATATTATAAATATTACCTATATATTCTATATATGCTATATAGGTTGGTTTTTCATTTTTCCGGAAACCTTAATATAATATGAATACCATATTATTATTCAAAATTAAATAACCTTATTAATTCACATGTAATAAGGTATGTTTACTTTAAAGGTGATTAATGTGGCAACAAGTAACATGGAAATGGTAAAATTAAGAAACAGGACATATGTTAAAATAGATGAACTGTCAAGGGCAATAAGCAATGGCTTGAGTCTTCAGAATCGGAAGATGGGCATTGAGGAGTCAGAATCCTCCGCGGAGCATATTATTAATTTCTTTGGTTACAGTACAAGGGTTATTGACAATATGCTTGAGCCAGAAGATAGGGATGTTTTTTATACAATGGAAGACCTTGGAATACTAGAAACCGAGAGAGAGGAAACAACACTTTTTGATGGAAGGGAATGGCGTATACACTACTGGATACTGAATGTACTCAGGGTACTGGAGCTATCTGATATGAATATAAATACACCAGAGGATCATGACAGCCAGTTCGATATATACAGTGAGATACCGGACGAATACTGGAAATCCAATTAAATTTTGAGAATATAATATGCATATAGCTATTTTAGACAGGGAAAGATGCCATCCGAAAAAATGCAACCACGAATGCAGGTATTACTGCCCCCCGGTCAGGAACGGTGCCAAAACAATTGAATTCCCAGATCAGTCCGATGATTTTCCGGTAATTACGGAATCACTGTGCATCGGCTGTGGTATATGTGTAAAAAGATGCCCCTTTGATGCCATAAAAATAGTCAGTATACCTGATGAGCTTAACAAAAACATAGTGCATCAGTATGGAATAGACTCTTTCAGGCTTTATTCACTGCCTGAGCTGGGAACTGGAAGGGTTAATGCAATCCTGGGCCAGAACGCCCTTGGAAAAACCACAACCATGAATATACTGTCCGGTGTTCTGACACCAAATTTTGGTGATATGGAAAGGAAGAATGATCAGGATTTTGTAATAGAGAAATTTTCAAAGAGCATAATGGGTCAATATTTCCGTGACTTATACAGCGGGAAAACGAAGGCTGTGCTCAAAAACCAGTATGTAGATCTTATTCCCCGGGTTGTGAAGGGCACTGTTCGTGAAATCATGAAAAATAATGACCATGGAAACATGGACATAATAATAGATGAACTTGCAATGTCCAGCTCACTTGATAGGGATATAAAGGAACTTTCTGGGGGGGAATTGCAGAAACTGGCAGTTGGAATCACGCTGATGAAGGATGCAGATATTTACCTCTTTGATGAGGCTTCCTCATACCTTGACATAAATGAACGGCTGCGTATATCAGAAATAATAAGGGAACTTTCAAAATCTAAAACTGTGCTTGTTGTTGAACATGACCTTGCCATCCTGGATAAGATGGCAGACCAGATAAACCTTGTTTATGGAAGCCCAGGGGCATACGGTGTAATTACCAAGGAAAAATCTACCAATAAGGCTATAAATGCATTCCTTTCAGGGTATATAAGGGAAGAAAATGTGAGGATCAGGCCAACATCCATAGATTTTACCGTCAAATCAAGCAAAAGAACATCTGTAACAACAGGGGTCACATCATGGACTGCAATGGAAAAACAGTACGGAAATTTTCAATTGAACATCGGAGAGGGCTACATAAACCGGGAGGAAATAATCGGTGTCCTGGGTCAGAACGCACTGGGAAAAACAACATTCGTTAAAATCCTTTCAGGGGTTATCAAACCCGATTCCGGTTCTGTGGAAAATGAGCTAAAAATAGCATACAAGCCCCAGTATATATCAAGTGATTATGATGGGACGGTTTACGAACTCCTCTCCAACGCATTGAAGGAGAAAATGGAGGATGTTTTTATAAAGAATGAGATACTTTCGCCACTTAATATAGAAGAGCTGTATGACAAGGGCATGGGAGACCTTTCCGGCGGGGAACTGCAGCGTACATCTATAGCCCTGACACTGGCTACAGATGCTGATCTTTACCTTATTGATGAACCCTCTGCACATCTTGATTCTTCATACAGGATGAGCGTTGCAAGAATAATACGGAGAGTAATGGAAAACAATAAGAAGAGTGCCATAGTTGTGGATCATGATATTTACCTCATAGATCTTATATCCGATGCACTTATAGTTTTCAAGGGCGAGCAGGGTGTATACGGTGAATCCATTGGCCCTATGGGTATGAGGGAAGGCATGAATGCATTCCTCAAGGAACTGGGAATTACATTCAGGCGTGATGAAATTACAAAAAGGCCCAGAATCAATAAATTAAACAGCGCACTGGACCGTCAGCAGAAAGCAGAGGGGGAATATTATTACATGAAATAATTCTTAACTTCATGATTGTTTATTAGTAAATATTTTTGTAAAATAACCTTTAAATAATAAAAAATAATTAACTACCATGGTTCAGGAGAAGTGGGTAGCTTTATCAAATACGACAATGGGAGTATTGATGGCCACTATAAATATGAGCATTCTTATAATAGCGTTACCGGCAATATTTACCGGAATTGATCTAAATCCTTTACAGCCCAATTCATTCGTCTATCTTTTATGGATACTGATGGGTTACATGATAGTAACCGCAGTACTTCTTGTTACAATCGGTAGATTATCAGATATGTTCGGGAGAGTCCGGCTTTTCAATATGGGTTTTGCCATCTTCACTGTGGGTTCTATACTACTTTATCTAACACCTGGAAAACACGATACCGGTGCGCTGGAGCTAATAATCTTTAGAATTATACAGGCCGCGGGCGGGTCATTCATATTTGCAAACAGTTATGCGATTATTACTGATAATTTCAAGAAGGAAGAAAGAGGATTCGCACTGGGGATAAACGCCATTGCAGCCACAGCCGGAATGAGTATCGGAATAGTTGTCGGTGGAGTTCTGGCAACAATTAACTGGAGATATATATTCCTTGTGAGTGTTCCTGTAGGAATTTTGGGAACTGTATGGTCTTACCTCAAACTGAAGGAAACATCTCCGAAAAAGAAACAGAGGCTGGATATTCCTGGAAATATTACATTTGCAGGTGGGCTAATTATATTTCTGGTTGGAGTTACATACGGGATAGCCCCTTATAAGACCAGCGCAATGGGATGGGGCAATCCATGGGTGCAGGTGGCTCTTATTGTAGGCGCCATACTTCTTATAGCATTCCCATTTGTTGAGAGAAAGGTTAAACAGCCCATGTTCAATCTGAGCTTATTCAAGATCAGGGGCTTTACTGCAGGAAGTTTTGCAGGAATGATATCTAGCATGGGTATGATGGGTTTTATGTTCATGATAATTATACTGTTCCAGGGTATATGGCTTCCCATCCACGGCTATCATTATGCATCAGTACCATTCTGGGCAGGAATATATATGCTTCCAATGACGGTAGCCATGGGGATATTCGGTCCAATAGCAGGAAGATATTCTGATACACATGGCCAGAGATGGCTTGCATCAACAGGGCTTATAGTTTCGGGTGTGGCATTGCTTCTACTGGTACTGCTACCTGCCGATTTCATTTACATATTCATGGCTATATTGCTATTCATGTTCGGAGCAGGAATGGGAATGTTCACTGCACCGAATACATCTGCAGTTATGTCATCTGTGCCACCTGATGTTAGGGGTTCAGCCTCTGGTATGTTATCAACTCTGAGAAATGTGGGTACAACTGCAAGTATGGGTATATTCTTCTCAATACTTATACTTGGACTAACTACAACCCTGCCACATACTTTATCATCCGCAGTTACCTCCGCAGGAGGAGGAAGCACACTGGCAGGACTCATGTCTAAACTTCCACCCACTGAGGCAATATTCGGGGCGCTTCTGGGAATTAATCCTGCAAAAGTAATCCTCGGACTCCTACCTCACGCCGTTGTTAGCGGTATACCATCCAGTGCCATAGCAACAATCACTGCCAGAACATGGTTCCCTACTATATTTGCACCCGCCTTCATTAAATCGCTGCACATAGTTTTCTATGTTGGCGCCGCAATAGTTTTTGTTGGGGCACTTGTATCAATATTCCGTGAGCCACTCAGAAAATCAAAATCAGAAAATGCAGATAAGACTGAAACAAAACCAGAAAGCTCTGACATATCTGACAGGGCAGTGAAGATGAAGAGGTAATATCATGGAGAGAACTATAACAATATGGTCATTGCTTGATAGCATACTAACAGAATACGGGTCAAGGATAAAAGATAAAATAGGGGAATACTCCCTTACCAGAACTGATTATAAACTCCTGTATCTGGTGAGCAATGAGCCAAGGAACATGAAATATTTGGCTGATGAACTTTCCTTGGCAAAAGGCTGGGTCACTGATATCACCGATGGCCTGGAACAGATGGGGCTTGTCAGAAGGATACACAGCAACGATGACCGCAGGGTAATAAATATACAGATAACAGATAAAGGTCTCAAAGTATTCAATGAAATACAGTGCATAATTAAAACGATTATAAACGACTCTGTTTCATCTCTTCCTAAGGAGGATGTTGAACAGCTCTGCAATATACTGGAAAAAATAGATATAAACTTAAAATCTACGAATAATAGGAAATAACGGGCTTGATAAAATCCTTTTTCCCAGATTTAAATAAAGTGCCTATATCATTTAATCCTATTATACAGTCCTCCATTCCGGTACAATCAATAAGCCCGGAGCTTATCATGTTTATTGCTTTTTTCATTGTATAGGGGTCTGTGAAATCACCGAAGATAGAAATTTCTTTACTGTAAATTTTATTTGCATTTATGCTTACATTTTCTCCAGGAGGATATACGGAGAAGGCAAATATCTTTCCAGAGGGTGCAACCATATCAACTGTTCTGGCCAGAACATTGTTATCACCTGTCGCTTCAATTACTAAATTTGCTTTCCCTACAAGTGGGCTGTTCATTATCTCATCAGCACTGGTATACAGGGCATCTGCTCCATATTTTGCAGCAAGTTTATTTCTGACCGGATTTCGGCCCATTATATGTACTGGATAATAACCCATGCCCTTTAAAATTTGAAGAAAGGTGAGTCCTATAAAACCTGTACCGAGAATAATTGCAGAACCTCCCAGATGGACATCTGTTGTTTCAAAAGCATGTATAATACATGCTACCGGTTCTGCCATTGCCGCATGCTTAAAATCCAGGCCATCAGGCACGCTGTAAACTACCTTTTCCGGTACAGTAACATACTCTCCATATCCGCCGGAGTAGTTTATTCCAACGCTTCTCATATTCTCACAGAAATTTTCTTTTCCCTCCTTACAGTAATCACAGTGTCCGCAAGTTATATTTGGATCAACCACAACATGATCACCTGGATGGAAAGATTTTACTTTACTTCCGGTTCTTACAACAACACCGCTTAATTCATGGCCTGGGATTACGGGATATTTCACTGTAAGATGTTTTCCATGATATGCATGAAAATCAGTACCGCATATGCCACATGCCATTGTTTTAATCTGGACTTCGTTATCATCCGGTTCTTTAGGTTCTATATCTACCATTTCAAGCTTTTCCGGTTCTTTCAAAATAAAAGCTTTCATAATGTTTAATGGGATTATCTTTATTATAATTTTCCAGAAAAGAGGCAGATATCTTCTGGTATATTCATCATAGGTACAAATTAACCAGATGATTAAATACTACAATCGCTGCGATTCCCCTGAAAAATGATCGTTAAGTTCTAATTAATGATAAAAACCTTGGAAATTTCCAGTGCATACTGGAAATAAAATTTTTATAACATATATCTTTAAACTTTAAGTTTGCCATATAGAAAAGATTACCTGGGCCATCATAATGAAGTTACCACGGCAATGACAGCAGTTGATACAATAAGAATAAACATAGCCATATACAATGCCTCATTTTTCCTTGATAGGACAAGTTCTCCCATTATTTTTTTGTTTCTTCCTATAACCCATAGCATTATCATTGGTGCTACAAGTGTAAAAACAAAGAATATTAAAAGATAAAGAACCAGTGCTATCAAGCTTGAGGGGTTAATAATAAGGACCGCTATGACAGCGGGTAAACTTTCGAGTACATATACGAGCCAGTAAGATTTTTTAGAAATGTTCAGGGATTCAGCAATTCCCCAGGCACTTCCCAGTGATATAGTAATCAGTGCTATAAATCCTGCAGCAATAATCCCTATCCCGAATATGAATGGTGAAAGGTCACCAGCAATTGGAACCAGGACTTTTCCAAGTTCCTGGGGTGTTGCAAAGAACGATGAATTCGCTGCATGTGGTATTCCTGTAAACGCCATCTCAGCTATTACCATTAATAATTCTGTCACTATGGCTCCAACCAGGGTCTCCCTGCGCATTATTTTTACTGATCTGTGACTCTTTATGCTGATACCAATCTTACTCATATCTGTTAATTTTAATCCCGTTGCAGATGCCTGAAAGAATATCATAAACGGCATTATTACTGCACCTACATTTGCAGCAAGCAAAAAGAAATAGCCTGCAGTGGGTTTAATAAGCACCGGATTTGCCATTGGGGAGGATAATGGCATAATCCCACGATAGAATAACGATGCCAGAAGGGCAATGATCAATATAAGTGATATTATAAGTAAGGGTTTCTCTGCCTGGCAGTACCTTTTTCTGGTAACAATCAATATGTGGATAATATATATTACTGGAATAGTATAATAAAGAGACAAACCCATTATTTCCAGCCCGATGCCCATTCCTAGATATTCTATTCCGTAGGTAAACATATCAGTTATTGCCATGGGCATTGCAACAAGAGATGCTACCTTCTTTCCATAATTTTTCCTTACCACTTCTCCTAACCCACTTCTTGTTGCGATGCTGATCCTTCCCGCAAGTTCCTGGACCACATAAAGGGGTATAATAAGTATCAGCATAAGCCATATTAAACCGTATCCGAGGGTTGCACCGGTTTGTGCTGCTCCTATATACGATGAGGCATCCATGTCTGCCATCATGACAAGCCAGGCTGGGCCGAACATGAGCAGAGTATCCTTACTCAGGAGTTTTTTTCTTTTGCTTAGGGCATTTGCATCCATGTTAAGTCATCATTTTTCTATGGTCCACGCTGCGTGTGGAATTTTTGCTCCTGTCATTTCAATGCTTCCCGGATAATAAGCACCGGAATGGAATATATTCGGCATAAAATGAATATATTCAAGGTTTTTAAATGGGCACCAGAAAATTTTTAATGATAAAAATATGGTTTTCATATGACTTTTTTCCCTATTATTAAATTCCATGGCAAGGTAATTAGGTGTGCCTAAATAAACTTATTGTGATTCAGCATAACAAAGCATCCCATTTAAATATTTATCTACAGTACGGGCAATTAACCATTCAACCAATAATTATATAGAAAGTTAAAATTAGCCATAATGCAGATGTTTTTCAAGGAAGGGCTGGCAAGGATAGGAAAATTCACTACGCCACATGGCGATATAGAAACACCAACAGTTATGCCAGTTATAAACCCTAATCTAAATTTTCTTTCCAAAGAAGAATTAAAATCCATAGGGGTTCAGGCAGTTATAACCAATAGTTATATTATAAAAAGGACAGCATCACTTGAACAGGAGGCTCTAAAAAATGGTGTGCACAGGCTCATAAATTTCGATGGCCCGATAATGACCGATTCCGGCACTTTTCAGAGCTATGTTTATGGGGACATAGAGTACGGTAACAGGGAGATTGTGGAATTCCAGAAAAAAATAGGAAGTGATATAATTACAATCCTTGATATATTCACGAAACCGCAGGATAGCTATGATCAGGCAAAAGCTGCAGTATATGAAACCTATAGAAGGTTAAAGGAGGTAAATACAGAGGATTCCATAATAGCAGGGCCAATCCAGGGTTCTATTTATCCGGATTTAAGGGTGGAATCCGCAAAAATGATGTCTGAGGCATCATATCTTCCCATAGGAGGGGTAGTGCCACTCCTGGAATCCTACAGGTACAGTGACCTTGTCAATATAATTATAAATTCAAAGGTAAATTCAGACTTTTCAAAACCCGTGCATCTTTTTGGCGGGGGCCATCCAATGTTCTTTGCCTTTTCAGTTCTTCTCGGGGTGGATATATTCGATTCTGCATCATATATAAAATATGCAAAGGATAACCGTGTACTGTACACAGAAGGTACCAGAAATCTGAAAGAAATCCGGGATTTCCCTGAATGGAGCCCTCTTTTTAATAAGTACTCTCCTGCGGAATTAATCAAGGCGGATGAAAAGACCAGGTTGAAATTACTTTCCATGCATAATCTCAAGGCAATATTCAATGAAATTACAGAAATTAAAGAGCGTATTTATGAAAACACACTATATCAGTACGTGGAGGAAAAATCCATGGCCCATCCCGCACTTTACAGTGCATACCTGGAAATGCTGAACCACAACATAAAACCGTACTGGAACCTTTCCCTGAAATCCCCACTGTATTTTTTTAATAGCATGACATATAAAAATATCTTTATCAGGCGCCTTATGGATTTTACTGAATCTTATATAAGCAATGGCAAAAAAACATTGCTTATTAATTATAAACAGTGGAGGCATGGATTTCCTGTATCCAGTGAAATAATAAATTCATACGAAACAACTGATTATAACTTCCTAGTCCAGTGGAATGATATATTCATACCTATAGAACTTGAAAATACATACCCGGTAAGCCAGATGGTTTCCTCAGGAATTTTAGATCATGGTTATACTGAAAGTTATGTGAACTGGTTAAAATCAATAAATTCCAGCATTCAGTCTTATAATTCATCAATATGCGGAGATTCTAGGATCAGAAGATACACACATACAAAAATAAACACAGTATTTAAATTCCAGTTCCACACTGAAAAGGACCTTTTTAAAGAATCTGATTTTATTGTAAAATCCAGGGCCACAGGGCATATAAGGAATATCAAGAGGGATGATAAAATTATTGCCACCATGAGAAATGATGGATTTCTAACACTGTCTATCTACGGGGGCCTTCTTCTCAATAATATAATTCCTTTCCCACATTCAAGGGTCATGGTCAGTCCGGACAGCGGGGAGTTCAATTCACAGGGATACAACGTATTCTTCAAATTCATCGAAGGCTGTGATAATGATATACTACCTGGAAATGAGGTCATGGTCACTGATCTCCAAGGAAATCTATTCGCAGTGGGACATGCAACAGTATCAGGGAAGGAGATGAAATATTACAGGGATGGAATAGCAGTAAAGGTTCATGAAGGCATAAATAAACTGTAGTCATTCAAGATGTATATCATCGGGAATATTATCAAGTATCCCGTTGAGTGTCTTATCATCGCTCTTCCTGTTATATATATGTGTATAAATCTGTTCCAGCACTGTCTGTATTTTTTCTCCATCAACCATTTTAATACTCTTTCTGGACATTATCATCAGCTTCATTTCCTGTGATTTATTATTATTTCTCGGAGGAAGGAAATATTTAAATCCCGTCAATGTTTTTGCACCAGCCCTGCGGTAAAATTTTATTCTCTTCATTCTCTGGCTCTTATTATCCCCCTCATTGGGGTTTTCCACCTCGAATATTACGTGATTATACCCCTCCTCTATATCAAATATTTTTTTAAGAAATGTTGACCCAAGCCCTTTTCCCCTGTATTCTTTTTTGACAGCGATATAATCCAGGAATAAAAAATCTGAATCATTTACAGGCCACATCATTATAAATATAGCAGGATTTCCATCGTATTTTCCAATAAACATTTTTTCATGGTCTTTTGCTATATTTCTTTTTATATCCTCTACAGGTCTCTTCTCTGATGGTGGAAATGCCTCTTCATAAATATTTATGCCGTTATTAAAGTCCTCCTCTGATTTTACTTCGGATATAACCACGTTACTCAACATACACATCTATCTGGTTATAATATATGTAATTTGTTATATAATACTTATAAAAAGGCATAAATCTATAACCCTCTGGAAATATGCAGTAATAATATCTTTTGATCAAAAAATTTCAGATTTTATACGATAAATTTAATTTATCTTTGTAATACAGTTATGATGATTAGACCGTGGATTCTGGCTATGGATCTTGACGGAACCGTATGGGACCATCTGAATATTTCTGGAGTTGAGCCACCGTATACAAGAATTAATGCAACAAGTATAAAAAACAGGGATAATATAACCGTAACACTTTTCGAAGATGCGGTAAAATTCATAAAATGGGCAAGGGATAACGGGGCAATTACAACGACGCTGAGCTGGAATCGAAGGGATTATGTGGATGAGGCACTGGAAACTTTTGGCATTGCTGGTTTATTTGACTATAGCTCCACTGACCACACACCTGACAAGGATCAGAGACTGTTAAAATTAATAAACATCCTGGATGAAATAGGAATTTATATACCTGTAGATCGGGTTGTATACGTTGATGACCGGGATATCCATATGGATGCAATTAAAAAGAATGTAGGAGATATAGTTTTCATAAATATCTGGAAATCCACGATAAATTATGGTGATGCCAGTAAGATAGTTAAAGAACGGATACTGGCAGATGGTACGGTATCTGTATGAGCCACCTCATGCCAATGTAAGCGGGACATCCTGATTCATGGACTATACCTGCCTTAACATACGGACTTGTATTTAGTTCTTGTAAGGTACTGGCATTCATCTCCACAGGCGTATATTCCCTTAAACGTCCTGTAGGTACTTTATAAGAGTCGAAGCCTTAATTTAAGTGCTCCTGTTATTTCTCTTATAATACCATTGAACTATATTATATAAATACATCTATTCCAGAAATTCAGTGGGTTTCTTTCTGGTAGATTGATTTGTAATAGCTGCAAATTTGAAATATTTTAAATATTAAATAACGATATTAAAATAAATATGCAATCAAACACCCCTGTAATATGGTTTAAAAGTTACCCGGACCCGCAGGCATCATTTTCAGGCAGCCTCTGGATAGCCATACATACCCAGATTTATAATTATATGCATATTAATAATTACATAATAAGAACAAATAAGATAAACAGTATAATTTCATATAAAGATTATCTCGGGTTTCTGGTAGAAGACAATACACTTGACAGGATATCCTCTGCTGTTAACCGGAATCTGAAAAAATTAAAAAATAGTGAATTCAAGGTGTTGCTTTCTGAGGATAACGACCCGCAAAGGGCTATAAACTACATGGAGAAAGGAAGGGTAACCGTAATCGGGTTGCCATTCGGTGATATTCATAGATTTACAGCTTATAATACTATAAACGAAGAAATTCCTTCCAGCATTATCTACTATCTTGTTGCTGCAATGGATGGTAACTATGTATATTTCATACCAGGTATGGATGGCGTGGAAATAAAAACGGGGCTGGAAGAACTATATAATGCATATTCACATATTATGATAAAAATGCATGTGAATGAGTTTATGGAATACTGTGAAGCAAACAGGAACTTTATAAAAATTATATATGCCAGCGTACTTACAAAAACAGGGGAAGAGGTAAGGTCATTAAATGAATATTAGGTGTGTATAGATGCTTGAGGTGAAGGGTTATGTGACCCGTAAATATAATGCAGGAAACGATGACATTCAAACACTTGTAAGTTTGATGAGGACCTTCATTTCTGAGACCTATGGCAGTTCACTTTCTATTGATCCAGATTCCATAGAAACCATAGATAAATTGCATTCCTATGTTGATGTTTATTATTCTGAACTGCTGGATGGTTATATGTTAATAAGAAAGTATAGCCATATATTTTTTATATCCGCCGAGCAGGTTGATGGTAAGGCATCGTTTACCGGGCCAGATAGAAACACTGCACTTAAAATGCTGGAAGAGGTAAAATACCACACTATAAAAACAGGTGAAATAGCGATCATGGAAAACATAGCAGAGGAGCTTTCCGGCATTCATGAAATAATGCTTTCCATGACCCCGGTTATGGAGATTCTGAGGGAACTTCTTGACAAGGGCAAAATCATCCTTGTTTCCACAGGTTCCGATGACAAGAAGCGCCTGAAATATTTTAATGCAATCAGTGATCTTTCTATATTTAAATATGAATATAAATATAATGCGTGCATAATAGAACGGGGACCAGAATTTAACTCCGTTGCAGATGGGAACATAGAGAATTTATTCGCATACATAATAAAGAGCAAAACCGGTTATATATCAGATATCTCCTCCGTAAAGCCTTATCTCAGAACTGCATATTCATATTATTCCATATGTCTGCTTTTCGGTTCGCTCATGGAAATAAAAATGGAAACATTGCGCAGTGAATACGGAAGACTATATGGTAAGGAGCCTGATATTTTAAAATTTAAAAATTATATAGAATCGCTCTGTACTGTTAATGTCTTCCAGTATAAAAAGGATAAAATAATAGGTATTGAAAAAATTTTTAAAAGATTTATCAAAAATTAAAATTTATTGTACAGTCTGTGTATATTCTTTCTCTCTGGATATCTCTTCCATTGCTCTCCCCTTTGTTTCAGGAAGGCACAGCACAGTTATTATAAGGGCAGCTATGGAGAAAACAGTTAGTACGCTCATTAGTACAGACAGTCCGCTTACTATTATGAATGCATCCACAAATGTTCCAATGAATGCACCTGTTTTAGCACCTGCAGCTGATATACCTGTTCCAAGTCCTCTGGTTGTTACAGGGAATACCTCTGGAGGATATACAAATGTTGTTACATTGGGTCCGAACATCATGAAGAAGTAACTCATACCGTACACTACCAGAAATTCCACTACATATCCCGGAGTATCCAGAACCGGGAATGCTGCAAGAATCATGTAAGACACCGCCAGCATTGTGAAGCCTATGACCTGTATTGTCTTTCTCCCTATTTTATCAAGTGTGAAGGTTGCAAGCCAGTATCCAGGAAGCGCCGCCACCGTGAATATTAATGCTGCATACTCTGTTGATTTTATCAGTCCTGCAAGACCGGTCTGGGTTATGATTGTGGCAAATATATCATGGCTCATGATCGAGTTACCATAAAATGCCCAGTCCATTAAAAACCATGCACCTGCTGTGCCTATCAAGGTTATCAGGAACTTCCTGTCAGTAAAAAGTGTATACCATGGTGCATTTACCTGCTCTTTCTTCTTATCCATCTTCACATCAATGCCCGTATAAGATTTCAGATTTGCAGCTGCTTCGTCAGCATGGCCCTTTGCCACAGTGTATCTTGGCGGCTCGGGCATTTTTCTTCTGTAATATATTACAACCGCAGCCGGGACGGCTCCAACGGCCAGAAGTATCTTCCAGGCATCTGCAAGAGGTATGATTTTTGTGTTAAGCAGGAATGCCAGTGCAAGCAGCGATGATACTACCAGACCTATGCTCTGCATGGAAAGTATGCTTCCTACATATTTACCTCTTGATTTTATATTTGAATATTCACTCATTATAACTGAAGACGTTGCATAATCTCCTCCGATTCCGATTCCAAGTAATAATCTCCAGAATATAAGTGCATCTACGCTTTTGAATGATAAGAAAGCACTTCCCAATGCTCCTATAACGAGCAATACCAGTTCAAGTCCGTAAACCGCCTTTCTTCCAAGGTAGTCAAGCAGTCTTCCAAAGGTAAGTGCCCCGATAACAGCTGCTATTAATGATATTGATGATATCAACGCTGCATCCGTTGTGGTAATAACCCATCCAACCATTGGTAGTATTGCAATCACAGTTCCAATAATAAACAAATCGTAAGCATCTGTAAAAAATCCCATGCCAGCTGTCAGGAAAGTCCTGAAATGAAACTTTCCAGAATTGGCATTATCCAGTGCCTGATTTATTGTATCTATATTTCCATTATCTTTATCGTCCATATTCTCCGGACAATTATCATTGGCACACGAATAAACATTATCCATATAAAATATATATGCATATATAGTAAAGTATATTATATATTCATTGAATTCCTGGTTTCTATATATTTATGGACCGTCTCCATAAACATTGCCAGCACTATTATAATGCCACCTATGATAGTGTATAGTGTTGGTATTTCCCTTAGTATGAGTATGGATGCAATAACAGCAAACACTGGTTCACCCACATATACCACTCCAGCAGCAGTGGGTTCTATATACATTAACGCCTTTGTATTTATCAGTATTGCAAAGAAGCTTGCAAAAATGGCAGTAAAAACTATTGTAAAAATAACTATGGGTTTTAATAGCCCGGATGGTTCCCAGCTGAATGGAAGAAAAATTGTTGAAAGAACTCCGACCATGAGTAACTGGTAAAAGGTAAAAACCATGCTGTCCAGAAATTTTGTGTATTTGAATACATAAGCCGTCTGAATCGCATAAAAAATAGCACATATAAATGTCAGAAGGTCACCAAATGAATCAGCAGAATTGAATTTCAGGGAAGACATTAAAATAAGCCCTATGAACCCGATTGAAACGGCTATTACATCTACTTTGTTAAGTTTTATTTTCAGGTATAGCAGGGAAATTATGGGTAGTAGTACAACATACATTCCTGTAATAAGCCCTGACTGTGACGACGTTGTATACTCCAGTCCAACAGTCTGTGTATAATATGCAATAAACAGAAGTATTCCTCCTGTTATGCCAAGAATTATATTCTTTTTTTCTACCAGCATTTTATTTTTTATTACCATTGGCAGCATAAGTAGCCCAGATAGGAGGAATCTGAAAGAAAGCAGCATGGTCGGGGTTATATAATACAGTGAGAGTTTCATAATTGGAAACGTGGCCCCCCATATGATCACAACGGAAATCAGGAGCATAAAATAAAAAATCTTCCCCCTCATTCAAAGTTTAGTATTTCATGATTAATTAACTTAATCCTGAATCTTATGCATAATTGATTAACAGCTGCTTATGCCTATGCTTTATCCTCCGAAGAGGAAATACTTGATCAGCCTGGGTTTTCTCATGAGAATAGAAAATACCACCCTTGCGGGATAGTCTATATCACCAAGGGAATTTATCCTTTTTATAATATCCCCAGTGTCTATTGTGCTGTATATTTTATTCAGCATTTCATCATTTGTGCTTATTCTGGCAAAATATCTCTGAATAATTGAATCAATATAAAGTTCTCTCCCTATTTCACGCTTCCAGAGCTTCTGGTATTCTATCATGGACTTCTCTGAAAAGTCATTCTTTTTAAAGGCATGGTTGATTGCTGCATATGCGTTTTTAGCCGATACTATCCCGGTGTAAATACCGCCTCCAGAGAGCGGTTTTACTATTCCGGCAGCATCACCCAGTAGCACTGATCTGTTTGAATATGTCTTCTTAAGGTAATTTATAGGGATCGGTCCTGCATTTATGCCCAGGACCTGTGACCTTTCAAACTTGCCATTTATATTTTTAAAATATTTTATTGCAGTTACATGGTCCACTCCAACACCTATCCTGGTTATTTCGCCTGATGGCACTGCCCAGCCAAAAAAACCATTGCTATTTTCTGAACCTATAAAGACATTAACATCATCCTGGTCCTCGAGGTGAAATGAAGAATCTACCTGGTACGTGGATATGAGTTTCCTGGGCCTTTCATAGTTTAGTGCCTGCCTTATCCTGCTATTTGCACCATCTGCACCCACAACAATACTAGCCTTTTGATACTTTATTTCTCCATTTTCACGGTATTTTACCTCGGCATAGTCCTCATTTGCCCTAGCGTCCAGGACCCTTGCGTTTATCCTCGTATCTGAGCCGGCACCTATTGCCATGGCGGATACGTCTTTGTCAAATTCATCCCTGTACATTACTATGGTTTTTTCCCCCTTGGATATATGTATACTCTTTCCATTGGGGAAAAATACGTTTGCCCCATGTACCTCATTAATCTGTGATTTTGATTTTACGTACCCAAATACCCTCTCGGATACAAGCCCGGTACATTCTACCGGCTTCCCTATTTCCTTATGCTCCTCTAACTGAAGCACACTGTACCCGTTTTTTGATAGTAAATAGGCGAGATATGACCCTGAGGGACCGGCCCCCGATATAATTACATCGTACACCATTATTGATATTATTTTAATATTTATAACCTTACAAAAAATTTCTTTTTTATTGTTTCTTCCTGTTATTACGCTTTTAATGGAATATTTTTATAACATGATTTACTACAAACAGTAATGACCATAAGAGAATTTTTGACGAGACATAACAGGCTGTTTATACCGCTCATTGCCATACTTTATGCGCTTATGGTTTTTGCTGTGTCAATATATTATGCTTATCTGTTTCTCCTGATATTTACCATACCGGTAGTAATGTTTCTCCTGATGCATTTTCTCGGCATGTACAAATTCAAGCCCAGGCTATTTGGTGGCATCGTAATACTGCTTGTTGTGCTCATTATAGCCGGAGGAATGTATTCTACATATTTCTACGATCTCAACGGAAAGGAAAGCAAGGATATCAACGGCACATCGTTAAATATTGACATATCACCATTTTCCGGTGTGGATAAAAATTATAACTTCACAGTTACTACCAATTATACAGGATCCCTGAATTCCTCCTATCTCTATATATATTCAGGAGGAACGTATTCACAAAACATTAGCTATGCCAAACTAAACCACACTGTAAAGAATGGCATCACCACCATGTATTATGATACAAAACTACCATCCGGCCTGTATGATACAAATTACACGATTGCCGGAAACATTACAATTACCACGGCCGGCCCCGTGAATGTTGGGAGGTTGACATTCTATGAATTCTATGTATTTGCACTGGCAGATGAATATATAGCATCTATAGGTGTCCTCTATGTAATCGGAATAGCCGTGGCATACTTCATAAGCAAAAGGGGAGTCATGAAATCCTGAATATATATTTATGATTTTAATAGATATTTATATATAGTTATTAATTATTATATATACATGCAGTCAGTCAGAAAGATACAGCTTACAGGCGGGTCAACTTATATAGTATCATTACCCTCAAAATGGGTTAAAAGCAACAATTTACAGCAGAGCAGCGAGGTAAAGATAGAGGAATCCAGAAACAGGTTGATACTATACGGCAGTGGGGATGTAAAGACCGATATCGAAAAGCATCTGGTCCTCAACTCCAAAATGGATTCAAAAAGCATCCAGAGGGCACTGATTTCCCTCTATATATCAGGATATGATACCCTCGCAATAACAAGCTCATTTTATATTAGCGATGAAACACGTGAGGCAATAAAAAAATTTTCAAAACTTGTTATAGGAATAGAAATATTTGAGGAAGACTCAAAAAGAATTGTGCTTCAGAATGTACTTAATTCCAATTCATATCCTATATATAATTCTATAAAACGTATGTCACTGAATGTTGAATCTATGATTTACGATACAACAAAAGGTATAAATGACAGGGACCTGGATCTGCTAAGGAACGTTATTGAACGTGATGACGAAATAGATCGTTTTCAATGGTACATATACAGGGAGGTAAAGGGTAAAAGCTGTGAAGACCCAAATAGCATATACTACCTTATTATATCAAGAATTCTGGAAAGGATGGCAGATCATACTGTAAACATATGCAAAATATGGCTGGATAGGGCAGATGTGGAGGTTCCATACCAGAAGGTTGTTGAGAACCTCACATTTTCTCTTGACCTGTATAAAAAATCAATGGCACTATTCTACTCAAAAAAATACAATGGCCTAAACGATATAATATCATTCAAAAAAACTATAATGAACCAGAAAAAGGAACTTCTTGATATGGGGAGAAATTCTGACATTGCAACTGTGTCCTTTTCATCAGAAGAAATATCAAGGATAGCACTGTATTCAACGGATATAGCCGAGCTCGCAATGGATATGGTGCTTTCCATGCAGAACGAAATAACATTATGATTTTTTAAAATCCATTATTCTGCAATTTTCTCCATTTCCCATGAATATCCTGGTGGCAATGCCCCTGAATATTCCGACTTCAACAACTCCAGGTATCATTTTAATTCTGGATTCCAGATCCGGGTCCGTGTATTCAAATTTGCAGTCAATGATATAATTGCCGTTATCGCTCCTGAATTTTTTTCCGTCCCTGAAAATGGAAGTACAGCCAATCCTCTCTATATTCCTTCTGGTGCTTTCCTCCATGAAGGGAAGAACTTCCACCGGAAGTGGAAAATTATGCAGCCTCTGTGAAAATTTAGAGTGATCGGCCATTATGTAAACATCCCTGCTATTATAGGCAACTATTTTTTCCCTTACAAGGGCCCCGCCACCACCCTTGACAAGATTGCCAGCAGGGTCGAATTCATCAGCGCCATCAAAATCTATTTCAATTCCTTCCATGTTGTTGACAGTATTTATCCCGTGGGACCTTGCCAGTTCCTCTGTTCTGATGGACGTTGGAACTCCCGTAATATCCGAAATTTTTCCGGATTCTACCATTTCTCCCAGACCTTCAAGAAAATACTTTGTGGTGGACCCTGTACCGAGCCCGATCTTCATGCCGCTATGCACATATTTTAAAGCTTCCATTGCAGCAAGTTTTTTTTCCTCTTCGTACATGGTATGATAATAGCAGGTTAGTTAATTAATATTTATCGGAATTTAAGATGCTCCTGCAATGTTCATGCCTATATAAAAGCATGTAGTTGCTGCTTGAAATATTTAAAAATCTGTGAAATTATATTATGTACCGGCCATATCACAATGCCGGAAATCCAAGAGCGACATCTATTATAATGCCCAGGGCAAGCACCACGGAGGCATATATATTGTAATAAAATGCCTTGCCAAAGTTACCCTTATAGGCAAGCAGGAATGCTGCCAGCATAATTGCACCGTGGAGGGTTGTAGTTGCATAGGATAGAATATTTAATCTGTACACAATATCACCACCGAATGCCAGAGCCACTGAAAGAATCTGGTTGAAGCCGGCGAATTTAAGCGCATTTTTTCCAAGGAGGGTGGCAAAACTATGCAAGTTGTTTTCCCTATCATATTCAATATCCGGTATATGGTTATAAAGGTCGAATCCTAAGGCCCAGAATATGGTTGCAAATACGAAAAACCATGGTATTCTCTGTATTATGTAAATAGGGGTGTGAACACCTATGGCAGCAATTGCACCAGCCATAACAGAAAGCCCCTGTATAGATGCAATCTGATAGTTTGCAAATGAGGTATACCTCTTCATATAGGGGTAACTCATAATAATAAGTGCACCCAGTGGGGATATTGAAAAAGCAACAATATTAATAAAATACACAGATATAAAATATCCAATAAGACCAATCGCAATAAGTGTATACGCATTCTTTACCGTGATGACCCCGGTTACCAGTGGCCTTGTTTTTGTTCTAGGATTTTTTGCATCTATGAATCTGTCTGCCAGGTTGTCATTTGTCATTCCAGCAATTCTAACAAAAAACAGCGCAAAGAAAATCAGTATTAATATTCTTAAATTTGGAATTCCACGTATGGCAAGAAACGCACCAAGATAAGCCATAGGGAGGCTGAAAAATGTCTGCTCCATCCTGAGAAACCTCAAAATTATGTATATTTTACTTTTGACATTTCTGGCTCCTCCCGGGTCCCACATCATCCGTTATCTGTGTAAAACTAATAAATTTTATTGAAAATTTTTTTGATTACAGCATGCTGATAAACCCCATTTTACCCTTTCTTAACCTGTAATACTCTATGAGGAGTTCAGGCATTAATGAATATAAATACCCTGTATGGGCTGAGGCTTCCTGAATACCCCATGGATATCTGCTTTTAATCCGTATGCCTCTACCCTCAAAGTTATCCAGCACTGTAATAAATACCGGTTTGAAATTGTTGTTCTCCCCATTGAGATGTTTTCCAACAAATGCCCCCTGCCTCATTGACAGTTCTCCAGATTTTATATTAGAATCAATTATATCTCCAATGGCATACACGCCATCTTTTGCCATGAAATTCTTGTCGACCTTTATAAAATTTTCAAACAGCTCCGGTTTGCATGCAGGGAAAACAAAATCCGGGTCTTTGGATATGGGTATTTTAGAAGCTATAAGGAAATCTCTGACTGTGGCTGCCACATTTTCCCCAAGGCCTGCCATGAAATTGCCACTGTACCCTGCATTTATTCCATTCTTATTCAGTTTCAGTATAAACTGGAGAAGAATATAGTCATCATATTCATTGGCAGATCCCAGGTAGCTATTTCTGTATATATCCCTATTCTTCATGAATTCTATCTGTTCCTGCCTCCTGCATCCGGTTGCAATAACAATATTTTCTGCACAATATTCATTATTCTCTGTGTATATACAATGATTATCAATATCAATTTTATCCACCCTCTCACGGGCAGCCTCTGGAATTCTTATGGCAACATCTCTCTGTTTTGAATGATATATGAAATTTCCTGTAGAATCTATCAGCAATGTGTCTTTTTTATCTATGATTTCATAATAAGCGTTTAAACCTGAGTACCCTGACCCTACAATTACATTCCTGTATTCCCTCAAATCTACTCCCTGGTTGTCTGTAATTTTTCTCCTGATGCGATTTCAACATCAAGGAAATATTTAAGGGACTTCCTTATAATTAAATCCAGGGTTGTGGGAGGTATATTTAAAGTTGCAGAAAGTTCCAAAAGATTAATCCTTTTCGGGACATCAAAAAAACCAAGATCATATGCCTCTTTTACTATGAAAAGGGATTTTTTGTCAACCTTGGATTTTTTATATATGTTTATCATCACATCATTACCCGTTGCATCCCTGAGCCTTTCTGAAAGCTCCTTTACAAGTTCTACACTCGTCATGGACAAATACCAAACATTTTCGCCCTCATCTATTTTTTCTTCCTTGGTAAAGGAAGATTTTCCCTCTCCTGAATACTTTTTAATTATACCGAGTATTGGGCATTCCTCTGTGGTTAATTTTACTATTAATATATTTTGATTGCTATAAAGAGTATCGACATTGATGACCTCACTACTTGATCTAATGGATGCAAGTATTTTTTCCAGGTCGTTTTTTTTGTAATAAATTTCGGCGATCTCATAAACAATTCCATCTTTTATTTCCTTCTTGATAACTCTGGAATTAACCCCAAATTCGGAATATAATCCACTGAGCGAACAGCTTTTATTCTTTATTCTGAATTTAACATCCATCTATGCTTCCTCCCTGTGTGTCATATTCTGTCCTACAATACATATACATAATGGTTTATAAATTTTCTTAGTACAGGATTAATGGTATTGTTCTTTTTAAAGTTTTGTTCCCACAATTACAATCCATGATTTGTAAAAAGATTTTCCATCCCATCTTATTGCCGATGTAAATGCATTTCTCCCGTTAACAAGGTATTCAAGGGATTTTATACCTTCATCAGAACTCTTATCAACAGGATTCAACCACTGTTCAAATGTAACCTGCCTGCTGAATATTTTGCTTTTGATATTACCAAATCCTGCATCTTCTAAAATTTTCATCCACTCTTCCGGAGACGCAGCGCACATATGGGAAGGATCACGTATTCTCTCCATTTCATTAAGATTTTTTATAACATTATCAGGAGCAGTCATGTCGTCTATGCCGATCCTGCCTCCTTCTTGCAAAACCCTGTAGCATTCGGCAGCAAATTTATTTTTATCTCTGAAATGGTGCGGGGCCCTCCTGGATGTGACAACATTGAATTTTTTATCCTCAAAGGGCATTGAATCAGCATAGCCTTTAACTGTAATTATATTTTTAAGCCCTTCTTTCTCTGCCAGTTTCTTTGTTTCTTCCAGCATGTTATCTACCATGTCCAGGGCATATACTTTAGAGATTTTCTGTGCCATTTTAACTGCAGTAAATCCAGCACCAGTGGCCGCGTCCAGTCCTATCATATTACCCTTCAGTTCAAGCATATCTACGAGAATGTTGAGATCATTGTCTCCTGCATGCGATTCACTTTTAGAATAATATCCAGAATTTTTAGCAAAAAAATCTCTGGTTTTATCATATTCATCCATGGAAAAATATGGAAAGAATATATATAAACTAATCTGAACAGTCAAAATTGCAACCGAACTTTTATTCTCAGATTATTGATCAGGCATTATGGCGTATCTAAAGTTATAATTTATTCTATTTCAACATGGCCACATTTAGGGCATATCCAGCCTACCGGCTTATAGGAAAGTGAACCGTCAATTACTTCTTGTACATACAATCTTTCCATTGGATAGCTTTCCTGCGTACTTGATTTTCTAAGCAAGCCTTTTTTAACCTGTATATGAGCCTCAGATGGGCAAAATTTTATATTGGCCATTTTTGTTTATCTCATACCTATATTTTAACCATTCTAATTTAGATTCTGATGGACAGGCTGTATCAAATTTTTATGCCTGAGAATACTTTTTATACGCCCTACACTATTTGGTATCATTCTTTGAGATAGTTTTGAAGAAACTATGAATAATATGAGTTATTGCAATATTGCTGTGCCTGCATAATGCGGAGAGTGGGATTTGAACCCACGAATCCCTGCGGAAATGGACCCTAAATCCATCGCCTTTTCCTAGCTCGGCAATCTCCGCGTACTCTGTATTATGGAACTTTATATATAATTTATTGAACAAGTTAAAAATACTTTCCACGCATAATCAATTATGATAGACCCGGATGACACAGCATTGGTTATGATTAATTACAGTACAGAGTTTTTCAGGCACACATTCAGCAAAATGGAATTTCTGATGGGTATGGATTATATGAATTCCTTCATTTCAGAATATAATATTCCTGTTATATTTACCAAAAGAGAACTATGTTATAATACCAGTAACCATGATTTAAATGGAATACATAATTTAAAGGAAAAGAACAGGAAAAAGAATATGCCTCCAGAATCTGATTATGATGAGAATTTTATAAAGGAATTTAATAGAAAGATAGCAGTAAAAAATGAAATACAAGTTCAAAAGGAGGATATTTTTTATCATAGCAATATGGAAGATATTCTGGAGGAAACTGAAAGAAAAACTGTATTATTTGGTGGATTTTTTACAGACACAGACGTATTCCTCAGCTCTATTAATGCAGGTATGCGTGAATATAGAAGCATAGTAATATCAGATATATCCTCCACATATTCTGAACGGTTATATTTTCAATCACTGGAAATGATAAGCCAGTTCATAGATGTCCTTGACACCAGAGATCTTGGTGAGGATTTCCCGTTATAGCTCTCATAAGGAAACTATTTAACCCAATGATAAATGATAGTTTATGCTGGAACAATTATTTAAACCTAAAAGTATAGCAATTGTTGGCGCATCTTCTGACAGCCTCAAGGTCGGCAACATCATTTTAAGGAACATAACATCATCTTTCTCAGGAAAAATTTATCCTGTAAATAATAAAAATTTAGAAATATCGGGGTACACTGCATATAAAAACTTGAGGGATATAAAGGATCAGGTTGATCTTGTTGTAATCGTTGTTCCCCGGGATGCTGTGCCAGGGGTGATGGAGGATGCAGCAGCAATAAAAGCAGGCGCTGCAATCATTATAACATCCGGCTTCAAGGAGACTGACCAGCACGGGGCAGAACTCGAGGATAAGATAATGGCAACCGCAAGGGAAAATAATATACGTGTTCTGGGACCAAACACGATCGGTTTAATAACACCGGAGGTCAATGCAACTTTTGCCTTTGCTGATGTAAAAAAAGGGAAGGCTGCAATTGTTGCACAGAGTGGTGGGCTGGGTGTGTACATGCTCAACTGGGCCCAGGAATCCAATGTGGGAATAAGCTATTTCATTAGCCTCGGAAACCAGGCAGACGTGGACGAAACAGATGCACTTCAATTCCTTTCCTCAGATGTTGAAACAAGGGCAGTATTTTCATATCTGGAGGGTGTTTCATCCGGGGATAAATTCCTGTCAGTTATACCGGATGTTACAAAAAGAAAGCCTGTCATATTCCTGAAGGGCGGAATCGGGAAAACAGGAGCAGCTGCTGTTAAGACACATACGGCCAGTGTTGCCGGGTCTATAGATATCTTCCGCGCTGCAGTGAGGACAGTCGGTGGCATATTTGTAGATAATATAGAGGATATGCTCAATCTTGCAAAGATAGTGCTATCATCAGAACCGGTAACTGGTGATATACTTATTATCACGAATTCCGGGGGACACGGAGTACTGGCCACAGATGCAATAGATACGGAGGGCCTCAAGGAAATAGAACTCCCTGATAGGATAAAGCAGCAGCTATTGAGCGTGATACCAGCGCAGAGTACATCCCGAAATCCCATAGATCTTTCCGGGGATGCTGACTACACCAGATACAATAACGCTCTGGGGATAGTAAAGGATCTGGACTGTACGAAAATAGTTATTGTGCAGTCGCTACCAATGGTTACATGTTCTGATGTTGCAAAGGCCGTGGTAAATTATCGCGGAAAGGGGGTAATAGGGATTACCATGGGACTGGATCAGAATGCGGCAGCAAAACTTCTGGACTCTGTATCGGTTCCATCATTTATATTTCCAGAGGACGCAATCAAATCAATTAAATATATGGTGGAAAGGCCTGAACCTATAAAAAAGATCAGGACAGCTGATCCGATAAGGAAGGCAGCGGACCTGGTTAAGGGAAAAACCTACCTGAGGGATTTTGAGGCAATGGAACTTATGGAGATATATGGAATAAGAACACCCCTGTATGCCATGGCGGAAAGCGTGGATGAAGCACAGTCAAGATCAGATACTGTTGGATATCCATTTGTCATGAAAATTTCACCTGATACTCCTGTACATAAAACAGACGTAAAAGGTGTAATAATGGATGTGGAGAAAGATATGGTTTCACAGGCATTTACAGAACTCAACTATAAAAGGGTAATAATGCAGCAGCAGATTTCCGGAGCAGAAATATTTGTTGGAGGAATAAACGATCCTGTATTTGGCCCTGCCATTGTGGTAGGAATAGGAGGCGTTTATATGGAAGTCATAAAAAGCCTGAGCTATGGCATATGCCCTGTTTCTGAGGATGAAGCATACCGGATGATAAAGGAAAGCAAGATTCTGGATATGCTTAGGGCAAGGAACAGCAATTACGATGTAAATGCAACGGTAAGCGCCATTTCAAAGATATCAAACATGTTTATAGATCTGAATGTCAAGGAGATGGATATAAATCCATTAATTGTAAATGAAAAAGGTGCATTTGCTGTGGATGTGAGAATTGTTCTCTGATTCACCGGTAAAATGACATTATCATGCCGATCAGGAATATAATTCCTATAAATGAATTTGCATTGAAAAAGGACATTCTGATCGTTTTTATATTTGATGGATTTATAATAATATGCTCGTAAAGTATTAATCCTATAATGGGGATCAGAAGAAAGTCATAATATATATTTCTTACCAGAAAGGCTATGAAAACAAACAGTAATATGGTAAATATATGGAAAATATAGGATATGGCCATACCCTTCCTGAGGCCGAACCTAACATTCAGGGTTTTCAGATTATTTTTCCTGTCGTAATCCATGTCAGGTATAGTGTATATAATATCAAATCCCGCTATCCAGAAGGTAGAAATAAGAACTGTAATGTAAATTATCAGTGGTGGGAAAACTGGTGTTATGGCAAGGAATCCACCAAGAACCCCGAGCCCTATGGTAAACCCCATGAAAAGGTGCCTCCATGCAGTTACCCTCTTTAAAAGCGGGTCGGCTATGAAAAACAGTATCACAACCGGTGAAAGATAGAGCACAACATCGTTAAGTAAATATGTTGAAATTTCAAATATAGCTATAAGGATGGCGGTGAATAGATATGCAGTTCTGAGTTTCATTGTGCCCTTTACCAGTGACCAGTCCCTTTTCCTGGGATTGATTTTATCATAGCGCAGGCCCAGTATTCTGTTTATGGACATGCCTGCACCTCTTGCACTTGTGGCAGTTATAAGTATTATTATGTATTTCAAAAAATGATATGAACCGGCAGATGCTATTATTGCCCCGGCATAAATAAACGGGAGATCAAATACCGTATGCTCAAGTTTTATGAAATCAACAAACTCTCTTGCCTTCATATCATAACTGCCATGGCAAAATAGTTAATTAACAATACGGATATCAGTCATCCTTGTACATTGTGTCTGTATCCTCCCCTCCCTGGAAAAAATCAGACATATCAGTATATACATCCTCAAAACCGAAAGAATCCTTGGAAGATACTGGTATTATTTTATTCAATATCTCGGAGTCCTTGAGTGCATTTATTATATTCAGAAAGTAATCCTTTACTGTATCTGTATTCTCATTTCTCAGTTCATCATATAGAAGGTCCGGGTTATCCTCCCAGTCTGATATTTCCTTGACCTTGTCATCTCCAATTAGGTCAATTTTATTCAGTATGAACATCATAGGAACATAAAACCTGGAATATACTGAACCGAAAAGCATTTTTTCGGAAACATAGCCTGAAGGTGTTTGTGAAATCATGGAATCCGCCATAAATGCTATCATGGCCTTTTTATCTGCCAGGGATTTGACCAGCAGTGGACTCCCGGGCCTGAAGCTGAAAAGTTCGATCTGCCCGGGTGTATCAAATATTACATAATAATCGTCATAAAGTTCAAGTTTTGATTTTATTTTTTCTATATTATCAAGAAGCAGATCGGCTGCAACTATCTGTGCACCGTTTGGACCCAGTGAATAGGCGGACATAACCTCATTCAGGGAAATAAATTCCCTTATATCAATGTCCGGCTCATATGGAAGGTATTCTGCCCCCGGATCTAGATTCACAATAATTGCATCATATTCATTCTGTATAAGCCAGTCCTTGAATGCACCGCAGAATGTAGATTTACCAGTACCTGCTGGCCCTGTTACAAATAATGAACCTATCATGCTTCTTCATTGCTTGTCTTTATTTAAATGATTCCAGTGTTGTTTCTTCAATCTTGGCAGGTTCAGAAACATCGAATGTATTGTCTATTGAATCTATTAAACGCCTTATCTGGTACTGCAGATAAACGGGCAGCTCATATTCATCCATGACCTTTTCTGTCTCCTTCAGATATTTTACGATGCTACCATGGTGTATTGTCAGTATAATATTGTCTGATCCACATTTCAAGCATTTTCCCGAGAGGGGGATGCGCCTGAACTTTGTGTTGCACTTCGTGCAGCGAAATTCCTGTGTAAAGAAACTCCTCATATTTCCAAACATATCGGGTAGAAAATGTGATGATATTACCCTTGCGGCAACATCGTTCTCATCAACGGATAGAAGTTTTGTTGCAAGGCCCAGCTGTTTTTCTATTTTCTCCTCCATGGAGTCTATAGTTTTATACGCAGACATCAGCACGCCACCGTTCAGGTCAGATGTATCAAAGGAAAATCCAGAACCTGTGTATATCCCCTGTGTTTCTATTTTTGTTTTCATTGTGAGCATAATTTTCTCTATCTGCGATGGAGGAATACCTTTTTCAGTGGCCTGATAAAATTCCAGAGGGTATTTCCAGAGAGTATCAACATTCATAGCCTCTTTATCCACTTCTTCAGGATCCAGAAGCACTGTAAGGACAAGAGGCGCATCCATTAAACCCCCGGTTGTTGAAGGGAGGAAATCCCTGGAAAAATCCAGCAGGCCTTCAAGCAGAAGCATTATACTGTCCTCATCACCATCGCAGTTCCTTCTTTTTGCGGCATGGTAAAATGGATGGGCATAGCATCCGCTTACCCTGGAGAATCCAATTATCCTGGAAACTATTCCTCCAGATGTATGCGGTGCAAGTCCTATAACAAGCTCACCTATCAGGTCATTTATATCATGGCACGAATAATATGGCTGCATATTATAATACCGGACAAGCAAGTCATCAACAAAATTAGCCACATTGAGTAAATATCTTGCGGAATCTTCAGGTATTATTATGTCCTGCGGGTATATCTCGTTGAGTTCCTGATCGGGGTAGCCAAGCCTCTCCAGCTGTTCAGATGTAAGATTTAGCTCAGATTTTTTGAAGTGGGTTATGGGTATATCTGACATATCATACCTGCATGTGCCATCCTTGTTGATGCTTATATCATGTATTGATCTTAATATGCCTTTTTCTATAGGCTCAACAGCATTGTTCTTTGACATTAACTTTTTAACGCCTTTTAATTCCTTCACCTGATCTGGCCTTATATTGAGCCTTGATTCCGCCTTCTGCAGTACATCACCCAGGTCAATTTTCATTTTTCTGTTCTGGTTCTGGTTGTATGTCACCGAACCACAATTTTCACACACTGTCAGTGGCGTTTCATTTCCACAGTTTTTACATACCCTTCCATTAAGTTCCATGGTATACTCTGTTTTATTCTTTGCAGCATTCAGTATCGACCTTCTGTTATCACCATAATTCAGGATAGGAAATAACACATGTACCTTGGGTTTCATTTTCCTGTCCCCTGCTTTCTCAGGCCTCCCCAGCCTTGCCCCCACACGCACCGGGGACCTCGCCTTTATAATAATACCCGAAAGCTGGTTAACAGCCTCGAGGGCAGTCTCCGCTGTAAAAGCTCCATTCCCTGAAATCACCCCATTTTCCACAGAAAAGCCAGTTGATATGAGTAGTGGATAATATTCTTTTAATGTAATAGATTCCATATCAGGTTTAAATTCGATGCCGAGCTTTATGAGAATATTCTTTGCTTCCGGGCTAATATGCAGCTTCCCATTTTCAATTTTACTCTCCTTAATCATGGAAATAAGAGATTTAAGCTCTTCCAGTGTTAAATCATGCCAGTAATAATCATATTCAGGATACAGGGGTATATTGTATTTTTTCGATATTTCCACAGCTTCAAACTGGTCAGGTTTTGAATGCTCGAATTTTTTTAAATCATCAGGCAAATAATAGGACCACCATTCTACTGTAAATGGGGATTTTACCAGATTTTTATTGTTTTCCAGAAAATCTCCATAGGCAATAAGGATTTCACCGATATCGGTTATCATCTCTATCTGGTCTTCAATGGATTTTGCCTCATCCACGGTCCTTATTTTTCTGTGTTCTCCAGATTTGAGAAGCACAGATGGCCCATCTATGGTATCACAGGGTGTTATTGCGGCAGCCTTTCCCGGTAGTTCAACCTTTATCTGGGAACCTATGGCTATGAACTGATTCACAATATACATTGAAACCGGGTTTATTGATGCCGCGGCAAGCCCGGAAAGCCTTGATCTACCGTATCTTAGCCTGAATCCTCCCGGCCTGTTAGGATATCCGAAAACAGGCCTCCCTGCTATTATGTCACGGAGATATTTCTGTGATGTATCGCCCTTCTCTTCTGTTTTATTTTTGCCTATTTTTTCCAGAATATCCCATTCCTTTAAATTCATGAGGTTGGTATACTTCAGAACCTTTCTCGATTTTTGAATTAATCCCTCACAGAGAACAAGGCACATTCCCCCCCTTATACGGTTAGTTGGAATCCGTTTCATATCTCTGTGCCCGGATATTTCTTCCTCCTCGCTCCCCTCACCATCGATCATAACCGGAGAATTCCCTATAACAAGCCGTATTTCATCCGGAGTCGGGAGATACTGTAGGTGCTTTGACCTGTTATAAGCCTGTATCTCCTCTATATAACGCTCTATTTCCTCATCCGTTGCCTTAAAACTTCCTATATTCAACTCCCTGCGAACAATATCTGCCATCAAAACACTGAGTGCCTGGGCAGTTCCACCAGCACTTCTTATAGGTCCGGAATATACAATATCAACGTATTCAGTACCATCATCATTTGGAACTATGTTTACTTCCTTGATACCCTCCAGGGGCGCAACAAGTATTCCCTCTGTTAAAATTGCAAGTCCGACACGAACTGATTTCTCAAGTGCCATTCTTCTATCGGACTTGAGCATTTCAGCAACCTTTCGAGAAATCTCCAGGGATACCTCTTCCCTGGACTTTGTTTTGCTGAGTTCCCTTATATCATTTGCAATTCCATCAATCTGTATTAATTTTTCAACCCTTTCAGCCATGTCATTGGCCAGTGGTATTTCTACGTCTGTGGAAACGTCTTTGCCCAATGATCTTGCCTCCAGGGCTATTTCGTAGCATTCATTGACGCTTTTTGTAAGGGCTTTATTATATTTATCCAGATTATGGTCTATCATTCTACGCTTTCAGCAAATCGCTCAATAATAACTTATCCATCAGTGATGATTTTATTTTTATCTGCTGCTTCATATAGGCATCCATGGCATTGATTTCCTTTGACAGTATCTTATTGAAAATATCGGAACTTACAGTTACGGTGATGTCTGCATCTATCTTTCCGCTCTGTGGCTCTGTTATATGGCCGTTTTCCACCTTGAAATAATACGAATCCTTATCATCAAAAACAATATCAATGGATTTTGTTATGTTCTGCAATTTCTTTGCATACGTCTGATCACTTGCTATCTTATCGTTCAATTTCTTTACCAAATTATTCAGTACTTCCTGCATATATACTACCTCTTTTTTCTTTTCTGTATTCCAGTGATTTTTTTATAAAATATAAATGTACCTTTGAGGGGTTTAATGGCCTGGACTGGAATTCTGCATGATACTGTGTTGCAATATAATTATCACGGTCATTTAACTCAAGGATTTCCATTCTTATCTTTTCGTCATCAGTTCCAGAAAATATTGCACCCTTTTCCTCAAGCCTATCTATATACTCCGGATTCACCTCATATCTGTGCCTGTGCCTTTCGCTTATTCTCTCGGATCCATTGATTTCATATGCAATTGTGCCCTTTTTGACAAGCACCGTTTTTGCACCAAGTCTCATGGTCCCACCGAGATCCTTAATTCCCTTCTGTTCTGGCAGGATATCTATAACTGGGTCCTGTGTTCCCGGCTCAAATTCTGTGCTGTTTGCATCCTTTAACTTTAAAAGGTTCCTTGAAAGTTCTATAACAGATGCCTGGAATCCGAGACATATGCCCAGATATGGAATACGTTTTTCCCTGGCGTACTTTGCAGCAGCAATTTTTCCCTCCACGCCACGATATCCGAACCCTCCGGGAATTAATATCCCGTCAAGGTCGTCCAGTTGCTCTGTGCTCTTTATCAGGTCATCGGAATCAATCCACTTGATGTTAACTTTTATACCTGTATTTCCTGTTACATGTGAAAATGCTTCTTTGTGGCTAATATATGCATCCTGCATATCCACATATTTCCCTATAAGCCCGACTGTAACCTCCTCTGTGGGTTTTTCAATATTCCTCGTAAATTCCTTCAATGTATAATTTAATTCATGGTCATCAAACCTGAAGAGTTCTCTGGTATATTCAAGTGCTCCCTGTTTTTCAAGTACCATGGGAACAAAATATACATTGGAAACATCGTAAACACTGATTATACCTTTCTCAGCAACATCTGTAAAGAGCGAAATTTTCTTTCTTGCATCTATCCCGAGAGGGCTGGAGGATCTGCAGAATAATATATCCGGCTGTATCCCTATTGCCCTTAATTCTTTCACACTGTGCTGTGTTGGTTTTGTTTTCTGTTCTGAACCGGATTCAGGGACAAGTGTTACATGACCGAATATCATTGAATCTCCTTTATCCGATCTCATCTGCCTGAGTGCTTCGAGAAACGGCATTGATTCAATATCACCCACCGTACCACCGACCTCTATGAGCGCTATGTCATATCCATCAGCGGCCTTCCTTATACGTGCCTTGATTTCATTTGTAATATGCGGAATTATCTGTACTGTACTTCCCAGATAATCACCACGCCTTTCCTTTTCTATAACCTCTTTGTATATCTTTCCCGTTGTTATATTGTTGGCAGATGTCAGCGCAGTATCGAGGAATCTCTCGTAATTCCCAAGATCCAGGTCAACCTCTCCACCATCATTCAGTACAAAAACCTCTCCATGCTGGTACGGGTTCATTGTACCTGCATCATAATTTATATACGGATCTATTTTAATATTGGTAACCCTGAAGCCGCTATTTTTTAAAAGATAAGATAATCCAGATGTTATTGTACCCTTTCCTAAACCGGAAATTACCCCTCCGGTTACTACAATATAATGCATCATTCTATAGTAAAAATCGTTTAATAAATCTTTTCATTGCATGGAATGCATGTAATTCAATAAATAGTATATATTAATTTAAAAAAATCAAATAATTACAAAATTATCCAATGAAAATTCTGATTATTTGATAAATATTGTTTAATGTCTAAAAATTTATTTCATTCAGATATATCCTCCAGGTTTCTTCTTGACACTTTTGTACCGCCTATCAGTACAAGAAGTCCAGCTATGAAGCCAGTAATTCCAATGAAAAGAAATCCGAATGCCCATGAATAGGTGGCAACCAGTATGGGCAGGAGGATTGCACCCAGCGCGCCTCCACCATGTCCTATGCCATCAGTTATACCGAATCCCGAGCTCCTGGCCCTTGTGGGGTAATTTTCTGCAGTGAATGTATACGCTACCTGAAGGTACATTCCCAGCCCAAGTGCGGCAAGGAACGATCCAAAATAAAGGAAATCAGTCATTTTTGTTGCCATAGATATCATGCCTATCAGCCATACTACGGTAGCTGCAAAAATAACGTGCTTTCTTTCATATCTATCTGAAGTATACATCATTATAAGGGCTCCTGCTGGATAACCTATTATTGCTCCTATGGCTATGTAAAGTATGGCGGCTGCAACCGTAAATCCTATTCCCTCCAACAGGGATGCAGCATCTCCAAGGAAAGCATAATTCCCTATGTACCAGAAAAACCACACCGCTATAAGAAGCGCCATACGGGTTGAATACGGCTTTTTGAACAGATACAGTGTGGGGAATTTTGGCTCTTCCACCACAACTGATTCCGGATGTGGTTCAGGAAGCT
The DNA here is from genome assembly GCA_021806295.1 of Thermoplasmata archaeon. Classification (GTDB taxonomy): domain Archaea; phylum Thermoplasmatota; class Thermoplasmata; order Thermoplasmatales; family Thermoplasmataceae; genus Ferroplasma. The sequence continues at coordinate 104,068 of JAJZXS010000048.1, forward strand.
TGCCCACCTTCTTGCTGGCATTTGCTTCCATCATTTCCAGAACCTTTTCGGCCTTCGATATGTTATTTCCCCTTGTGGCAAGCCATCTTGGGGATTCAGGAAGTTCCATCCTTAAAAATACTGCTATGAATGCTATTATTGCACCTATTCCGAATAGCCAGCGCCATCCTGTTGTGAAGGCAGGTACAAGGAAATAACCTATAAACGGTGTTACAGCCTGACCAAATATTCCTATAAGAAATGTGAATACAGTTATTTTACCCCTTACTGCAGAAGGTGCAAATTCAGTTATGTATATAGATACCAGATTGAGATCAGCACCAAGGCCTATCCCTGTTATGAATCTGAAAATTGTCAGTTCCGGCACGTTGAAAGATAGTGCATCCCCAAGGGAACCGATTGCAGTTAATGCCATGGTTAAAATCATGGACCTGTAACGGCCAAATATATCTGCAAGGCTCCCTATCATGTAAGACCCAATTGCATATCCTATAAGTCCAACTGAAAGCGCTATAAAAAGAATTATAGAGCCATGCAGATTAAACTGTTCATCTATTGCTGGCATTGCAAGGCCTATATCTGATATATCATAAAAGGTAAAGAAATATCCAAGGCCTATAATTCCTAGAAATGCTGTTGGTAGAGACCACACAGGAATCCTGTTTTCCCTGGCAATTATATCCTTAACTTTGTCAATATTTTCAACCATAGAAATCCATGAATTTCTAATATAACTACTTTCCTATTTCTATTTTTATATATTTAAATAATTCTATTAAAACACTTATTAATATTTAATTCACATATTGAATAATTATACATATAGTAATAACATTATATTGAAATTTTTGTATTAACGTTTAAATATAGTATATAAATGTATTCAATCATTGATATTTTTGTTCAATTTTTCTACACACTTTTATTATTGCTCAATTTCTGCACATAAAATACCAAATTTTATATTTTCATTCTAACTGATATATTCCATGGAAAAAATATTCTATGTTTACATGAACCAGGATGATCCTAAAAAATCTACAATGAAAAAACTTGAAAGATACGGTCTGGCAACACATATTCCAATAAATAAAATTTACAGTAAACTATATCTGACCCCATATTCAGAAAATTTCCTTCTAAATTCAGACAAAGAACTGTATGAAAGGCATGGTATTGTTGTAATCGATGGTTCATGGAACAGAATAAGCTCTATTGAAAATATAGGGGCGAAGAATGGCAGAAAACTTCCTCTTCTGTTGCCGGTAAATCCGGTTAATTATGGAAAACCCGGGAAACTATCATCTCTGGAGGCACTTGCAGCGGCCCTGTATATTATGGGTTATACTGATTTAGCCTATGAATTTATCTCTAAATATTCATGGGCACAGAACTTTATCAAAACTAATATCAATCCATTAAATGACTATTCAGAGTGCACTACAAATGATCAGTGCATTGCTGTGCAGGAAAGTTATTTCTAAACCTTCACCCATATATTATCCTTTAGCTCATACTTACCATCCGTATACCTGGACAAAATTTTCTTTATAGAATGCCTGAAATTTTCCGGCACTGCTGACAGCACATCTTCTTCATAGGGCATTATATGCATTCCTGCAACGTGGTTTATTTCCATGCTTCCATTTTCAGAAAATCCGAGCTTATATTCTGCATACTGTCTCTCGTCCGGGTCCAACCTTAACCGGGATTTTAAAAGCCTTCGCCCGAGCAGCCTCATATCTGTATCAGAATACATAATATCCCTGGGGTCACCACCTGCAGATTCTATAAATAATAAAATACCAAGGCATTTAGAGCACTTTCCACATGGATAAATAACACCATCTTTTTCATGGCAGGAGTGGCATGATCGTTGCTGGAGGAACAGGTTTCTATACCTTTCCATTAGTATTCTTTCTTCAACGTATCCAGTTACCGGATAAACTATGGAGTAAACATTGCTATTTATCCCCTTATCACGGAAATAAACAGAAACCATCCGGTTGAAGTCATATGTCTGATCAAATATACCATAATAATACTTCAGGCCCCTGTAATCCCCCATGCCACGTGGATCATCAAACTCATCACCCATTATGATGTTTCCTATTTTATGTTTCCTGATCATCGGAAGAAGAAGGAATATGTACAGGGGAAAGATGAATACCTGTATGGGATAGTCATCTGATCTTATATCTATCATTTCCTGTTTGATTATTTTCAGATGTTTTAAAGCTTCATGATAGAACCTATCAGTGTTTGACCAGACCTTCATTACATTGCCGAAGTTGGTCCTGTAGTAATCATATGCTGTCTTTGCAGTTAGCCAGTGGGAACCAGATTCTTCAAAATAAAATGCATAGTTATTTTCTTTCATGTTTATTTCGTTGAATATTCCGAATGCCAGAAGGCTTTCCTTTCCCCCGGATGACATTATTGCAACCTTTTCCCTGTCAGTAATCCAGGGATTTCCATCTTTTACGATTTCCGGGCATACAAGTTCTGTGATTCCATCTGCGTTTTCTTTGTTTATGTCGCTTTCTGATGGAATAAATTCTGGTTTGATATAATCATATCTCCTGTTAATTATCTTATTAATGAATACCTCATGGGCATTTATGACCATGAAATCCTTTATAAGTTTTATATCCAGCTGGCTGACCGGAAAATTCAGTATGAGCTTTCTGGAGAAATATGTGTAATTTATTGCCGGCATTGTAAGTATTAATCCGGCTATATTCCTGTCCACATCTATATCCTCTGCGTATGTAAAAATTAACCTGTAACTGAAATCATCAAGCTTTATGTACCCTGTTATTCTGCGTTTTTCTATTTTATCTATGCTGACCTCTATATTATTGAAAGAAATTATGTTATCTATGTACATCTATTCCCCTATGTATAATGTAACAGACGTTTATAAATCTGATATAACGCCTGTAATGCTTTCGAATTCCTGGAGAGGGTCAAAAACAGGTATTCCGTACTGTCTTTCCAGTTTTACCTTTTCATTATCTATCTCATAGGACTCCATGTTTTCGGTGTTAAGGGATATTGCAATTACCTTCTTGCTGGAGACAAGTTCAAGTACCTTTATATATTTGTCCAGCGGCTCTATGGGGAATTCAGGGAATCCATCATAATATTTCCTTTTTGGTGCATGCTGGAGTATAATAGCATCCGGCCTCATTGCCCCTATGATCTCGAACCCTCCGGGATATGCAGGATGAAGTATAGACCCCTGCCCCTCAAGGAACATGTACTGGGGGTGCTTTTCCTGCCATGCCCTATAAGTTATGTACTCCAGGGAACCTGCAACAAAATCATTTATTATTGAATCCATGACAACTGTGTACGGAAACCCCTGCATCCATGATGTTTGGCCAGTGCCGATCAGTTCTGAACTTTTTCCCTGCCTGTTCATGGCATCGTTCAGATAGACAGCAGTAGTTCTTTTACCTATTGCACTATCAGTTCCGAGCACTGCTATTTTTTTGGATTTTACCTCTTCAATCTTTCCTGTAAACGAATACTCATAACCATTGAACATCTTCCTTACATCCGTTATCTGAACGTGGTTTTTCTGGGCCATCCTGCTGAACTCACGGTCATTGCTGATATACTGGTGCAGCCCACTGACAATGTTCATTCCACTTTCTATTGCATCTGAAACAAATTTTCTGTATTCTACCGGGAGATACCCGCCGTCTGTTGCAACGCCGACTATCATTGTTGTTGCTCCAAGATTCTTTGCCTCCTGTACAGTACTTACAATTCTTATGCCATCCTGCCTGCCCATGAGGACATATCCAGCATCCATGCCGTAATATCTTGAATCTATTACAGATACAATTTCATATCTTTTACTGTACCGTACAAGTCCATTGGCCGTTTTACCGTATGTTGTTGCAAAACATCCCTCAGAGAGAATCACTGCCTTTTCCATTATTTATCACTTCCAGTTAACACTATCACACAACTTTTATTTCCAGCATATTTTAACGCAGTCAAAGCGGCTGAAGCTGATGCAGGCAGTACCGATAGATGGTCTACCTCCCTGAACCCTCTGGCCATATCTATCATGTCCTCATCTGATACATATGATGCTTTGCCCCCTGTTTTATAAAGCACATCCAGTGCCTTCTGGCCATCATATGACCTGTATGCTATCAGTGGCTCATTGCTATGTGTTTCCACTATACTATTCTGATCAAGTTCGACCACCCTCCTGAACCCATTGATGAATGAATAAACCACCGGATTGCCACCGTCTGTACTGGATGCTATAAACGATGGTATTTTATCAGACCTTCCACTTCTCATCAATTTGAGGAACCCATAATATATGCCGTACATTGTTGTTCCATTTCCAACCGGTACGGAAACATAATCAGGGGCAAATCCCAGCTGCTCGTAAATTTCATATGCTATTTCACTGTAGCCTGCCACATCCAGATCCCTGTTCTGTGAACCGGGGCTTGCATCATACCAGCCATTTTTGCCGGCTTCATCCCTAATATACTCAACCATCTCCTCATATTTGAGTGGTTTTTCTATGACCTCTGCACCGTATGCGGCTATCTCTGCATATCTTGAATTTGAATATTCGGATGGAATTCCCACAATAGCTTTTATGCCCATTGCCCTTGCGTAATATGCTATGGATGCACCATAGTTTCCGCAGGTTGCCACAGATATTTCGCTGTAACCTTTCTCTATGGCATTTTCAACATGTTTTTTAGAAATTCTATCCTTCTGGGTTCCTGTAGGATTTACGCCTTCATATTTTAGGAAAAAATTACTATTTCCAAGATAATTACCAATATCAAAATCCCTGATTAACGGGCTACCTGGAGGTTTATCTTCAGTTTCTATTTCCATTTTTTTCACTGATACCATTATAATATTAATTACTATATAAACATTGAGTATGCAATGGTTTACCATGGCAATGTCAATTATTTATGTAAACACCGGATAAAATTATTCTTTATCCTTTTCTAATAGACTTCCCGCTTAAGAGTTAAAATTTAGAAAAAATCATATCCTTATAATTTCAAGATTCATTCTATCTGCTATTGTTCCTATCATGTCCTTAACCCTGCCCTTAGTGCCATGAGCGTCCATTAGGAATCCTTTACATTCTGGTGTTTCCTTTACTGTATTTTCTATTTCTTCCATGGATATTATTTCGTGGGTGTATTTCGGGATTATATGCCCTATGTTTATTTCATTTTCAAAAAAATACGTGCTGAGTTTAGGTGCATAATGGCCACCTCCCACACCAACATAATTGCTATATTTTTTTATTTCGCCTCCTATTACAGACTTTGCCATTAATTCTGCTATTCCATCCATTTTCCACTCTTTTTCGGTTGTGCCTATCTCGATAAAGTATGATGGTTTTTCCAGATAAGGGCCATGGTGTGTCGCCTCAAACGTAATTTCAAAGTAGTTTCCATGATAGTTGCTTTTTATATATCTGAGTGAGGCACCCATACCCTCAGGGTCAGAAGGCACTATTACATTATCAAACCCGCCAAGTTCTGCCTTCCTTAAATTTCCCACTGGATGTACTGTAAGTGATTTAACCCCTGCACTGGATGAATGTTTGGATAGAAATACCACTTTTTCAATCGAATCATCCAGATTCTCCATATCCCTGTAGATATGTAAAGCATCAATAAAAAGCAGTTTATAATTTCTGTATGTAAATGTGTCAGCATTTTCCTGCCTGAAATTATACAGGTGAATCATTTTATCTGCCATTTCCATGCTGGCACCATCTTTCCTGGATGCAATAATTAAAATCATGCAGCTTTATTTAGAAATCCATTATAAAATTTTTTTAGTTTTTCTTTCGTAAGGTATAAATATCCAAATTTAGGTTAATGTTTATGAAATCTAAAATAGTTTTAACATTATTGGTTGTCATACTGATGGCACTGTCTGTATCTGCAGCTGTTCCGCTAGCATCGGGGAGCAACGTGCAGCAGAATGCAATTTCTGGAAATAGTTATAATGAAATGTCCGGTAGTGCGAATTTCAATTCCAGCATACACGCGCATTTTCACCACATGCATAATTACGGTGCAAGATTAATGTATAACACTACCACGGGCAACATTTCCGGCAGATTCCTCACTGGAAATTTCAATTCCACTAGTGGAGTTTTCTCCAATTTAACATATAATCTGACATCGACACAGATTATAAGCAAACTATATGCAAATGGCACATCATTGTTAGGTTTACCCACATTATCTGCCAACCTATTCAGCGGTACAAATGTTATCGGAAACCTCTTTATGTACACTAATACCTCATCATTCTTTGTAATGCATAACAACCCAACAATAGAAACAAATATGCTGGTATATAATGGTGGAATGATACACATATATGTGCCATCCGGGGCGAAGATATACAACACATCCAGCAACATTCAGGTTTCGTCCTCAGCCAATGCAGGTCTTAACGCACAGGCAAATAGCAGCGTATTCACAAACTCCAATATTGCCATACATACCATGGTAAATTTCAACAATACAGTGAATGCTGGAAGGCAGATGATAATTATTGACAACAATGGCACCATAGCAATGCTATTTGTACATAACGGGTCTTTCAAAATCACCGGTCATGAAATATCAATAAGCTCTGCACAAAAAGGACCAGTTTTTGTAAATATGGTTGTTCCACCAGGGATGCAAAAAATTACTGACAACACCACTGTTATGCACGGAATAATGAAAGGAATTGTATCATCTGAAATCGACCTGAACATGGTTAACGGGACCCTGACAAACAGCACCTTATATTATAATTCCTCAATCCACATGGTATTTACAGGGAAAACATCATCAACAGCAACATTCGATGTGAACTCATCTGTCAATCACCATACAATAGTTGCAATATTCATAGGCAATAATGTAACAAAAAATACAGGGCACGCATATGTAAAATTCGATGGAATAATAGCATCACATGTCAGTGTTTCAACACTGATGAATGAGACAAGCAGCAGTCATGCATATTATTCCTATGTAAATAGCTCATCAGGAATGTATGTGCTCATGTACATACCACACTTCTCCAATCATACAATAGAGGTATCTGATGTTCCATTCAAGGCGGTGAACAATTATACAGAATATTACATTGCAGGTGGTGTTATTGCAATACTGGCGATAATAGGTGTGGCCGCATTTGCCATAAAGAAAAGAAAATAAATTTTATTTTATAAACTAAAGATAAATATACCTTTTTATATTATCTCTTTGATGATAAATAAAGGTGATGAATTTCTGGAGGATGCACTTTTTATAAGAGAACTTGCAATGAAGCACAATAAGTTTTTTGAGGAAAGCATCCCTCTTATAGCATCTGAAAATATAATGAGTCCCATGGCAATGGAAATGCTTCTCACCGATCTCGGATTCAGATACGCAGAAGGATTGCCACATAAAAGATACTATCAGGGAAACCAGTTTGTCGATCTAATAGAGGATAAGGTAACGGATCTGGGCAGGGCACTTTTCAATGCAAAATATGTCGATCCCAGGCCACTTTCAGGAACAAATTCAAATATGGCCGTGCTGTACGCTTTTACAAAGCCCGGCGACACAATAACCACTCCGGCACTATCCGGTGGCGGTCATATAAGTTCAGCACCATTCGGAGCTGTTGGATTCAGGGGGTTGAAAACAGTTAACTATCCCTTTGACGTTGATGAAATGAATCTTGATATTGATGGAACTATAAAGGTATTGAAGGAGGTTAAGCCGAAGCTTGCATGGTTTGGCCAGTCTGTTTTCCTTTTCCCCACACCACTGAAAGAATTAAGGGACACGCTGGAAGAAATCGGGTCTACTGTTGTTTATGATGCAGCACATGTACTGGGGTTAATCGGTGGAAGGCAGTTTCAGGACCCCTTGAGGGAGGGTGCGCAGATAATTACCGGAAGCACCCATAAAACTCTTCCGGGTCCACAGCACGGCATAATTATCGGTGAAACAGACGAGGAGAAATGGAAAAAAGTTCAGCGCGGGGTATTCCCCGGCACACTCAGCAACCACCATTTGAATGCCATGGCCGCACTTGGAGTTACCCTTGCAGAGCACCTTGATTTCGGAGAAGAATATGCAAAGCAAATTATTAAAAATGCCCAGACACTTGGTTCTGAGTTGAATAAGTACGGTTTCAAAGTTCTTGGTGAAAAAAATGGTTTTACCAAATCCCATACACTGGCAATAGATGTTTCAAAGAACGGTGGAGGAAAGGAGGTTGCTGAAAAGCTGGAAAGCTGCAATATAGTACTGAACAAGAACCTGCTACCATACGATGACAACAAGAAGTCAATGAACCCCAGTGGAATACGTATAGGAACACAGGAAGTAACCAGGATAGGCTTCAAGGAATCTGATATAAAATATCTGGCAGAATTGATCAGCGATATAATCATAAAGAAAAAAGATCCGGAGGCAATGTCGGAAAAGGTAAGGGACTTTAAATCACAGTTCCAGGAGGTTCGTTACTGCTTTGGAAAATTAAAACCATATGAATATATAGAACTTTTTAAATAATAATTTTATAAATTTAATGTTAATACGTTTTAATCGGATGGTACATATTATCCCTTTCAACAGGAATCATGTTCAGCTGTTTTATTGAATTAATTATATAGTCTTTCCTCAGATTTCCAACCTGTTTACCAGTTGCAGGTATAACTTTCTCATCATATATCGTTCCTCCCCAGTCATTTGCACCGAAGAGTATTGCCATCTGTGCCATCTGCATACCGTTTGTCAACCATGAACTCTGTATTACAGGTAGGTCTTTATTGAAAACTATTCTTGCAATTGCAATGTTTTTTAATACAGAAACGCCGCCTGACCTATATTTATATCCCTCTTTTGCCATTTCAGTGTTTCCCGGTTCGAAATTCCACGGTGTAAATGATAAAAATCCGTGATATTTTTTTTGCAACTCCAGTATTGAGAGCATATGGTGAGCCTTGTCCATAGATGTTTCAAGATGACCGAACATCATTGTTGCAGATGTGTGTATTCCAAGTTTATGTGCCTCTTCCATTATCTCAAGCCACTGCCTTCCACTTTCCTCAGGGCGTCCCATCCTTTTTCTGACGCTGCCATCAAGTATCTCTCCACCGGCACCGGGGATTGTCTCCAGCCCACTTTCTCTTAGTTTTATCAGAAGTTCTCTTACAGGAATATGTGCCTTGATGGATATAAAATGCAGTTCTGAAGTGGAAAGTCCGTGTATCCCAAGCCCCGGAAATTCATTTTTTATCCTCTGAAATAATTCAGTGTAATATGAAAGATCAAGGAATGAATTTACGCCACCCTGTATAAGCAGCTGTTTAATACCATATGGCTCATAGTACTTTTTTATTTCATCAACAACACCATCCACAGATAAGGTATATGCATCGCTATCGGTCTGCTTTCTGTAAAATGCACAGAAATGGCACCGGACGTTGCATATATTTGTATAATTTAGTATGAGATTTGAAACAAATGAGACCCTGTTTCCGGATATTTTATCAGTAATTGACCTTGCAAGCCTTCCGAGGTCCTTGAGGCTGGCGGAATCATACAGATATACAATCTCATTTTCATCAAGTGTTTCGCCATTTTTTATTTTATTTTCAACACTGTCCATGTAGCTGTAAGAAATCATAATTATAATATGGCTTTATAAAATAAATATGTTCCCAATTTTATAGATTGGTCTATTATCTACAGTAGATTTAAACCTGATACGAATTCCACTGTTTTCATCACCGGTTCAGTAAAGGAATAATCTATGCTTCTGTAATACTCGTTCATAACCTCCTTCTTAACATTGAATTTTTTTGAATTCAACTCAACAGCATCCTTAATATACCTTTTTGATTCCTCTATACGCCCGTTAAGGTAATTTACCATGCCATCGTCCACATTTGTGTCCTTTGCTGCAGCTGAAACGGCATACACGGGATACATGCTGTACTGTTTTGAGAATTCCAGGCCGGTATCCATTAATATGTTGAGGTTTCCAGAATACGCTTCTATAGCATCATCACCAATAATCAGTGCATAATCTGCTGTTTTCAAAAGACTGCCGGGGTCAGAATATTTTGATTCTGAGATTTCATATGATAATCCCATTCTGTCCAGAACAAGTTTTAGATAAAGCTCAGTGGTTTTGGTCAGGGATGTCGCATTTATTTTCATATTATCCTTTAAATGATCAAGTTTTGACACAAGAAGTGTGGATACTGTGTTCGCCCTGGAATGTATGTTCATGCTCTTAATGAGTTTCAGTTTATCCCTATTTTTTATATACGAAACAAGGGATACCATACCTATTTCTATGCCCCCAGCTAATAAATATTTAAGATTCTCCGCAGCACTATTCCTTACAGTCTGACCTGCAGGAAATGCCATATAAAGCGGGTCTGAGTGTGATAAATTAATGAGCCCTATCATTTTAATAGTACTCCTTGATATTATAAAAGGTATCTCTCAACGCAGGAACCTTTCCTATTTCCTCCACCATATGATTAAGTTCTTCCACGCTTCCAGAAGTTTTTCTGTTTGTTGCGCCGAAAACCTTCTCGCTGAATGCGGTGCCCACAAGATCGCTTCCACCTGACATCAGTGCCACCTGTGCCAGCTCCTTGCCCAAAGCAACCCAGTAAACACTTATATTTCGTATGGATTTTCCCAGTATTGCCCTTGCCAGAGCATAAACCTTTATATCCTTATCACCTGAACCAGGCATCCTGACCTTTCCCATCTTGTACAGGGGCGTATTTTCAATGCTGAATTTCAATGGAATGAATGACAGGAATCCGGGCTGTTCAAGTTGGTTATTCCTTAATCTGATCATATGGTTTATAATATCATCATATCCCTCCACAGTTCCATAGGTCATTGTTGAATTACCCTTAATTCCGAGGCTGTGAATCAGTTTGGCGTCTTCCAGCCATTTTTCTCCGGATATCTTTTCAGGTGTTGTAATCTGCTTTCTTATATCTTCATTAAATATCTCGGCACCACCACCTGTATGTGCATCCATTCCGGCTTTCCTGAATCTGTCTATTACTTCAGGTATTGAATTCCCTGTTGTTCTTGCTATGAAATCTATTTCAGGTATTGTGAACGTCTTTAGTGTTATATTGGGAAGGACCTTTTTAACCTCTCTGAATATATTTTCATAGTATTCTATGCTTAAATCAGGATTAAACCCACCTACAATATGTATCTCGGTAACATTGAGTTCTTTTGCTTTCATGGCCTCATTATGTACATCTTCAACTGATAATTCAAATCCCTTTTCCGGGTTGTATTTCTTTATTTTATACGGGACATAATAGGCGCATATAGGACATGAGGCAGTGCAGTAATTTGAATAATTTATATTATAAGAGACAGCATATGAAACCCTGTCCCCAACTTCAAGTGATGTCAGGGAATCCCCCAGTGACATCAGAGAATAAATATCCATATCAAGTAATTCCTTAGCATCCTTTTCAGTAATCTCTTTGCTCTTCAGGTAATCATACCAGTAATTGTTACTATAGGCCATTGACATAACTGATATATTGTTATTAAAAATAAATAATTATTCATATATTTTTAAAGATCTATCCTGGCATCGGTATAAAAAGCTGTGAGGGCATTATCAAGAAGTATCACATTTTCTGGCATAAATGGGTTATTGACCCCTTTCGGTACCATAATAATAGAATGAGTTGACATAAATATATCATATTTAATATTACTTTCAGAATAGATGCCCTCATAAAATGACAAGAAGATGTATAAAAAATAGTATAGCAATAACAGGAATAACAAATAAAATGAGAAATATTAGAGCTGACAGATAGTATATATTCATAGCCTTCCTGATATCACCGACTTCTGGCTGTTGCCCCTGGGCGTTAATTATATACTCACCCGTTTTTTCCAGTCTAACATTTAACACTGATGCCATGGATCCAATACTGTATCCAGCATTCAGGCTATCGGTTGTATTAATAATCCTGATCTTGCCAGTACTGTATCCCATCAGAAAAGCACTGAGTCTGAATATTCCTGGCACCATTCTGGAACCGAAAAAATTTATGATAGAATCTCCGATTGCAGTGCACCTCCCAATCTCATAATACTCTGAATCCCTGTATGCAATATTGGAATCCATTGTATTTATTACCCTGGACGCAAGAGCACCGGCCAGTCCAAGAAATGAATAGAAAAATAATGGTGTTAGATACCCATCAACAAATCCTTCTGCTATGGTTTCTATGGATGCAGATGCAATGCCATGCACATCCATATTGTCTGTTGGCCTTCTCACAACCATGGATGTATGTTTTCTGGCCATGATGATATCATTATCCGTTATTGAATTCACAATACGCCTGATATGCTTCCCCATCGAATTTATGGAAAATGTGCTTTTCAGGAAATATACATATATTATTATAAATATTATTAAAAACAGAATGTTTCCCAGTCTGTATAAAATATAGAGGACTACTATAACTGGCATTGAGTTCAATATTATAACCCATATCAGAAATAGGCATCCAGACAGTATTCTATTATGGAATCCCATAAAATATGGTTTAAATCTAGAAATCGTACGTCCGATTATCACTACAGGATGTATAGCGTTAGGCGGTTCTCCGATAATAATATCTAGCGTAATAGCCAGAATAACTATCAATATCAGCAGTTCGGCACCGTTTATCATAATACCAGTTTTTCTATCTTTTGCATATCCATACTGTTCGTGAAAACCTTTTCAGTGTATTCTATGTTCTTTTCCAGTGTTCCACGGTAGTCATCAATATCTGCCTTTAGTATTCTTCTTAGGATATATCTGTTTTCAAATATTCCGTGAATATTTGTGCCGTAAATGTTTCCATGTACAGACCCCTCAGGCATGCCATCCACAAACGCAAAGGGTTTCTCATTGTTTTCAATAATACGCCCGTAATGTATTTCATATCCAGTTCCCTGTGAATTTTCTCCGAAAATTCCGGAATTCAGGACGTATTGAACCTTCCCGGTTTGCTTTTTATCCATATATTCTGTTTCAACATCAAGAATGCCCATGCACTTTATCTCAGTTTCATTTGATTCAACTCTATTCTTGTCCATAATTTTTTTCCCCAGCATCTGATAGCCCCCGCAGATGCCTATTATAGTTTTGTTTCTGTAAATACTCTTCAATTTTTCAGTTATCCCACTTCTTTCCATATAATGTAAATCCTCAGATACAATTTTTGATCCAGGGAGTATTATGACATCACACTCATCAAGCATTTTGATATTTGAAGCATCTACAAAGGTAAATCCTATATTTAGCAAATAAAATGGGTCCATATCGCTGTAGTTTTCCATGTGTGGATATCTTATAACACATATTCTGCTATTATATATCCCCGATTTTGTGTAATTGAGGGAATCTTCACCGGGAAGGGTAAATTCAGAATAGGGTATTACTCCTATTACGGTTTTTCCTGTGAGGCGTTCCAGTTTTTCTATACCGTCCCTTAGCATTGATGTACTTCCCCTCATCCTGTTAATAACCAGATATTTCACGAGTTCACTATTTTTCATTAGCTTCACTGTCCCATAAAGTGATGCAAAAACGCCTCCCCGTTCTATATCAGAAATAACTATTGCCGGTGTTTTATAAATACTGGAAACAAATATATTGGCAAAATCTCTGCCCTCCATATTTATTTCTGCAGCAGAGCCTGCACCCTCGGCTATAATAATATCATATCTACTGGAAAGTTCTCTTAAGGATTCCTTTATAACGCTTTCTGCATTAGATTTCAGATATTCATAATAATCATTTACTTTCAATGACCCAATGGGTCTACCCTGTACTATTATCTGGGACTTTCCCATGCCCTCAGGTTTAATCAGAAAAGGGTTCATGTACATTGAAGGCTCTGATCCAGAGGCAATTGCCTGAAGCCATTGGGCACGGGATATCTCTGAAGAATCAGCCAGAGATACTGAATTTAGTGACATATTTATTGCTTTAAATGGGGCAACGCTGTAACCCTTTCGAGAAAAATATCTGCACAGGGCCATTGCCATTGTGCTTTTTCCGGAATCTGAAGCTGTCCCCAGTACCTGTATCATTTTAATCATTCAAACCACCTATATACTCCATTATTGATCTGAGAAGAATTACATTTTTCCCACGTTTTTTTATGCCTATGCGCATATAATCGCTCCCGAATTCGGGATAGTCATCAAGGATTCTAATCATTATATTCCTTGTTGCAAGGAATTTTTTCATCTCCATCCCGTTAATTCCCCCAGGAAGCCTGAACGTTACAAAATTAGCTCTGGGAGATCCCACCGGGTCCAGTCCTATTTTTTTCAGTGATTTTATCATATATTTACGTTCCCTTTCAGTTTTCTCTGGAATACCACTGAAATCCATGCCACAGCTTCTCAGATATAGGAGTGCTGGCTGGCTGATTCTCCATGGGTCCAGATTGTTTTCTATACGGCATATATTCTCACATGAAGACAGTATATACGCAAGCCTGAGCCCCGGTATGGAGAGTATCTTGGTTAGTGACCTGCCTATTACCAGATTATGATACGCCTCTATCAATTCTGCCTCATCCACCTCACGTTTATTTACAAACCAGATAAATGACTCATCAAGAAAAACATCTGCGTTTTTTCGCAGGCAAATATCAAGAATTTTTATGAGACTGTCTTTACTCATAATCTGTCCTGTGGGGTTGTCCGGGTAAACAAGAAACAAACTATCAAAATTATAATATTCTATTATCTCTGGATTTCTGTTTAGAGCATTGAAGGGGAGTTTAATTCTACTGGCATCGGTTCGGGCATAATCGTATTCTGTAAATGCCGGGGAAATTATTATTGCATTGCCCTTGAGGCCTGCCATATAAAAATGTATAAATGATGTCAATCCGGGAACAATGGCTATATTCCCATTTTTAAATTTATTTTCTGAAAGTATGGATTTGTAATGTTCAAGATTATTTTCTGGATAATTTTTTATATCCTTTCCATATATTTTCATGTTCTTAACATTGATAAAATCATTCATGTTGGCGGAAAAATCAAGTACTGATTCCTGCTCTATTCCCTGTTCTTCTGTAAATGTATAAACATCTCCTCCGTGCATTTTTGCTTATGATTATTTATTATATAATTTTATACGGGTTGTTTTTCATTTGTGAAATATATCAGATGATTATATCCATTTAATATGCCTTACATACCATGGCCTTGAATCATAAATCATGACATTTCTGTAGCTACGGGTTGATAGTAATACTTATATAGTCTTTTTAAATACAAATCTCAACTACAGGTTTATGAACCGGAGTATTATTAGTCTGGGCATAACATCTGCAATAAGATATCGAAGTGTTAGCATGACGGACCTTTTGGAAGATTTTGAAACAAAAAAAGAGGCAATCAGAGATGAAGTAGAACTCCATATTAAAAAGCGAGATGAAGCCAATGCAGAAGCGCAGAAGTATGCTAAATTGCGTGATGAATTGAATCAGAAAACTCACGAAATGCGCGAGCAGGCTAAGGAGAAGATTGCGGAAAAAAATGATTTGATCGAAAAAATCAAAACACTGCGTGACGAGAAAGAAGTTCATTATAAAAATCTGTCCGAATTAAAAAAGAATCTGAGAGAATACAAATCCTCCATTGGAACAGGCATGGATATAAAGGATATAAAGGCCAAGGAGAAGGAACTCCAGTATCTTGAAAAAAGGCAGCAGACTACAGAGCTAAAAAAGGATGAGGAAAATAAAATTATTGTGGAAATCAGAAGGCTCACAAACGAAATAAAAAAATCGAAAACCCTCAGAGAACAGGAGCTTTTAAAGAATGACACAATAAAGGAACTCACAGACAAAATTAATGAGGAGAGGACAAAGGGAGAGGAGTATAAAAAGCAGATAGAAGACCTATCTAACAGAATATCCCAGCTCAGTGATGAAATCAATGATGAACTTCAGAAACTTGATGAGGTTCGTAAAGAGGCAGATGAAAAGCACGAAATATTCATTAAATATAGCCAGGAATCGGAGGCTGAGCACGCCGCATTCATAAAAGCCAAGGGCGAATTAAAAGATATGGAAAAGGCTATATTCTCAATAAGAAACAAGACAAAGGTTACAAGGAAAAAGGAGAGAGAATCAGAACTTCAGGAGAAAGCTTCAGAACTCTATGAAAAATTCAAGGCTGGAGAACAGCTTACTACTGAAGATCTTTTAATACTCCAAAAGGCTGGCTTCCTTTAGGTATGAATGGCAGGCTGGCAGGCATATTTTTAATTCTGGCCGGATTTATTATTTTAATTTTGTTGGCACTGGAAGGTCTCGTACAGTTCGGGATATTCCTGTTTATTCCTTTCGCAGTGAGTACCAGCCCCCTGGCTGTAATACCCTTTATAATGATATTCTCCGGCATTGTTATTTTTTTTATTTCAGTACCGGTTATTGATAAGGGTAATATGGCTGATCGCTGGCAAAATGAAGGGGATGATGACCGCAATGGCAAAAAATCACAAACCGGTGGCCTTGTAATGATCGGCCCAGTACCGATAATATTCGGCAATGACAGGAAATTAATTTATATATCCATGGCTGTGGCTGCCGGCATTATAATTCTTTACATTTTATCCGCCTTCAATCTTCTATAATTTTTGAGGCGAGGGAAACATTATATATTCTGGATTTTCCCATTAAATCCATATCAGGAGCTATTATGCTGTCCAGTATCTCTGAATCCTCCCCTATTATGCAGTTCCTCATTATAACCGAATTTTTTATCTTTGTCCCGGATTTAACGTTTACATTGTCCATGAGAAGGGAGTTGGTTATTTCGACATTATCTCCCAGCATTGCATTGTTGTATACCGCAGAACTGGTTATATTCACATTATTTCCGGTCTTAATCCCGCTGCCGATATAACAGCGGTTTATTCTGGTCTTTTGAAGCCCCACCATATCCATTATTATGTTTTTTCCTCTGATAAAATCCTCACTGTATGACTTCCCGTATTTTTCCACCATAATCTGGTTTGCAATAATAAGATCATTTGGCCTTCCCGTATCAAGCCACACACCCTTTCCCAGGTATCCATATATATCCACATTGTGTTTCATAAGTTCCGGAAACAGGTCTTTGGCGAAATCATACGGTATTTTTTCAATATATTCCATAATTTCAGGTTCTATTATATATATGCCCGTATTTGCTATATGAGAAAAGGTCTGGTCCTTATCTGGCTTTTCCAGAAATCTCACTATTCTATTATTTTCGAGCTTCACTATGCCGAACTGCCGTGGATCCTCCACCTCTGTAAGCACCACAGTTATTTTGGCTCCCATATTTTTATGGAATTCAAGTATTTCAGATATGTTAAAATCAGAAAGTATGTCTCCACTCCCAACTATAAATGTATCATCAATAAAGTTAGAAACCAATTTTACACTGCCGGCAGTTCCCGCAGGCTCTTTTTCCACTGAAAACAGTATGGTCTGGTCATCATGCCTGTTTTCAATTATGCTCGTTATGAGAGAACTGAATTTATAACCCGTTGTAACTATAACATCCTTTATGCCGGCGCTGTAATAAGAATCCAGTAAATACAGCATGCACGGCTTTCCGGCTATGGGTACCACCGGTTTAGGGATTGAATATGTTATAGGCCTGAGCCGGGTACCTTTTCCTCCGGCCATAACTACCGCTTTTATAGTCATAAAATTGAATAATACCAGTATTTATATTATTTTCCATCAGATAAGGAAACCTTAATTATAGAAATTTTAATACACTTTGTATGACATCCAGCATGCCTGATCCTGAAACATATCCCAAAAAACCGAGATCAACTAGGAAAAAATGGTATGCAATTATAATAGTCCTAATAGTGGTTCTTTCTTCATTCGCAATACTCTCTCTTCTCCATCCATCAAGGCTTGAACCTGCAATAAACGTGGATTCTGCCCAGAACTACATTTCCCCCGGAGAAAATTATACTCTTATCCTCCAATCTGATGAGGCTTACAGGAATATTACAGTAGAATGGGGTGATAATACCGAAACTGCTATGAATTATACCGGCAGTACTTTATCAATATCACACATCTACACCAGTCCAGGTATATACTATATTTATTACTGGGCAAACTTTTCATCTGGTTTGTACAGATCAAATACATATATACCTGTATATGTTGAAAACCAGGTGTCATCAAATAGAACGGCAGATGGAATTATTACCGTCCTCAATTCATCAATTCCTTCTGTGGTTTCAAATTCGAATATATATGCCCCGGGCACTGCCTTAAATATCAGCATAGGCAATACTGGCTGCCCTGTTAACTCCACATTTAATATAATCAGCCAATCATTAACAATTTTCCGTAACGGAACCATGGAACAGAACAAATCAGGGCATTCAACATACAGTTTAAATCTGCAGTCCGGGTATTATATCCTCAAACTTATCACCGTAACAGGCAATGGAACTACAAATTATACATCTGCCTACTATATGGATATACCGGTCAATCCCAATGCAGTATTATACATTAACACTGTTACAGATTCCATCGTTGTTGATAGCCTCAATCCCTATTCCAACCTTAACCCGCAGGAGGCATATACAACCGGAGACCTGGAAATACTTTACAACACAGAACAATTCCTTGTTGGAAACAGTACATCTGGATACTTCCCGGAAATTGCATCCAGCCTCCCCGGGCCAGATGGGAACAGTTATACATTCAATATAAGCCATAATGTCAGGTTCCAGAATGGTGTTACGGTGAACGCATACGACGTGTACTATTCACTGGTAATGGATCTTCTCCTGGAGAATAAATCACCACAAACCCCGGGATGGATCCTGGCACAGTACCTTCTGCCCGGGAATTATCATGAAACCAATAATTATACAAATATTATGAATGCCATAACGTACAGCAACAGTACAGACACGGTGACACTTAACTTTACGGTGCATCTAAGCCCTAACAGGGTCTATGGCCTGCTCTCATCCCCAGGTGCATTCATATCATCTGCCGCAAACCTGAGTAGCAATGGCGAGGCCATATCGTTCACCGCCTCAGGTTTCCGGGCTTTCAAATTATCAAACTCGAATTATACAATGGAAAATATACTCGCTGACGGCCCATACGAGATAGAGAAATCGGTGCCAGGAAAGTATATCACACTGATCCGCAACCCAGAATTTACCGGCACTTCAAAGAATAGGGCACCCTCCATGGATTCTGTCACAATAGACTACAGGAACAGTTATTCAACTATATACCAGGACATAAGGTTCAACACATCCCAGATAGGTGCGTTTCCATCTTCTTACACATATTTGTCAGGGCTATCCGGGCTATCCACATATAATGTTACCTATAACCTGTCAACATTATACAGTTTCAATGCAAATATAAATACAACACTTCTGGGGAAATTTGTCACAGATGCAAATGTTCCACACAATTTATTTTCCAATATAACGGTCAGGGAAGCATTTTATGAGGCTTACCCGGGGAACAATTTATCCCTGGCAAAAATCCTGTGGCATTCATTCATAACTAACTCTACAGAAGACTCAAAATATAATATTACCAGCAATTCAAATTACAAGGGTAGCCCGCTGGTTATACCTCTGTTCACAGAAACAGGAATCTCCGGATCCAATATATCAGAATTTTCCAGCAATCTCAAGGACATGGTGGGCAATGATTCAAGCTTCCCAATAGTAACTGAGCCCGTAACTTTTATGAACACATATATATCAGCCGGAATTAATCCCATGCCGGTTTACGAGGAAACATTACCTGAAATGAACTCAACCATTTATTATTCATATCTGGGCAATACACAAAATTATACACATGCTTATGCTAATGGATTCTATTATTATGCATTTAACATTTCAAATAAAAATCAATCAGTTTTAATGAACGCCCTTAATTCAAATATTACCATCCTGATTCAGAATTATAACAGTACAAATTTAGGAAATGTAAAAACATTGATTAACAGTACTTATATGTATATATTGCCATCTCATGGAAGGGTAGAAATGAAAATTTATTACCAGCCATACCTAACTATGAAAAACAGTATAACAGGATCTGGAATTCTGCTTTTCAATTATATAAAGGGATGAAACATATTTTTATGCGAATGAATAATTCTATGTGAAATTATATTTCCACAATACTGTCAAATAAACTGAGCGAGCTTTCTGGCAATCTATCATGTTTGCACAGGTAGAGGCATGCCATGGGCTGCAATGATTTCATCCTCCTTATATATTCGGAAACATCCGGAAGTTTTTCCGGATCCAGTGATATGTCAACTATTGTTACTGCTTTTTCTGTAACAAAGCTTGTACCTATGATGAATTTATAAAGATCAGAAACAGGTATTTCAGATGGCAGTTTACTGTAAATGTCACTGTTGAACGTTATGCCCATTAGATTAAGCTCTCTGCCCAGAAGTTCTATGAATTCCTGTTTCAATACGCCTTCGCTGTAAGGTTTTGCTAGATCAAGGCTTATGAAGTCAAAATCTTTTCTTTCCCTGCGTTTTAAAGTTTTTATCTTTCTATCCAAATTATTATCCTTCTTTGAATCTACGGTGTATTTCTTATGGAGATACATGAGCCGTTCTAACTCAAGCCTGTATTTATAATAATCCCTCAGAACGGCTATATCCGCGAGATTCACCCCTGTTTTTTTCCTTATTATCAGGGATGCAAGCAAATCTCTTCTATCTGGATTACCCGATTCAAGAGCTTCATAAATTTCATTGAATATGCCCATCACCCCAAAATTTTTACATGTCCAGAGTGTAAACTCTTTCTTTTCTGTAGAACTGTCAAAGTCATTTATTATGGTTTCTATTTCTGTTATTTTTATCATTTCCCTTCTGATTACAGAATTGAGTATGTCAATCCTTGTTTCGTATGGAAGAAAATCAAGTATCTGGCTGTAAATCTCATTTTCCTGATCAAACAGGTCGAGCGGATTGGAGGGTATGCAAAGCACGTCTCCAAGTACGTATGCGGCAATTCCTATCCTGTTTCCGTTTACCCTGAATTTTTTGATATTTGAGATAATGTCAATTAAGTTTATCCCTCCATGCATCACCGACCCAGAGTACCTGTAGCTGTTAAAAACGTCAAAAGTAAAAATTCCAGGGATTAATGATATATTGTTATTAGCCGAGGTTAATAAAATTTCACAATTAATGCTCAAACTTAATGTAAGATTTCCGATTAGCATATCTTTGCCCGAATATATGGCAAAATTTTCAAATGACAATATATTTTTATCATCATTCTTCTGCACCAGATACCACCCCCTTTATTTCGTAGCTCAGCAGTGTGGTAAACCCTATAAATACTGTAATAAACAGAAGCGGGAATACGGCTATCCACCAGGCACCAAATGTGAGGAATGTAATAACATTACCCCCGAGATACATAATATTGCCTATGTCAACCACGAATGGATTTTTAAAATAAAATCCAAAGTACGTTATTATAACCACAATTCCGCTGATTGCCCCCATATCGGTTAAAATATAGGGCAAAAATTTTGCCAGTTTCCACCAGTTACCACTATGTTTTTTGCTATTCTTGAATTCTGACAATTCAATATACCTTATAATATTGAACGGAAACCATCCAGCCGATATGGCAATTATTATCCCGGTTTCATCAGGCCTGGCAACGTAAAGGATTAAAAGCATGACAAGTAGGTATGGGGCTGTTGTCATTATCCTGACTATGTAAAATATAAACTTTTTTATGGCACCACCAGCATAATTTGCAAGAAATCCTATTGCACTTCCTGCAAGGGTTGAAATTCCCAGTGATGCAAACATTACAGTAAAATCAAATTTAAGGGATCCCAGAAGAGCCGGAAGCAAAGCAATCCCGTAGTATGTTGTGCCGAAATACCTCCACCATCCGTTATTTAATGAAGGCGGAGATGGTATCACCGATACGGTTTTCTTGAATGCCAGAAGGGTGGATAACGTCCTAACACCAAGATATGATGGATATAAGGCGTCAGAAATGAATGCAAGTATATAGAGCAGGATGAATGCCAGGCTTATTCCCATAATCAAATTTCTTGGATTATATCTCATTTCTTCCCCCTCTGTTTATAATATCTATAAATAAGTCAAATATTATTACTATAATTGCCAGGACGAAAAAACTGTAAATACCCCCCATTATGCCATAGTCATAGTTCAGGAAAGAATATATGGCAAATTCCCCCGTATTCATATATGAAAATATGTAGCTTACTATCACCATTCCGCCCATAAATATGACAAATACAGATTTCATTTCTCTAAAAATTCTTGATCTTATGCCTCTTTTTATATATATTGTGTAGCTGTCCATGAAGGCATTTCTGCTGATCCCTGCCCGCATATACTTTTTATTATATTCTATTGACGCTTCATGGCTTATAAAAACACCTAAATACACAGTTGTTGGAATAAACAGTGAAAAAAATGGAAGTGCCATGTGTTTTAAAAAATTCAGAAATATAGAGGATGATCCATGAATAATACTATCTATGAAAATAATATTGGTTGGTGATGTGGTATATATACTGCTTCCAGTTGATGAAACCCATCCGTTCAATGCTGCTGAACTGCTGGAAAGTATACCATGTGATGGGAGCCATCCCAGTATGCCGGAAAATACTGCCAGCAGAATCAGCCCTGAAACCAGATACAGGAAAAGTAGTGGAAAAATATTCATATTAACGATCTTTGCCGTTTTAAATACTGTTCCGGAGTAAATGCCAATAAAGTATGATACCATGTATGATATGGCAAAGGTTACGCCCAGAAATAATAACGTTTCCGGAATGGTTATGGATACAGCACTGTAAACTGTTCCCGAGTAAAATAATGTGTTAGAATATCCCATGTTTCCCGTAAGCAGTGAACGTAGAAAATAAAAATACTGAAATACAATATTTCTATTTATTCCCAGTACCTGTATTGAATTTCCAGGAAAGTCGTTTTTTATAACTGCTATGGGAACAAATTTGTATACAGTAAATAGAAATATAGTTAACCCTATGAATATAAGAAAATATTTCAGTAAAATATCCGTTACTTTTGCCCCTCGCATTATGCTACTCTTATTAAAACTGTTAATTTAAATCTTTACGTCAGACTAATTATGCCGTCAGTTTTTATCATGCCAGGTAGATGTAAAATATGTCATTAAAACATCATCGGTGTACTGGTTGCCTATCATAAACTGCCCCTTCCTTACCCCCTCATATTCGAATCCGAGGTTTCTATATGCCTTAATAGCATTTACGTTGCTCGAAAAAACCTCGAGGTTTATTTTCTCAATTCCCTGATCTTTTGACCATGAAATTGCCTCACGTATCATTTTTGTTCCGATGTTCATATGTCGGAATTCCTTTTTTATTGCAATTCCCAGAGAGGCTGTATGCCGGTTCTTTTTATACATTCCCCGCTGTATGGTTGTAACCCCGACTATCTTCCCGTTAACCTCGCACACCAGCGTGAGGTCATCACGGTTTTTTAGCCTCTCCTGCTCGCCTCTTTCAGTTAGAAGATAGTATTCGCTTACAAGATAGACCTTCTCATCCATTACGCTCTGCATGCATTCTATTATGCCCCTAGCATCCCCAGGAACCCCTCGCCTTATCAGATATTTTTCTGTCTGTTCATTTTTCTTGAACATCATGGTGACTCCAGAATATTTTTTAGTTCCTTATATATATTTTCCAGCCTTTGTGCGTTCTCCCGGGCGTCCAGAAGTATTTTTTCCCGGTTTGCTATAAAATCAGATGTTAATATAGCCCCCTCTCTGGAAGCCTCAATAATGCCTCCGTGTTCCAGTATCCGCAAAGAGTACCTGATTTTATGCTCCGGTATTCCTGTTTGCTGTGACATTTTGATTATCCCCAGAGGCTGTTCCATTAACAGTGTTTTAATAATAGTAAGGTGCCTTTCAAGAGTTTCTATGTTCTCTTTGACCTCCTTAAAAATTGATATATCATTCATGGTAATAAATGACAAGCCATTATTTATTATTTTGGAACATTTCACAATAGAGTTAATTATGAATACTGGATTTAGGTGTCAGGCGATTTAAAAACTTTAAGGCATAATTAAACCAGATTCACAAGTTCAGGGTCATATATAATTTTATCATGGTCTTTTATAGCGAATTTGGCAGTAGTATTCAGGAGGCCCCTTATTTTGTCTTTACGCTCTCCTATATATTCGTCGTATTTTTCAGGATTTTTTGAATTTTCCCTTATTTTTAGTGTATTATTAAGAAGTGCGATCTGGAGTTTGATTTCGAATTGTTTCCTTTCATCAAAGTCATTAATGTCAAAAATCTTTACCATTTAGCCCTTATTACTTTATTATTTTATTAATTTTTTTATTTTAGAGCATTTTCCGTGGTTAACCAAACTTAAAAACTGAAAACAGTTATGTTTAACCATGTAATAAACCCTCTATGTTGCACCTCAATAAATTAACTGATTTCCAGTATGAAATCCCGGCAACAGGCAGCATGAGGGTTCCAGGCATTCTGTATATAAACGATCGAATACTGGGCAACTTCAGTGATGATGAACCTTTGCAACAGGTTATGAATGTTGCATCCCTCCCGGGAATTGTAAAAGCATCACTGGCTATGCCTGATATACACCTAGGATACGGTTTTCCAATCGGCGGGGTTGCGGCTTTTGACTATTACGATGGGATAATATCACCCGGAGGTGTCGGGTATGATATAAACTGTGGCGTGTCACTCATTGCCACCAATCTGGATTACAATATGTATAAGGACAGCGCCAGTAAGGTGCTGGATGAACTATATAAAACCGTGCCGGCTGGCATAGATAACAAATCAAGTTTCAGAATAAATAATGACGATGAAAGTGAAATTCTTTCCTCCGGCATTGAATGGGCATATAACAACGGATACGCTACCCGTGAAGATATACTCCATACCGAGGAAAACGGGCATATGCCGGCTAATATTTCTAAGGTGAGTGAGAAGGCTATCAAAAGGGGGAAAAATGAACTTGGAACCCTGGGAGCAGGGAACCATTTCCTTGAAATAGACCGGATTGATAGAATATTTGACGATAAAACCGCGGGGAAATTCGGTACAGGAGAGAAGAACAAACTTGCTATAATGGTCCATACAGGGTCACGGGGTCTTGGGCATCAGGTTGCCACTGACTATCTTATGAGATTGAATGAGAATGATGAGAGTGTGAAAATTCCTGCGGACAGGCAGCTTATATCTGCATTTACAGCCAGCAAAGCGGGCATGGATTATATGGATGCTATGAATGCTGCTGCCAATTTTGGTTTTGTAAACAGGCAGATTATAACATATAAAATAAGAAGGGCATTTGAAAAAGTAATCGGTATGGATTTTGAGAGCATGGGAATAAACATGGTTTACAGCCTTGCCCATAACATGGCTAAAGTAGAGACACATAGCATCGATGGGATAAAAAGAAAATTAATTGTACACAGGAAGGGAGCAACAAGGGCCCAACCAGCAAATAGTACCAGCGGGTACTTCGCCGATACGGGGAATCCAGTAATAATACCTGGCCACATGGGCGGTCCATCATATCTCCTCGTGGGATCAACTGGAAATGAAGAAACAACATTTTCCAGTTCATGCCATGGTGCTGGACGCCTCCTTAGCAGGAAGAGGGCCACGGAGCAGTTTACCCTGGAAGGTGTCAGGAACGACATGGAATCCAGAGGTATATATCTACGTGCAACAACTGGCAAGGCGGTGGTTGAAGAATCTCCTGGAAGCTATAAAAACATTGAAGATGTAATTGATGTTATTCGTGGTGCCGGAATTGCATCACCGGTTGCATCACTTATGCCTGTAGCGGTTATGAAGGGTTAAAACGGATAATTATTAGCGGCACTAATTATGCCACAATGCCCAATAATAGAGACATTTGAGTTAAATCATGGTTTTGCCCAATACTGTGTTAATCCTCTGGACCTTAGTGTAAAGTTCCCTGAACTGCGGGACTGTTAACTGCTGGGCTGCATCGCTCAATGCCTTTGAAGGATCGGGGTGTACCTCAATCATAAGTCCGTCAGCTCCAGCAGCCGTGCCACCGAGAGCCAGTGGCTCTACATACCTGTTTACTCCTGCAGGATGGCTTGGGTCTATAATTACCGGGTAATCTGTTTTTTCATGAAGTACCGGGATGGCGGATATATCTAGGGTAAACCGCGTGGACTGCTCAAATGTTCTTATGCCCCTCTCTGAAAACATTATGTTATGATTGCCATTCATTGAAAGGTACTTTGATGATGCAATAAGCTCATCAACTGTATTTCCAAATCCTCTTTTTAGTAATACGGGTTTTTTCTCCCTGCTTACCCTTTTTAAAAGAGAAAAATTCTGGGAATTTCTTGATCCTATCTGTATTATGTCTGAGTATTTTTCAACAACCGGCAATTCCTCTATATCCATCACCTCAGTTATTATGGCCATTCCTGTTACTTCCCTGGCCTTTGCAAGCAGTTTCAGACCCTCCTCACCAAGTCCCTGAAAGGAATCAGGGCAGGTTCTCGGCTTGAATGCCCCTCCTCTGAGGACATTTACGCCAATTTTTCTGAGTTCTTTTGCCACACCTACAATCTGTTCCTCATCCTCTACCGAGCACGGCCCGGCAATCATGAGAAACCTCTCATCGGTTAGGCTAATTTCATCATTTATTTTTACATTCACCATTTGATCACCTGATTTCATCGCCGGAAAGTATGGAAGACCCTATAAGCAGACCATCGTACCTTTCAGTATGCAGTTTACCAATATTCTCAGATGTTATGCCACTCTCCAGTATCAGTGGTAGATCGAAGGATTTAAGGATGTCATACACATCCTCAGCCCTGTCATCCATTTTTAGTGTCCTCAGATTTCTCCTGTTGTATCCGATCAGTACGTTTTCCGCCGGAAATATGTTTTTTATCCTGCCAGGGTCATGCACCTCTACCAGTGCCTCCATTCCCAGTGAACCGCCGTACTTTACCAGATCTTTTATGGTACTGTAATCAAGGAAGTCACAAATCAGGAGGAACACATCACCTCCTGCCATGAATGATGATTTTACCATTGCACGGCTGGATATGAAATCCTTAATTAGTATTGGTTTGCTATAGCATTGCACGGCTCTGGCATCTAACGGGTCACCACAAAAGTAGTGAGGTTCCGTTAAAATACTGATTCCTGCGATGATTTCCTTTATACTATCAAAGTATTTAAGTATATCAGTATTTAATTTATTTCTGAAACCTGATGGTGATTTTCGTTTGAACTCTGCTATAATTCCAGGTTTTTTTCCAGTATTCTGCAGTGATTCTTTAAGGCTTAAAATAGGCCTTTCCCGCATATTGAATTCAATAAGTTTCCTCCTGTAGTTTTCTGAATAAATATCATCTACTATCATAGGGCATCAACAAAATTTTTGAAGATACTCTTTCCGTATTCCGAATAGTAGCTCTCCGGATGAAACTGCACACCATAAAAACGCCCATCCTTTGAGTGGAATCCCATAATCTCACCGTCTGTTTCTGAAACTGCATCTATTACTATCCTATTTCCGCCTGAAAGTACAAGTGAATGGTATCTAATAGCAGTAAATTTTTCTGGAATTCCCATATACAGGGGGGAATCTCTATGTATAATTGTGTCCATCTGCCCATGCATAATCCTTTTTGACAGAACAATGTCACATCCAAGATAATATCCAAGAATCTGGTTCCCAAAACACACACCCAGAAATCTCGCCTCCCTGTTTCTATCTATAAATTCATACAGATTTCCACGATCCTCAGCTTTCTCAGGGTTACCCGGGCCTGGAGATATGATGTACCCATCGTATTCTCCCGAATCAGGAAGTTTATCGTTAGGTTTTATATCTATATGGACTTCCTTAGAGTATAGATACTGGTATATATTATATGTAAATGAATCATAGTTATCAATAATCAATATCCTTTTCATATAAACCACCTGTAACAGTTAAAATCTTTGAATACATCTCATTTACCTCTTTTGCGGGAACAGAATCCTTTACTATCCCTGCCCCGGTCTGTGTATAATTCTCAGCACTGTTTCTATAAAGGCTTCTGATCAGGAGAGCGAGGTCAAGTTCATCCTTTCCAGCTATGCCCAGTGCACCTGCATATGGCCCTCTGGGGCTTTTTTCATACTGATTAATCAGGGTCATTGCCTTTTTTTTGGGGGCCCCGCTTACAGTACCTGCCGGGAACACCGAAGCAAGTATGTCACCGAATCCGGAAGTTTCCGGTATGCCTGAAACCCTGCTAACAAGGTGCTGTACACTGGCAAATTTTTCCACATTCATAGACTTTTCAACCTTAACAGAACCCGGCCTGCATATCCTTCCGAGATCGTTTCTTGCGAGGTCCACCAGCATCCTGTGTTCCAGGAGTTCCTTTTCATCATTTTTAAGATCATTTTCAAGAATACTATCCTCCTCTGCTGTTTTGCCCCTCCTGCGAGTTCCGGCAACAGGGAATATCTCTATGCGGTTGCCATGCAGTGAAACAAGATTTTCAGGGGAGCTTCCGATAATTTCAAGGTCCCCGAATTTGTAATAATAGACATAAAGGGACCTGTCGCCTGTCATAAATTTCCTCAGTATGTACAGCGGGTCGTAATCCTCCAGATTGAATCTCCTGGATAGTACTATCTGGAGCAGGTCTCCATTTTTAATTCGTTCAATAATGAATTCGATGTCCTTTTCCAGTTCCGTATCTGGTAGACCGGCAGAAGCTGTTTTTATAGATTCAGCCGTTCTGGTAAAAGGCTGGCTGTATTCCTCATCTGGAATTATATAGGAGACCTGTGGCCATCCTGACCTTTTAAGAATGATATCCGGATAAATATCATCAACAAAGTCATATGATACAAAAATCGGTATTGTTTCCTTTTCAGAGACTAACTTCATGAACTGGTTATTCATGTGCCCTACCGCATCCTCGTAGACATTTACAGGTGCATGTTCAGAAATAAATAGCCTTTCCATACCTGATATTCTTTCATCTCCGAACCTGCAGAAGTATGCAAAATTTTTATTCCTGAATTCATTTATTTTATCTAACAGCACTGCGCTCACCCAGACTATAGAAAAATTCATCAATTTTTTCAAAGGATTTTTTCCCCGTTCTCTCCTCAAGGGAGCTGCTCACATCGATCAGGTCAGGATTTAACTCCACAAGCTGTTTCAGGTTACTGGAATCTATTTTTCCGGCTATCCCTATCCTTTTCATGTTAAGTCCCACCAGCTGTGGTTTTCTTTTAATAATTCCATCCCGATCCTCCAGTAAAATATAATCAGCTCCTGCACCGAGATGTGATATTATTTTTCCCATGATATCCCCACTGTGAAAATCGATTACGGATATGACCCTTTTACCCATAATATTCCTAACATAGGTTATGTCTCCCGGGGAATGGCTAAAATGCAGCTGTACATAATCCTCCTTTCCAACTGTTACTGGCATGGATGTGTAAACTCCTGCAATCTGTGATTCCGGGTGCGTTTTTTTAATCCTATCTATTAATTCCTCTGTACCGTGCCTTTTTACGTTGAAGTCAAGGATAACACCGATAATGTCCGCACCCATTTTCAGTGAATAATCCGCATCTTCCTCGTTGGTTATACCACATATCTTGACCTTCATTTGCATACCTCCTTAAGCTTTTTTATTGCCATCCCGGATTCTATGTTTTTTAGTGCCAAATCATATGCTTCCTCTGCTGTATCTGCCATCCCGTTGATCATTATGGCAGGTACCGCGTTCAATCCTATGAATTCCTTTACATCCCGGTTCTGTCCTGAAAGGCCTGAAAGAAGCATTTTAAAACTTTTTTCAGGATCCGCGGTGGATATTTTCTCGATTCCCGTTCTATGGCCGGTCAAATTTATAGGGTCGATTTTTGTTTTTTCTATTTTGCCATGAACATAATAAAGCTGGTTTTCGCCGTAGGGGGATATTTCATCCATGCCGTCGCTGGAATGTATTATAAATCCTTTTTTCCCTTCCTGCAATATTACATGTGCATAAAGGTTTGCAAGTTCGTCACTGTACGTGCCAAGAACCACTCTTTCCGGGTTTAAGGGATTTGTCAGCGGCCCAAGTATATTGAAAACAGTTCTGAAACTGATCATTTTTCTTGCCTTTGAAAATTTTGCAAAACTCTTATTGTACTGTGGTGCGAGTATGTATACATAATTCTTGCTGTCAAGGTTTTTTACTATCTCGTCCTCATCCATATAGAAATTATAACCAGCATATTTCATAAAATCGGCACTTCCATGATGGCCTGTAATTCCAAAATTACCGTGCTTGGCAGTTTTTATTCCCATGGATGCCAGAACTATGCTTACTGCCGTGCTCACATTTACTGTGTTCTTTCCATCGCCTCCGGTACCAACAACATCAGTTAACCCGGGATATTTTACATTGAGTTCTGCCATATCCCTAAGTGCCATAGCAAACCCCGCTATCTCTGCCGGGGTTTCGCCCCTGTTGTGAATCTCTGTAAGGAATTCTACCTTTTCCCTGTCAGGCATGTCAACAAGCCTTTTCATGGACTCCATTGCATTCATAACAGTGCTGTTTGCCACAGTGTATTCTGTTTCACGCATCAAGAACACCTCTCATCCTGTTTATATAATCAACAAAGCCCTTCTCGTCTCCACTGTCTATCATCTTTACCAGATAAGTTCCAATGGCAACTCCCGAACCTCCATTCTTCATGAGGTTTTTTATATCCTCATCGGTTTTAATCCCGAATCCGTATGTTATCTCCCTTCCTGGCAGCAGGGCATTAATCCGTTCTGTTGTATAATCAAGTTCATAGGGTATTTCTATGCCTGTAGAAGGCTGAAGCCCGTAATAAATCCATGAATCCGTAAGGGATGCTACATCTTTTATTATGGAATCCGGTGTTGCAGGTGAGAAGAAAGGTATGTATTCAAATCCTCTTTTATTTAAATCTTCGATAACTCTTCTGAATTCACTGAAGTAATCTATTATCAGATCCGGTATTATTATCCCGGAGAACCTGTTTTTCTGAAGGTAAGCAATAAATTCATGGAATCTGTCTTTTATGTCAGAATAATATGATAATGAATACATTTTTATATGGTTTCTATAAAAATAATCAAAATACCTGCTGTAAACACTGTCGGAGAAATTGCTGTTGCCAACAATGTGTGTATTCCTTATTACCGGCCCATCGTAACGCGGATCATTTGATGGGAATCCAAATTCAATGTAATTTATTTTTTCTACCGGGAGTATGTCAAGAAACCTGCAGAGCCTCGAATTGTTAGGGTATCCCAGTGTAAAATATGGAATAAGGTTCTTCATTGCTTTTCACCGAAAATAGAAAGATCCAGCATTCCGTGTCCGCTCACATTTACAACTATTGTTTTGCTTTCGTTTCTGTGGGCCTTTACATAATTTATTGCTGTGGCTATTGCATGCCCTGATTCGGGAGCTGCTATAATCCCCTGCGTATTCGCGAATGTCCTTAAGGCATCCTTGACCTCGCTCTCTGTAACCTCATCACTTTTTATTCTGCCCTTGTTGATAAGCAAAGAAAGTGATGGTGATGCACCATGGTACCTTAAGCCACCAGCATATATCGTGGGTGGAACAAAATCAGCGCCAAGCGAATACATACGCAGCTGTGGCAGCACCCCTGCAGAATCCACTAGGTCATATTTATAATCGCCCTTCGAGAATTTTGGCACCTCATCAGCTGTTGTAGCAATTATCTCTGTTTCATCTCCATCCGGTATAAATGGGAAGGTAAAGCCCCCGAAGTTGCTTCCGCCTCCGACACATCCGATGAGGACATCGGCATGCTCTCCAAGCATTTCAAGCTGCTTCTTTGTTTCCTGGCCTATAACACTCTGGTGTGTAAGTGAAACATTCATAACGCTTGCCACCATATATCGATAATCGTGGTCAAGCGCATATTCAACTGCCTCACTTATGCCGATACCCAGTGTTCCCGGTGTATCAGGGTGCTCTTTCAATATTTTCCTCCCGTATTCTGTAAGTGTGGATGGGCTTGGAACTACATTTCCATTGTAGAGATTCATTACAGTTTTTCTTAGTGGCTTCTGCTCAAAGCTAATTCTCACCATGAAAATCTGGGCTGGTAATCCGTAAAGTGATGCTGCCAGTGCTGTGGCTGATCCCCACTGGCCTGCCCCTGTTTCTGTTGTTACACCATTAACACCCTCCTTCATTGCGTAATATGCCTGCGGTATGGCAGTATTTATTTTATGGGAGCCTGTGGCTGTAGCCCCCTCGTATTTATAAAAAATCTTTCCACGGTATCCCAGATACTTTTCAAGATTTTTTGCCCTTATAAGTGGTGTTGGCCTTCCGATCTGTTCGTACTGTTCCATAACCTCATCCGGTATTTTTTCATACCTCCTGAAGGTAAATTCCTGCTTCAAGACCTCCTTGGGGAGAATTTTATTGAGCAGATTTATGGATGAAATGTCCTGCTTTGAATCCCTGGGCGGGGCAAGAGGCTCTGGAAGGTCGGGAACTACGTTGTACCAGTTTTCTGGCATTATATCTCTATTAAGTGATGTTATCATAATATGTGAATTTATACATATTATTTAAGCATTATTGAATATAATAGAAGTATAATAATAAATAATTTAGTCATTATACAAAAATTCAGATTATGCGTTTTTATGCTATCAATAAATAGCATGCCTGTTTTTATATTCTAAAATGAAATACTGCTACATGGAGCCCGATATACTTATTAATTTCAAACATTATGAAAATGCAGTGGGATACAACGTTGAAAAACTTTTACAGGACTTTGAAAGCCTGGACAGCCAGAATGGCGTTTATTACTGTCTATCTCCTCTGGATTTGAGGCTACAGCGTGAATTTCCAGATCTGAAAATATACGGCCAGCATGTTGATTCCAATGGCTTTGGTGCATTTACAGGATCGATTTCTATGGAATCAATGAAGGGCATTGGAATAAATGGTTCTTTGCTGAATCATTCTGAGAGGAGAATCCCATCAGTGGAAATAAACAAAACAGTTAAAAGATCTCTGGATATGGATTTTAAAATTGTCCTGTGTGTGGAAAACCTTGATGAAGTTAAAAAATATTCAGTACTGGAACCGGAGTACATAGCATATGAACCGCCGGAACTCATAGGTGGAGATATTTCAGTATCATCTGCAAAACCTGACATTATAGAAAAAGCCGCAAAAATCTGTGATGGTAAAACAAAGCTTCTCGTTGGTGCCGGCGTTAAAAACAGGCATGATGTGGAAACATCTATGGACCTTGGCGCTGCGGGCGTGCTTATTGCCTCTGGAATAATAAGAAATGCGAAACCAATAAATATGTTGGTTTCATTAATGGGTAACAGGTAAAGCTATGGCAAATCCAAAGAAAAATGAAGAACCCTTATTTGAGGAACCTAAATTTGATAAGAGGCAGTATCTCTCTTACGAGAGGGAACGGGCCAAGGCCATTATACTGGTATTTATAACCGGTGCCTTAGTCGGGCTTCTTTCTGGGGAATTAGAAATTTACGGGTTCTGGTACCTTGCAATAATATTAATAATAGTTGTTATCTACTTTTTGAGAAATTTAATCAAACTGTTCAAGATTGCAATTCCAAAGCAAACATCACATAAGATGCTGGTGTACCTGGAGCTCATAATCACCTGGTTTGTATTCTGGATAATAGCTCTCAATCCTCCCTTACACGTTGTATCCGGGCCCGAAGTTATAGACCTTGAGTATCAGGTAGGCCACGGAAAATGGGCTGCCATGAAGGAAACAAACAAGGAATATGAACTTGTCACAGGAGATAATTACACGCTTAGGTATTTCACAGAATATAAATATCCGATAACAGGAATAACTATAGAGGAACACGGTAGCCCAATAAACTATACATATGACAAAAGTACTGGTTATGTTATGTTTAATATAACTGCACCCTCACCTGTGAATTCAGTAGCAGATATATATATAAACGAAACCTCAACACATGTTTCAACCCATAAAGTAATACCAATTATTGCTGAATATTCCATATAATATTTTATGTGGCTTCCTCCAAATTATAGCACTTGGGCTCTATCCTGAGGTGAAAACTGTTAATCTGAATATTTATATATTATTCTATATTCTTATGCAATATATATGGGAAGGGTATACACAATCAGGGAGGCATGTGATATACTGCAGATAGATGCAACCACACTTAGAAGGTGGGACCGTGAGGGAAAAATACACTGCATAAGGTTGTCAAACAACTTCAGAAGGGTTCCTGAGGAGGAAATAAACAGGATATTAGGAATAAAAAACAACAGGATAGATGCAATATATGCCAGGGTATCATCCAGTGACCAGAAGAATGATTTGTATAATCAAATAGATAGATTGAAATCATTATACCCAAATACGCAAATATTCAGTGATATTAAATCCGGATTAAAATTTAGCAGAAAAGGGCTCATTGAATTATTGAATATGATCGAGGACAATAAAGTAAACAACATATATATTACCCATAGGGACAGGCTGGCAAGGTTCGGATTTGACCTGATAGAGAGTATATGCAAGATACATAGTACAAAAATAATAGAGGTAGATGGGGAAGAAATATTATCAGCAAATAAGGAAATGACCAGGGACTTAATATCGATTATAACATTATTCTCATCCAAACTGTATGGGTTGAGGTCACAGAAAATGAAGAACATATTGGAGTCTGTAAGGGAATGACCCATCCATGGAAATCCACTGATGAGAAACGAACCATAGTATTCAGCTATAGTCCAGGTAATAACATCATACAATATCTAACCGATATGAGGGATTTAATAAATAGGGCAATCATAAATGCATATGCCATGGCAAAATCTAACAATAATAAACTGCCATCGCCTATTGCTTTAAGAAGGTCATTAAAGAATTATTATGATAATAATATTGATTATGCAAAGCACCATATTAATCCTGCATGCAGGAATGCAATAGCAATATTAAGGTCATATAAGAAGAACAATAATGGGGAATTAAGGGTTATCAAAGCAGAAAGGCTGGCAATGAGGATAGACTCTGAGCTAGTAAGGATAGAGAATAATAGATTAAGAATAACTATAAAGCCCCATGAGTATGAATACATTGGCATTGTTGACAAAAATAAGAAGTTCAATGAATATTCTAAATATAAATTATCAGAGGTATTATTGACAGACAGTAAGGTATGCATTACATTCAGGACAGGAACCTTAAACAAGCCGGTAATGGATGATAATA
>JAJZXS010000009.1 GCA_021806295.1 Thermoplasmata archaeon
AAAAAGAGTACATCGAAATTTATGCCATAAAGTAAGTTTGTCATTTAATTCACCTCATCCCTGCCTTTGCTGTAACACCTTTTCTGTTCTTTCTTTCCTCTTCCATTTTGATGTCATCCTCTCCCAGCTTCAGATCTTCTTCAACATTTGACAGTTTCATTACCTTTCCTGCGAAATAAAATGTTACAGGGAATATGATCAGATAGAATAGTATAATGGCTACCCCAAGTGGGAATACAATTGGGGATGTTGATGCTGCCTGTGCTATTGTCATCGTACCATAATATTTGACTCCGTTTACAACAAATCCACCCGGTACTGGGGATCTTATGATGAATGGCACTCTGCCAACTTCAGCAGTGTACCAGCCATCCTCCATAGTAAACACTCCCATTATTGCAACAACTATTCCACCGAGAAGGGTGAATCTGTGGCTCAATGGGTCTTTCTTCCTGAAGTACTGAACTACTACATATAACCAATAGAATCCCATCAAAACACCAAAACCTACCATGAGGTCAAGGGTGTCGTGAACAACATATGGAGGCCATACACCGTAATCAGTAACTCCATTATATGTAGTCAATGGTATCAAACCAGGAATACTCCCCTTGCCGAATGTCAACGGGAATGCCAGCAATGATTGGGCATAGGGAAGTGATGGCGCAAATGCCAGTTTATGATTGATAAGTATTCCGAATATATGCTCAGGGGCCATTGTAGCAAAGGATGTTCCTACTGTTGCATGTAAATCCAGTTCTAGAGCAGTATATTTTATTGGCTCTACAACCATTAACGTAGACAATTCATTTGACCCGGTTATACCCAGGTATATAATATCAAGTATCATGAATACTGCAGCAATATTTATTCCTCTCCTGTAAATCATTTTTTCTGGCATGTTCTTAGTCTTCATATATTTATATATTAGGTAACCAAGAATCATTGCAATACCGGCGTAATATACTGCACCGGACATATGGAGTTCTTCTGCCGCTGTAGATGCTGTTATGAAGGGTGCAAATGGGTTAACATTTGTAACAGCCCCGGTGGTTACAAATTTTTCTACGTTAAATCCATTGGGAGTATTCATCCATGCATTAATCTCGGTAACGGTGAATGCAGATAGGTATGTTCCTATTGTTACTGCAAGGCTAAGCCCCCAGTGTTCCCATCTGTTCTTGAAGTCTTTCCAGAAGTAAACATACATAGGAAGAGCTATAGCCTCAAGAAGGAATGAAAATACCTCCACATAGAATGGCCCCATGGAAACCTCCCCAACCAGTTTCATGAAAGCTGGCCAGAACAGGAATAACTCCATTGCCATTACTGTTCCAGAGGCTGTACCAACAGCAAAGAAAATAACCAATGCTTTAGAAAGTTTATATGCAAGCGTATCATAATATTTATCCTTCTTTTTCAGTGCCAGGAATTCTGCAATTGTAACCATAATTGCCAGCCCCATACTCAGGGACACAAGCAATATATGGGAAGATATTGTATAAGCGAACATTGCACTATCCCATACCGGATATGATATGTTGAACATGTTTATCTTTTATAAATTACAAAGTCATATTTAAAGGTAATTTTATACCGATAGATACAGAAATTAATAAAGAGTCACTTTTATGAATTTTTAGTCATAATAAAGCAATTATAAAAAATTAAACTATAGTTGGGGTAAATGGCTTCACAATATTCCTGTCTGCAGCCCTCTTATAGTAGAGAGTCAATGCCTGCCTCCCCTTATCTCCAAAGTCTACTGATAGGTCGTTAACGTACATTAATATAAACCTTTTTTCCAGATCGAAATCGTCATATCTGGAATATTTCATGGCGTATTTGACTGCATCGTTCTGATGTTCCTGTGCATATTTTATTGAATTTTCAAAATCTCTTTTATATTTTAGCTTGTCTTCCATGGGCATATTTTTTCTTATTGCGTTGAAACCCAGTGGTATTGGGAGTTCTCCTGCATATTTCTTCCACTCATCATAAAGTTTTAGCACCGGAACGAGACCTTTCTCCTGGAATGTCAACTGCTCATCATGTATCAGAATTCCTGCATCTACCTCATCGTTCATTATGGCATTAACGATCTTATCGAATCTAATTTCCTTATACTCTCCTGCCTCGGGCGCAAACATCCTGTATAACAGTTCGGCTGATGTATATCTACCCGGTGTTGCAATTACCTTTCCCTTTAAATCCATATTCTTTTTGGCTATTACCAGGGGACCATAAGATAAGCCAAAACTTGCTCCGGACGTTGTTAGATCATATATATCCGAAACGTGCATATATCCATTCGCAGATATTGCGGTTACATCGTATTTACCGTCTATTGATTCTTTGTTAAGTGTTTCTATGTCCTTTACAACCTGCTCGTATTCAAATGAAGTTTCTATTTTGTGTTCGAACATGGCGTAAAACATAAATGCGTCGTCAGGGTCTGGTGTATGTGCTATTATCATTTTCATAATATATTAATTGCAACATGGTTAAAAGTGTTTTTTATTTGTTTAAAAATTGTTCAAAAGTTATAAAATTTTGAGGTTATCAGTTAACTGCGAACTTATAGCCATACTCAATTATTCCGCTATCGCCATCCTGCCTTATTTTCCTGAATACCATATGTACCTTTGTACCAATATCGATTTTTTCTTCCACTGAATCTACTATCTGGGCAGTTATAACAGGGCCTTCTGAAAGCTTTATAAGTGCCAGTACATATGGAACCTGCCTTTTAAAAGATGGAGGGGCGTCATGCACAACCGTGTAGGATATTACCTCACCATTGCCGCTGAATTTTACTTTTTCCATTTTTCCTATGGATTCCCTGTGGCATTTTGGGCATATGTCCCTAGGTGGAAAATATGAATTCCCACAATTCTTACATTTATACCCGATAAGATTATACCTATATTCTGTTTCTCTCCATATTCTTGATAGTTCTGTCATTTTTATTCACCCAGTATATGAATTATTGATGATGCGCCGGTACCTGCCATGTTATGCAGCAATCCGTATCTTGCATTTTTTATCTGGTTGTCCCCTGCCTTTCCTGTTAACTGGCGGTAAGCATCAACTGCCTGCCCAACTCCAACTGCACCATAGGGGTCTCCCTTTGCCTTTAATCCTCCCGAGGGATTTACAGGCAAACGTCCTTCAAGTTTAATATCATCGTATACCAGCTTGTTAGCTTTTCCCTTTTCTGCAAATCCAAGGTCTTCAAGTTCAAGTAGCCCGTATATTGAAAATGAATCGTGAACTTCCATGAATGATATGTCATCCCTCTTTGTTCCTGCCTTCCTGAATGCCTTTTCAGCGGCGAGTTTCGTGGATGTAAGGGTATATATTGATTGCCTTGATCCAACAGACAGGTAATCCTCTGCAACTGCTGAACTCAGTATATGCACCCCCTCCTTTTTGTTCTTTTTCATATAATTTTCTGAGGCGAGAACCACTGCTGCAGCCCCGTCGCTCAGGGGGGAACAATCCATCATATTAAGTGGGTCTGCAACAGCAGTTGCATTCATGGCCTGCTGCAGTGTCAGTTTGTTCCTGAACTGTGCATCTGGATTTTTGGACCCATTCAGATGGTCATTAACAGAAAACATTGATAATGCTTCCTTATCAACATTAAAATCATGCATGTATTTTCTGGCTATCAGTGCAGCCATGGCAGCAGGTGTGGCACCAAAAAAGGCTTCCCATTCACGATCAAGTATTGATGATGATTTTTCAAGTATGTCACTTCCGTGTATATCTGTCATTTTTTCAACTCCGCCAACTACCACCACATCATATTCTTCTGACTTTATTGAGAGATATGCATCCCTCAGGGCAGCTGCCCCCGAAGCGGTGGACGACTCGACCCTCAATGATGGGATTCCATCTGCAGATAGGCCCGAAAAATCGGCTATCAATGCACCGATATTTTCCTGTTTATTTATAATGCCTGCCAGTGAATTGGCGCCGTAAATGGCATCCACATCCTTCGAATATATGCCTGCATTTTCTATTGCCTTCAATCCCGCTTCAACAGCCAGATTTCTCAGAGATTTATCCCACAACTCCCCGAATTTGGTTTCTCCGGCTCCAATAATATATACTTCATTACTCAAGACTTTCACCCATAACAATTATTTTTCTGAACTTTGTGTACATTGCATAATCAATAAATGTAACATTTTCTATCATCTTTCTCACACCAGGTGCGTTTTCCCGCTTGTAGGTTTTCATGTTCTCCGTTACAGTTATATCGAAGGCATCAGAACCTGCCCCGGAACCGAAGGAGACAGCCAGTATTCTGTCCCCTGGCTTTGCCTCATCAAGTATGGCCGAAAGCCCGGTCATGGTTGACCCGGAATATGTGTTTCCTATATACGGTGTAAGTAACCCGGTTTTATACTGATCTTCCGTGAAGCTAAGCATTTTTGCAACTCTTGTGGGAAATTTCCCATTGGGCTGGTGAAAAACAACGTAATCATAATCGCTGCTTTTTGTTCCCATTCTTGACATCATAGCCTTTGCCGCAGCAACAACATGTTTGAAATACCCGGGTTCACCTGTAAATCTTTCGCCGTGCCTCGGATATGGTTCTCCTTCCCTTCTCCAGAAATCAGGAGTATCCGTAGATACTGATAAGGTGTCGTTGATTTCTGCAATAACATCATCCTTGCCGATAAGCATGGCTGTACCCCCGGCAGATGCGCTGTATTCAAGGGCATCACCTGGGGCACCCTGTGACGTGTCTGATCCTATGGCAAATCCGTATTTTATATAATTGGCATCAACCATTGCCTTGACATTCTGCATTCCGGCGGTACCGGCCTTGCACGCAAATTCATAATCAGCAGCGAAATATTCAAGTGGCATCCCTATTGCGGCTGCAACAACTGTTGCTGTGGGTTTTACAGCGTACGGATGTGATTCTGATCCAACATAAATAGCACCGATATCATGGGGGTTTACCTTTTTTCGTTTCAGGGCATTCCTTGCTGCCTCAACAGAAATTGTGGCAACGTCTTCGTCCGGTGCAGGCACCGATTTGCTTAGTATAAAAAGATTGTTTTTCATTTTTTCCGGATCATCGCCCCATATTCTGGCAATTTCTTCGGGTTTAATTCTGTATACAGGAACATATGAACCGTAACTAACTATTCCAGACATAAGTGGATAGTATTAGGAAATATATAAAAATTCACGTTAGATAATTCGTTGATTAACGATTTAACATTATTTTTTCTGCGATGAAAGTGCGATGGTTTAAATGGTTTATTAAAAATATTTAAATAGAACTTCTCGTTGTTATAGTATGGTAGCTATAGATGTTGGAGAAGTTATATTAATTCTCGTCCTGATAATAATTGTTGCAATTATACTCTCTGGTATACATATATTAAAAGAATGGCAGAGGGCACCGGTTTTAACGCTAGGGAGATATACTGGATTGAAGGGGCCAGGAATTGTTTATGTGACGCCAATTATAAGTAAAATTACAGTTGTTTTATCAACGAGAATACAGGCAGTGGCGTTTAAGACAGAGTCCACATTTACACAGGATAACGTTCCCGTAAATGTTGATGCAGTTATGTATTTCCAGATAATTGATCCGGACAAGGCAGTGCTTAATGTGGAAAATTATGCTGCAGCAACACAGCTTGCCGCACAGACAACATTGAGGGAGGTTCTTGGGAAATCTTCTTTCGATGAAATCCTGTCAGAAAGGGAAAAGATAGGAGAGGCAGCAAGGCAGATAATTGATGAGAAAACAGAGCACTGGGGAGTAAAGGTTTCATCTGTGGAAATCAGGGATGTCCTCGTACCGCAGACGCTTCAGGACGCAATGTCCAGGCAGGCTGCTGCCGAGAGGGAGAGAAGGTCCAGGGTAACACTTGCACTGGCAGAGGTAGAGGCAGCTGGAAAGATGGTTGATGCAGCCAAACAGTATGCAAACAACCCAACAGCCTTCCAGCTGAGATGGATGGATATAGTATACCAGATCGGGCTGGAAGGAAAGGGATCTCTTATAATGATACCACAGAACGTACCGACAGTGGGAGATACATCACAGTTCTTTACAGCAACGGCGCTGAATAATATATTGAGCAAGAGCACCGGAAATGTTGGTAACAGCACTATATCCGGGAGTAAACCATAATTAACTGGTCTATTGTGAGTTCCCCGGGCCTCTTTTCTGATAAAGGCCCGCTGTAATTCAGTATTGTTGATAATTTTTTTCTTCTCATTGTAAATATCTTTATCAAAAATGCATCAAAATTTTTTATATCAATATCACATGATTTTTTCCTGATTTCTATTATTGAGGAATCTACACCGGGCACCGGAGAGAACACCTGCCTGTTAACATTGGAAATTATTTTTATATTTGACCTTAAGCCAGCGTTCACAGATAATCTGGAATAGTCCTTCGTACCTGGTTTTGCAACCAGCCTTAATGCAAATTCCTTCTGGACCATCATCACTGCTGATTCAAAGTTAAAATCCAGCAAATGGAAAAGTATTTGCGATGAAATATTGTAAGGTATGTTTCCTATTATATGATTATAATTTGCAGGGGGAATATCCAGGAAACTTTCTTTTAAAATTTTGAATTTTCCAGTATAAATGGATTCTGCATACTTTATTGCAAGGCTTTCGTAAAACCTGTGATCCGGTTCAACGGCAGTAAGTTTGACGGGATATGAAAGAAGTATATCCGTAAGTATTCCATCTCCTGGACCTATTTCAAGGATCTCGTCACCGTCTCTAACTGACAGTAACCTCACTTCCTTGGCCGCTATATTCTTATCCCGTAAAAAAACCTGCCCGAATTTTTTTGGAAAATTCCCGGTCATTTTGCAACGAATAATTTGTATTTTTCGTACCTGTTTTGCAGTTCATCCATGATCCTGTTAACAATCATCTTTTTCGGGTTATGGACGCTCTTAACCCTTTCCATAATATCATCAAATGAGGTAAATGGCCCATTTTTTCGTTCTTCAAGAATGGCCCACATGCTTTTATTTCCAAGTCCAGGAAGAAGTTCCAGTGTGTGCATTCTTGTATTAACAGCCTCAGCATTATTGAAAAAATCAATAAATCTCTTCTGGTTTCCGTCTATTATATTTTCTATAGCATATGGTAATTCACTGACAGCAGCGCTGGTTAGTTCCTTAAATGTAATTCTTCTTTTTATTGAAATAATTTTGTCCCTTTTTTCTGGAGATTTTCCAATATATATTCTGTCCCCGACAGTGATTACAGCATCAGGCTTGGGAACGATTTCCAGAAGCTTAAATTCATTTTCCCCTATCGCTATTATGAGTGGTGACTTTCTGAAGTTTTTATCCTCTGCCCTACCCTGCGGCAGATAATCGATTATATAAGCGTATTCTTCCATTTACAAACCCTTGAGTATATCTATTATACTATCTAAAACTTTGTTATCAACATTGATATTATATGAGTTTAATATAGCTATGAGCTCCTCTGGGGTTGCAGGTTTGATGTCGATTATTTTTGTTATTACTTCCCTTGAAAATCTATGCACCTTTCCAATATCAGCATAAAGCTGCGCAATGTCAGTATCACGATCGTATTTTAAAAATTTTTCAACATATGAAAGCGTGGCGTTCTCACTGGGGGTTCTATCTTCCATCCCTATTAATAAATCGTACACCTCGCTGTTGGTTTTATAGGTTATTTTCATTGAGGCAACCTCTTGAGGTGGACAGGAGCAGATATTATCTTTCTCTCAGTGTTGCCTATTTTAATTTTTAAAACATAGCAACTTCCCTGCATCCCTATGATTTTT
The DNA here is from genome assembly GCA_021806295.1 of Thermoplasmata archaeon. Lineage (GTDB taxonomy): Archaea > Thermoplasmatota > Thermoplasmata > Thermoplasmatales > Thermoplasmataceae > Ferroplasma. Next base: position 7,826 of record JAJZXS010000009.1, read on the forward strand.
CCTGTTCTCCCCTGGAAGTTATGGAAAGGCATTCCATTCTGAATCGCTGGATCTATTACAACAGCCACTGTTTCTCCTACCTCAAATTTCTTTAAAAGGCTGTTTACCTTGGGCATACCCCTCTGTTTTATCTTCTTAGTTAACTTGCTTCTTGAACCGGATCTGGTTCCATTGGACATTCTTGTCATGTTTATTCACCTCATTATTTTTATTACATCAAGGCTTTTTACCCTCAATTCTTTACCGTAGATAGATGACATACTCGGTACTGTTCTGCCATTATCCCCATTGATAAGCTCCTTAATGTATGTTCCTGACTGGGAGCAAATTTTTATTGTGGCTTCCTTATCATGTATATCTTCTATATTTATATATTTTATTTCTTTTTTTCTTATTAGATCAGCACGGTTTCCAATTACCCTTGTGGGGGTTCTCTGTGAAATTACTAGATTTTTGAACTTATTGACTGTATTTTCCATTTTGTCTCTGGATATTTCATCATCGCATTCTACCGTCGCCATATATACCTTATCATATGCTGCTTCCTTTATTTCCCGGATTTTATCTTTGCTGGAAAATTCAAGATTGGAAATATATACCCCTGAATCCGACCGGTTAACAGCATTCATGAACTCTTCCAGATTTATATTCCTGTACACTGGCTCATCTACTTCCATTACAAATTCACGTCCATTGCCGAGCATCATAACATCCACATCTTCTCTCCCTGAACCATGAAGTTTATAATTTCTCCCGCCTGTGTATTTTAAAAGCAATTCTCCTATCAGGGATTCTATTGAATTTCCGGTGCCGTTTATCCACCTTGTCTGTGGTATATCCCTGCGTTTTTTTAGGTAGGTCCCGTATATGTAAAGAGGCCTAACTATTAGACTCACACTATCGTACACTGTATTTATTTCTATTAGTATATCAGGATTTTTAGAAAATTCCTTTCCGGTATGATCAGAGAAATATTTTCCGAACTCGCGGTTGAATTCTTTCTTTATGCTTTCACCCTTATTCCCGTACTTATTCTGTATTTTCTGCTCCTGGATCATTATATCCGGATCGAACTTCGATCCTATCAAAAATGTACTGTACTCCATACTCCCTATAGCATCAACTGCCATGTTCAGGTACATATCCAGATTGCTGAAAATTCCATTGCAGATATAACATTTTTCAGGAATATCAATCTCCCCGAAAAATGCCCTGTAAGTGAAAGCCAGTTTCTGGCCCCGATCATAGTCTGTCAATCCAGTATCAATGGATGCGAAAATTCTGCCGGTACATCTCATACAGAGTTTATTTGAGAATAAGTCCTGAATATCTTTCATAAAAATAAAAAAAATTATCTGGCCTTCACAACTTTTTCAATGCTAGGCCTTTCCTTGATAAAAACCCTTGAACCACATTCACATTCGATATCAGTGGTTCCGAATGATTTTTCAAGCTGTCTACCACATCTTATACATTTATACATGGTTGTTTATCTCCTTTACAGTCTCGCTGCTATATTCCGGTGTATAGGACCCACCGGCAAATTTATAGCCGCAATGCCTGCATTCCCATATTCCATTGGCAACTCTCTTTACCTTTTTCTGCTTGCATGAAGGGCATATATAGAAACTGGTTTTCTGCTTGTATACCTTATTCCATGCCTTTCTTACTGTAACACCATACCGGGGACCAAAACGCCCGGATGCCCCTACTTTTACTGTGTGTTTTGTCATATATTCACCTTAAATATGTTTCCCTTAACTTATTACCTATATTACTTGATGTTTTTATAGCTTTCCTTATTTCATCAAGGGAGAATTCTCCTATATCGCCTTTCTGCATTGCATGTATATTATGATCTTCTGAAATTGTAACGGTAATCCTGCCATTTGAAACCTGTTCTTCCTCCAGATCGGGATCACAAACAAGTTCGTCCCCGATTTTTACCATCGTAACTGAAACAGGTGTTGCATTGACCGGGAGCGCATAATCCTTCTGCCCGATTTTTGAGGCAGGTACAACAGTATTTTTCAATGCAGTAACAGCCGCAAGCGTTGCAGCGTCTATTATATTGCCATCGTAGTTCAGGACATCTATATCCACGAATATCATCCAAACACGTTTGCCGGATTCTATTACAAGTTTTGATGTGTCTATCATTTTACTTTCCCTGATACCCCTGTCAACAACACGGGAATACTCTATTGCCTGCTCACTTGGAGGGCCCGATTCAAAGGTTGGAAATGCCATGGGAAGCAACTCTATGTTGAGAGCCATGACACCACTGTCAGGAGAATCCTCGAAGGGGTCTCCCTCCTCCACCTTTATACCTGCCACAACCTTTGTTTTCCCTATTTCTACCATTGCAGAACCCGCTGCCTTTGGCACAAAATTTTCTGTTATCTTTATTTCCCTGTAATCATCCAGGCGCCTTCCATCCAGGCGTTTTCCTGTTTTTATGCTCTCCAGTATGAATCCTTTTCTAATTTCCGATAATACTGCACTTGCGTCCATAGGCATTTTATTCACCATCCTCTAAACTGTATTTATCCATCAATGCATTCCTCTGTATTTCTGAAATGCGTGGCATTGCCTCCATCATCATTGATGTGGCCTGATTAAATTCTTCCTCTGTAACATCACCATCAAGCTGAAGCAGAACGACCTTGCCGGTTCTGGGCAGGATTGCCATTGGTATATCGGCCTGCCCAAAATTGTCCTCGTCCTTAGAGAGGTCCAGAACAATTTTACCATCTGCCTTTCCAGCAGTGCAGCCGACCACAAGGTCCCTCATGGGAACACCGGCATCGGCCACTGCTACAGAAGAAGCGGTAAGGCTTGCTATTCTTGTACCAGCATCAGCCTCAAGAACCTGAATAAAAACATCCACCTCTGCCCTGGGAAGTTTTTCCAGTACAATAGCAGATGAAAGTGCCTCAGAAACCACCTTCGATATTTCCATGGTTCTCCTGTCTGGACCCGGGCGCTTCCTCTCCTCCACAGAGTATCCTGACATATTGTATCTGGCCTTTACTATTGCACGGTCTATATTCTGTGCATGCTTCGGATATGCTTCCCTTACATAAACTGCCACAATAATCTTATTCGCACCCCATTCTATAAATGCTGATCCGTCTGCCCTGTCCACAACGCCTGTTTGTATCTTAATCGGGCGCATTTCATTGTTTGCACGGCCATCCAGCCTAAGTCCGTCATCTCTTATAAGTTTGATATTTCCTTCCATTAATTTTCACCCTTCATCTTCTTCAGGTATTCTTCCATTCTGTCTGTTAAGCCAATTGTATGGGCCTCCTTTTCTACTATTCTAATTGCATCAATAGCTTTTTTCACATTGTCTATCTCTCCATCAACCCATATGAATCCATTCTGCCCAACTATTATTTTTGTATCGGTATAGGTCTTTATGATATTAATCATGTTTCCGCCTTTTCCAATAACCCTGGGTACCTTCGGGGGCTTAACCGATATAATTCTTCCTGTTTCCAGCTTTCTCATTCCGTTGTCTCTCAATGAAATCCAGCTTTCCTTGATTTCATTAGACACAGATATTCTTGCATAAACATAGTCCCCGACCTTAAGGTATCTTTCAAGGTCCCCTGAGGAAACATGCCATGGGGTATCGTTCATATGCAGGAGGGAATAATAGGGAGAGTTTATGTCAACAGTCCACATCGTTGGCCCAATATCCATTATCTTCCCAATGATTTTATCATTTACCCTGGGAAGGTAAGGGCTATTGAAAGGAGCCACATCAACAAATTTCTCACTTTCCTGGATAACTCCAAAGTATTCAGAGAAGAATTCTGAATTAGATTCGTACATACCATTTCGGGGTTTTAAATCACCTGTTTCTATTTTATCCCCGGGATAAACTATTTTTTTTGTCTCCAATTGAATACACCTTTTACTTTATGAAATATACCTTCGTAATATATTTATCTTTGTCATTAATTTAAAATTAATATATAAATAATTTTAATACTTGCATGTTTTTAAATTATTTTAACAGTTTTACGTCTGCCTCTCCGTTTGTTTTTCTGTTAACGAGGTCTATCAGGTCCCCCTGCATGCCTGCCGGTATCTCTATAACGCACATATATTCTCCGGCGTTGGACCATTCCTCTTTCAGTATAATTCCCATACGCGATAGGTCTCCATAGAGTCTGCCATAGGCATCTCCAGATAGTCTTACAGCCAGCCTGGCTTTTTCCATTCTTATGGGTATTAATGGCCTTATGGCCTTGAGTACCATCTGTACCTGTTCCTCCACACTTTTAAAAGGGTCTATGCGAACCTTTGCCTCATCCATGGCTTCCTCAATTCTGATTACAGGTATCGGTGTATTAGTCTGTGGATTTATTGCCTCCCGGACAATCTCATTTATAACCTGCCTCCGTTTTGTCTCCAGTATCTCCTTTCTCTGCTCGGTTGTAAGCTGTATCTGCCCTCTCTTTACTATTTCTATTGCAATCTGTGCTATATCAGTTGTTTTGAATACCTTCTTGAGGATTTCTTCATTGGTTCTTTCACCCTTCTTTGCATCCTTGAATACCTCTGGAATCGCCAGGTCATTCTCAATATCTATTTTGCCCTCCCGTATTCTGGAGGTTGCATCAGGATCCACGAGAATTTCAAATTTATAACTTTCATATTCGAATCTTGCGATCACTGCCTCATCTGTATTTACCATAAACGATAATAGTTTATTTAAATAAAAAATTATACATTTATCTTTTTTCCTGGTATGGATACAATAAGGAAGAATATTGCGGCGACACTTGCCACAAGGACAAAAACAAATGATAACCCGTGGTCAAGGATAAATAAAGATGCAAACAGCGTACTGCCGAGGAATCCTGATATTGCCTTCCCTGTGTAGAATACGCCGTTATTTGCTGTTGAGAATTTTGACCCAAAAATATCACCCACCAGGGAAAAATACATTGATATCATGGCACCACCAAAAAATCCTATGAATACTATGGCAAAGAGATATTCATGTAGTATCAGGAACACTGAACCAAGTATAAGGAAAAGATCTATGAC
>JAJZXS010000023.1 GCA_021806295.1 Thermoplasmata archaeon
AATTCTTCATCTATGTTATCCCGAATTGAGTTCCTATTTAAAGATCACTTAAATATAGATAGAAACTCTAAACCCAGGGTGAAGTTAAACAATAAGAAATTAAAATACATAATAAATCAGAAAAAGAAAGGAGTATCATCTGCTGAATTAGCAGCAATATACAGGGTAAGTACAAGATATATCAATAAGATCTATTACAATTACATCAACTGCAATAAAACAGAATTATACAAACCAGGAAGGAAAGAGAAAGTCATAGATCAGGGGATAGAGGAACTGATAATAGGAATAAGGTATAATTATCCATTGTCAGGACCAATGGCAATAGAGAACTACCTTATGGAATCAGGAATTAAGATATCCCACAATATTATATACAGGGTATTGTTGAAATATAACATGGTAGATGAGAATCATAATAAGAAAAAGCAGAGGAAGTATGTAAAGTATGAGAGAAAGCACAGCAATACACTGTGGCATATAGACTGGTCCAGGTACAGTGATGAAGAGAAGTTAATCATTATCGCGGATGATGCATCCAGGTTCATAGTAGGATTTGGAGTATACAGTGAAGAGACCATAGACAATACAATAGAAACACTGGAAAGGGCTATAGAATTATACGGCAAGCCATTAGAAATACTTACAGACCATGGAACACAGTTCTTCTCCAATGGAAAGAACGGTATACCTGGAGACCATAATAAGTTCCAGGAATACCTTGATAATAATGGAATAAAACACATACTTGGAAGGGTAGACCATCCACAGACCAATGGCAAACTGGAAAGGTTAAACGGTACAGTAAAGCCATTGAAACCATACTTCTCCACATGGGAAGAGGTAGTGTATTACTATAATTATAAGAGAAGGCATATGTCACTGTCCATAGATGGAAGGCCGGTTGTAACACCTGCCATGGCATATGAGGAAAAGGGAGGCAAGTTAAATGTTAAGGAACAATAAGTATATATGGGAACTAATTACAGGATATCATAATCAGGAAATAATTTAAATAATCATGGAGACTTATCATGTATGAATAAAATTAATGTTATTATACTGGGAGATGCCAATGCAGGAATAATAACCGCAAATAAATTGAGAATGCGTACAGGCAATGATGTTGAAATAACCATTGTAGGCGATTCTGATAAAACCTACTTCAAGCCAGAGGGTGTTCTTATACCATTTTATGGTATTGATTACAGGGACACCGTTAAACCCACTGATTCGCTTATAAATTACGGCATCAAGAGAATAAAGTCCATGGCAAAAAAGATTAATCCCGATAACAGGCAGGTTATTCTGGAAAACGGTGCAATTCTGGAGTATGATTACCTTGTTATTGCAACAGGAGACAGGCTTGTTCCTGAAAATGTTCCGGGATATAACAGTGATATTTATCATTTTTATGATATGGAACATGTTATAAAACTGAGAGAAAAACTAAAAACCATAAAAGGTGGAAAAATAGTAGTTGGCCCTGCAAGTATTCCTTTCCAATGTCCTGTTGCACCTGAAGAGTTTGTTTTCGGGCTTGATGCTTTACTTAGAAAGAAGGGTGTAAGGGGCAAAAGTGAAATAACCCTCATAGTTCCAATGGATGATGTCCTTCCCTTTAAAAACGTTTCTGACCTTGAAAAAAAAGGATTTTCAGACCTTGGAATAAATTTCGTTCCAAAATTCAAAACACAAAATGTCGATCCAGATCAGCATGTCATAATATCAGAAAGTGGTGAATCTATTGATTATGATACGCTTATCCTGATACCTCCCCATATGGGGCAGAAGGTTATAATGGAATCGGGCATGGGCGCCGGAAATGGATACATTGATGTGGATAAATTTACAATGAGGTACAGGGACTATGACAATGTTTACGTTGTTGGCGATGCTGCTAATTTTCCAATGAAGGTCGGTGCCCTGGGGCATTCGGAGGCTGCCTATGTTGCAGGAAGAATCGCATCAGACACAGATGGAACTTACAATGAAGACAAATTTGACGGGTTTATGGGATGTTCCAGTGTATATCCTGGCCAAACAGGGTTTACCCTGTCCTTTGATTACTATTCCAAGCCCTTTGTAAATTTTGCATCAAAAACGGATTATTTTCTTAAATATATTTCTGGGGATACATATTTCTCCTCGATAATAAGAGGCATACTTTAGGTGGTTGTTATGAATGGAAATGATGATTTATTGAAGGATAATGAGTTAGAGTCTGCACTTGAGAACAATATGGACGTTGTTCTTGCATTTCTCAGGTTAATGGAGAGATTGAAGGCGGCCGGGCTAGTTGAAGCGCTTGATTATATCAGCAGCGACGTAATCCCGGACAATCTGGCATTTTTCGCAAGGGCATTTACATCAAAGGATATGCTAGAAACCATATCAAAATCCGGGAATACACTGATTTCAGCGTTATTTCTGCTCTCCAACAGGGAAATGTCAGATATGATAAAGGCTATCTCTTTCAATGGTCAGGGTATTGCTGAGGCAGTTCGTGAAGGCGCATCAGGGTCCCGGCCACTTTCAGTGCTAAAAATAATGGGGATGCTCAAGGACCCTGAGGTTGCAGCAGGATTGAATGCAATGATTTCCGGGTTAAAAGCCTTCGGAAACGTGCTTAAAAAGTTAGACTGACCTTGCAAGCTCCAGGAGCTCAAGAGCCCCTGACTGGTTTAATTTTGCATCCATGTACGAGGTACTTATTTTTTTCAATCCTTCATTATATCCATTTATCATGACGGTTATGAGTTTTGTCCTTGAATCTTTCCTGAAAATATCATCTGCATTCACCCGGTCCTCTCCATCAGTAATAATTATGATAGTATTTGTTTCATCAGCGATATGCCCGTTTTCCAGGTCTTTTAATGCAGTTCTCAAAGCACATTCTATGCAGGTGCCCTTGTTTGCCTCGACAGTGAGTATATTGTCTACTATATCCAGTGGGCTGTAAAGAAGGTCATGGGGCTTGTTATCAAAAAACCTGAAAAAATACTTTCTCCTTTTGCTCCGGGCTATCCTGAACAGTGCAAGGGCAACAGATCTGGACCATAGTGTTTTGTCGCCTTCATACATACTTCCGCTTTTATCAAGAAGAACATAGTACGCACCAGGGCTCAAAAGCCGTTTCTCTTTCCCGGTAAACCCGTTAATCATTTTGGAATAAAATATTTCGTCCGGCATTGCCAGTTCCCTTGACAGGACATTTGATATGTGCCTGGTCTTATAATATCCAGCAAGTTCACCTGTATTTGAATATGCCCGCATTTTTTTTGTATACCTGGGCATTATGTCAACGAGTTTATTCGCCATTGTAAGTATCTTATCTGCATTTTCTACGTTCATTGCCCTGTCAGTAAGGTCAATTAGGCTTTCTACAGATAATCCCTCCTTCTGTCCTGTAGACCCGCCCGGCGTCCTGTCCTTTACTATTTTTTCAATTTCATGCGCCGTTTCCATCTTTCTTGAGGCATCTTCCATGGATTTTTCGACGGTTTTTGAGTTAAGCGACGGATCTGAATTTCCATTCCTGTTCATATTCTTTTTTGCATTGCTATTAAGCTCCTTCATAAAATTTATACTGTAGAGCATTGATAGCCTGTCGTTGAGCATGGAATATGTTTTTGCCTGGTTAAAATCCTTGGTTTTTGTCATATATTCCATCTTGAGCCTGACACTTTCCATAAATTCATTTTTATTCCTTGTTCTGCTGACCCCTGTAATACCTGAATAGAATAAAAAGTAGAGGTCTGATGCTGCTGTCTTTATTTCTTCTGCCGTATTCCGGTCAAGATTTATATTTACCCGTCTTACTAGCCTCTCCATGGTAATCCTGTAGACCGAGCTGTTTTCAGGTATGCCAGTTATATTGCTTTTAGTGGAATTCTCCATTTCAATCATCTTCCCTTGAGTTTTTCATATCGTTCCCCGGCAAAGTTGAGAGATGAGTTTATCCTGTTTACAATATCCTTATGGTAAGGAGATTTGTCACTGCCCAGATCGAACTTCATTTTTTCCAGCTTCTTTATATAAATCTCAAGAAGACTCAGCTGATCCAGAACAACGTTGTATGGTGAGTTCCTGTTTATAGCATCTTCCGTGGCCTGTATCAGGGATTTTGTTTCTTCCATGGTGGTTTCTGCCTTCTGTACAATCTCCGATTTATTTTCCAGTTTTGAATCAATTATAGCTGCCTCTATTTTCGGTTTGTAATCCTCGCTATCTGCACTGTACCGCAGCGCCATGGCTATATCATTACCTGTAATGACTTTCGAGTTCATCAGTATGCTGAAGGCAGATGCTATCTTCAAAAGTTTTATTTTCCTTCTGTCGCTGAGCACAACATCATTTTCCTCCAGCTGGAACAATGCTTCCATGTATCTGTCTATAACGTCACTGTTTATGTTCCTGAGATGGTTCAGCCTTTCCACTGCCTCTGTTTGAAGATTTCTGACTTCTTCTATAGTTATAAACGGTTTTTCCTCATCCTTCCGGGCTTCCATGTTTATACCCCTATCCAGCAGGTCCCTGAGAATAGTTCTTTCTACATAACCATGAAACACCTTTATGGGATACCTATCGTACAGGGCCATATCCTCCTCATCATCAGAAATTTCATTGCTTGCAGAGTAAATGCCCAGAAGATCCAGATCCATCATTATGCCCCCATTGGGAAGCCTGCGGTTTAGCATTATATCAAGCAGGGTATTTCTTATGGCCGAACTTGCCTTGAATATCTCATCCAGAAACACTATATTTGCATCAGGCAATTTCCCTGTTATGATATTCCTGTATTCCCCGTTTTTGAGAGCATTTATATCTATGGGTCCAAGCAATTCTTCCGGTTCAGTAAACTTTGTTAGGAGATAATAAAAATACCGGGCGTTCATAAGCTTGCTCATTGTATCTATTATGGACGTTTTGGCTGTTCCCGGTGGGCCAACCAGCAGTGTTGGCTCCCCCGATATCAATCCAGCAAGTACGCCGTTTATTACATCTTCCCTGCCCACAAATGTACTGGTAAGATAGTTCTGTAACTCAAAAATTTTGTTGATACTTTTCATTCTTATAACAAATTAAAACAATGTTTTATAAAGTTTTGCCAGATAAACAATTTACTGTTTTCCATTACCTGGCTTACTGTCATCCGGCTTTTTATCATCTGTCTTTGGCTCACTTTCCCTTTTCAATTCACCGTATGCCTTCTCGAAGGCAAGATTTGTCTCGTTTATAGTTTTCTCCATGGTCCTTCCGGATAATTTAACCTTCGCAAGAAAGACATTTGTTCCTGCCCCCCTTGTCAGAAGAATTATTTCGGTATCCGGTAGCAATTTTCCAGTTTCTTCAATTAATTTTTCAGACGAAACATCGGAATTCAGTGTTACTGTAACCGGGTAAACAATCTCTGACCCTTCATACATTGAATTCGGTCCTAGCACATTGAATTTTGATTTTATATCCCAGTATGCGCCATCTATTGCCATATTCGCCCTGGCAGTTTTCTCATTTATTTCAGTAACCTCATTGAATGATATCAAAGCCTCGAATGTATTGCTGATGCCGTTTTTACTGGTAAGGAAGAACTTCATATCCTTAAGGTCATCTCTTGCATTTACCTCTTCAAGTATTTTGTCAGCAGGGACATCTGCCTGTGCAGTTATATTCAAAGGATAGACATAATTGCTACCAGTATTTCTGAATTCAGTTATAACACTGTTTCCAAGTATTTCTGAATTCGGCAGGTATATTACGTTGTTGTCCTTTGTCTGTATCTTTGAAAACAGAGTTTTGACATCTATAACCTTTCCTGTTGTTTCTACGCTCCATACCCATGAGTTGACCGATATGACCTCACCGAATTTTATGGCGTTGGAAGATGTTGCAAATACACTGGAAAGAACATTGGAGGCAACCGTCTGGACAGCAAGCCCCAGTACAACACCGCCTATTGCACTCCCTGCCAGTATTCCTGTAACGCTAACATGGAATGCACTCATCACCAGAGCAAGTATAATAATATAAAAAATAATTCTAACTACCAGCGATATCCCGTAAAGTCCACGGTTGGTTTTTATCAGTACCTCCCTGAGGTATTTGATAAAGGATCCAACTATCAGCAATCCAACTATCAGTATAATTACTGCGTGGACGCTTTCTACTATGAACACTTCATAGGACTTGTACTGCGGCAGAAACATGTTAATGAATAGGTCTGCCAGAAAACCGGAAAGTATGGCCAATATTACTCCTACTATGACCTCTGATGCTATTTTTAATATCTGATCCCTTTTTGCAGCCATGTTCGATTTAGATTTTGCCATTACCTTACCTCCATAGATATTTCACTGAACCCTGTGTATGGCACCAGAACTTCCGGAACCTTTATACTGTTCTCCTCCTGGAAGTTTTCCATTATTGCAACAAGCACCCTCTCTGTTGCGATTGCAGTACTGTTCAGTGTATGTACAAATTTATTTCCATCCGGAGTCCTGTATTTGATATTAAGCGACCTCGCCTGGTAATCTGTATCGTTAGATGCTGAGACAACCTCTCTGAACTTTCCCTGGGAAGGATACCATACCTCAATATCATATTTTTTTGCTGCCAGGCTTCCGAGATCGCCTGAACATATATTTACAATTCTATAGGGCAGCCCGAGGCTTTTATAAATATCCTCTGCATTGGATACCAGCTCATCGAAGTAATCCCACGAATCTTCCGGTTTGCAGTAAATAAACTGCTCTATCTTGTTGAACTGGTGAACCCTGAATATGCCCTTAGTATCCTTCCCATGTGCACCTGCCTCCCTTCTGAAGCACGGTGAAACGCCACTCAGCCTCAATGGCAGTTCACTTTCCTCCATGGTTTCGCCGGCAAGCATTGACGCAAGGGGGTGCTCAGCAGTTGCAATGAGATAAAGGTCATCGCCTTCTATTTTATACAGCGCATCCTTGAATGTCTCTATATCTGTGGCACCGGACATGGAAGCATAATTAATCATAAACGGCGGCTCCATAACAGTAAAATTTCTCTGGGAAAGAAAGTCGACCGCATAATTGATGAGTGCCAGTTCCAGCTTGAATAGCCGGTTTTTCAGGAAGTAAAATCTGGAACCTGCTATTTTGCCGGCCCTCTGAAGATCGGCCAGGTCATATTTTTCCATGAGTGTTTGATGGTCAACTGGCCTGCTTTGCATGATTTCGTAATCTGTGGCATCCATACTGTTCTTTTTGAAATAATCCTCGTCCTCACTGAACACCCTTGCATGGCCGTAATATTTTACAATTTTACTATTGTCATCGCCGGAACATACAGGTACATCATCCGCCAGAAGGTTAGGTATAAGGTGTACCAGTTCATCCCTACGGCTTTCTATGATTTTCTGTTCCTGCTCTATACTGCTGATTTTCTCGTTAATTTCCCTTACACTGTTTTTCAACTTCCCGGTCTCATCATTACCTGCCTTTACCATTCTTGAAATATCAAGGCTTATAGTATTTTTCTCATGTTTGTAGTCATTTATGGCCTTTAGGTTCTCCTTCCATTTTGAATCAATAGTGAAAAATTCATCAAGAACTTTCGTATCAAAGCCCCTGGCTCTGCATGAATCATAGAATATTTTACTGTTAGACCTCAGAAGTTTTACATCTATCATTATCTCAACCTTTGATATTAATATAAAAATACTATATGTTTTTTATGATACATATTTTTATAATTCTCTGCTGGAGAAAACATCAAGGAACTCCCTTTCTTTGTCATTTAGATTGGCAGGTATGATTATTGATGCAGGAGATCCTTCCGGTTTTGTCCTGATAATGTCCCCTATGCTGGAATTTATTATTTTTTCATTACCGGATGCTATGCCTATCCCCACAATTACTTCGGTAGCATCGCTTATCATTCCCTTTTTTCTCTTTTCTTCCATTCCTTCCAGTGTCAACAGGGCCTGATATGCGGGCATGGTCTTTCCATTTGACAGGTCCAGCAGCAGCAGTGTGTGCATATTATTTGAATAATTTAAATAGATTTTATCATAGACACTGACAGGAAAGAAATTCTCATATACAAAGGGCATGGAAACTATGTTGCCGAACCTGTAGTTAAACAGGCCGGTCTTTGAGATAAAGGCAGTAATAATTGATGCGTTTTCAAATATATTAACGGTAATCCCAAGTTTTTCTGCTTCGAGCCTGATTTCATTGTGTGTTGTAGCAGAAAGTGCATCTCCGGTTACCAGAAGTGTTACATTTTTATTTTTTGCCTCTCTTAAGATTTCTGTCCCAGTTTCAATAAATTCTCTATTTGCCTCGGCCAGCGTTCCCCTGCATAGGGTCCTCAAAGAGTTGAATGTAGTTTCCGGGGAAACGGAAGTATAGGTTTCAAAATAAACCATATCAGATTTTTGGAGAATTTCTAATTCCTCCACTGTGATACTTTTTATTCCCCTGAGCCCTAAACCCATTATGTTCAGCATTTTTATACCAGATCTTCTTCAAGCCTTATGACTTCATTAAGTTTCGCCAGCCTTTCTCCCCCTATTGTTCCAGTTTTTATAAATCTGGAATTGAACGCTACTGCCAGGGATGCAATAAAATCATCTGTAGTCTCTCCGCTTCTGTGGGAAACCACGGTGTCCATGGAATTCTTTGTTGCCAGTTTTACTGATGTAACTGTATCGGAAAGGGTGCCTATCTGGTTTACCTTGATCAGCACTGCATTAGTGGATTTCATTTCTATGCCCTTCTGGATCCTTGTTGCATTGGTGGTGTACAGGTCGTCACCCACTATCATGGCATTCTTACCTATACTTTTGGTTATCTCTGCAAAACCTTCAAAATCGCTGTCATACAGCGGGTCTTCTATGTAATAAAACCCGTGATCCCTGTTCAATGATATTGCATAATCAATCTGCTCATCCCTTGTTTTTATAGACTTTTTGTAATGGTACTTACCATTCTCATGGAATGAATCAGCTGCAAAATCCACTCCGAGATATATTTTTATCTTGTTTTCAGAAGATATCTCTCCGGCTGCTTCCTTCATTATTTCTATTGCTTCTTCATCGGAAACATCTGCAGTCCATGCCTTTTCATCTCCCAGGCCCACGCTCTGCCCCTTGAGCTTTTCAGATAGTTTTTCTCCCACCCTTCTATGTACCATTATATTGTAAAAAACAGAATCATAGAATGTCTTTCCCTGAGAAGATACCAAGAATTCCTGAATAGTGGTGCCATTCTTTGAGTGTTTTCCACCCCCTATTATATTGCCCATGGGGCGTGGTATTGCAGGATTCAGGCCACCAACATACCTGTACAGCGGTATCTCAAGATAGTTGGCCACCGCCTTGGCATTTGCCATGGAAAGTGCTGTGGCAAGATTTCCTCCCATATTCGAAAAATCATCTGTTCCATCAAGCTCATGCAGCAGTCTGTCAAATCCGCCCTGATTTATGGCATTAAAACCATGAAGGGCATTTTTTATATGCTTATTGTAAAAATCCACGCTTTTATCAATGTTACTGGCAGGATATGCCTTAACCTCCGTTTTGCCTGTGCTGGCACCTGCCGGGGCAGAGGCCGTTCCAGATGCATAATTCAAAAAAATCGTTGCCTCAATTGTTGGATTTCCCCGGGAATCAAATATCTTTGTAATTTTCGAATCAACTATTTCTATATCTTCCATATATTGATAACGTTACAGAAAATATATATTTATTGATTATTCCTATGTTAACGTATGGAAATAATGTGGAATTGCCCAGAGCCATTGAAACGTGTTTAGTTATAAATACTGACTAGTTAAAAGAGTATAGGAAAGCTTAATTATTAGGATTAGATAATGATAACGTGGACGCTAAAGATGATGATGTTGAAGAATGGGTGTCTAATTTAGGCATAAAAAGCACCAAGGAAATTGAGGTTCCCAAACTTCTTTTTAACCAGGTCATCGGGCAGGAGCATGCCGGTGAGGTAATAAAAAAGGCAGCAATGCAGAAAAGACACGTGCTGCTTATCGGTGAACCCGGTACTGGTAAGTCTATGCTTGCCCAATCTATGGTTGATTTCTTACCTAAAGAAGACCTCGAGGATATACTATGTTTTCCGAATCCAGAAGATTCAAATAAACCCAAAATCAAGACATTTCCTGCAGGCAAGGGCAAGGAAATATTAAGACAGTACCAGATAAAGGCTGAACGTGAAAAGAAGGACCGGTCTAAAAGTCTTCTATTCATAGTTTTATCCATAATTTTACTTGGTGCTATCCTTGCCATATATCTGTGGATAACGAGCCCGACGTTAGAGGGAACCGCCATAGAAATTTTATTCCTTGCCATTATAGGAGCAGCATTCCTGTACATAATCATGGCAATGAATCCTGCAGCCCGTATGGAAAGGGCCATGGTTCCAAAATTGCTTGTAGGCCATAATCCCAATGATAAGCCACCCTTCATAGATTCTACAGGAGCACATTCCGGAGCGCTTCTTGGAGATGTAAGGCATGATCCGTTCCAGTCAGGTGGGCTGGAAACACCTGCGCACGAGAGAGTCGAGGCAGGAAACATGCAGAAAGCCGACAAAGGTGTTCTCTTCATTGATGAAATCAATCTTCTGAGGCCAGAGGATCAGCAGGCCCTGTTAACTGCCATGCAGGAAAAACGTTTCGCAATATCCGGCCAGAGCGAGAGGAGCGCAGGTGCCATGGTACAGACAGAGCCTGTTCCATGTGATTTTGTGCTTGTGGCGGCAGGAAATCTGGACGCAATAAGAAACATGCATCCAGCCCTGAGATCAAGGATAAGAGGATATGGTTATGAAGTTTACATGAACGATACCATGGAGGATAGCGACGACAACAGAAAGAAAGTCGTTCAGTTCATAGCCCAGGAAATCGCCAAAGATAAAAAAATACCTCCTTTTGATTCCGGTGCAATCACTGAGATACTCAAAGAAGCACAGAAACGTGCTGGTAGAAAGGGCAGGTTAACATTGAGGCTCAGGGAACTTGGCGGACTTGTCAGGGTTGCCGGAGATATAGCTGTAACAGGCAAGCAGGCTATTGTGACTGCAGATGATGTAAACGAGGCAAGATCACTAAGCAAACCAGTTGAACAGCAGATAGCAGACAGGGCCATAGAGGTCAAAAAACTCTATAAAATGTTCACTGGTAGTGGAAGTGCAATAGGAAAGGTAAACGGGCTGGCTGTTATGGGATCTTCAGATATGTCTGATTTTACCGGGGTTGTTATGCCTATAGTTGCCGAGATAACACAGGCACAGCATCCCCATAACGGAATGGTATATGCGACAGGCAAACTTGGTGAAATAGCCAAGGAGGCAGTGCAGAATGTTTCTGCTGTTATAAAGAAGATCAGTGGTAAAAATGTTGCAGATGTGGATATCCATATACAGTTCATCGGAACATATGAGGGTGTTGAGGGAGACTCAGCCAGTGTTTCCATAGCTACAGCTGTTATATCTTCTCTGGAATCCATTCCGGTTGACCAGACAGTTGCTATGACCGGTTCACTCAGTGTTCGTGGTGATGTCCTGCCTGTAGGCGGAGTTACTGCAAAGGTTGAAGCTGCCATAGATACAGGCCTTTCCAAGGTTATAGTTCCCGCATCCAATTTCAATGATATCATACTGGACGAGGCACATAAGGACAAGATTCAGATTATCCCGGCAACAAGAATAGAAGACGTTCTTGAAAACGCCCTTATAACCGGTCCTGAAAAAGATAAATTCCTTCAAAAGATAAAGGACATAGTAAATCCAGCAAGCGATATCAAAAAGCCCGTTCAGAGAAGGGGCACAAATGTTGCATAAAATTTCCTATTTTACCTTAAATAAATTTGATGAACATTTTTTTGAATTTTTTAAAAACACCCATGGACTTTTTCAACTGATAGATTCAAGTAATATTATTTCTGAGGTTCAGGTAATGGAGGCAATAAGAAAAACTGACAGGTATATATTACATAATGAAAAGATACGGTTCCCTGGAACAGTACTTCTGATGTACATTGCCCGCACAAATCAGATCAATGTGGCAATAGAAAAATGCGGGATAAATGAAAAAACTAGGCATGGAATTGCGGTATATTCTAACCCAGAGGATTTAGATAGAATAATTGCTGGAGGTTACATAACCATAACAGAGAGATTCCTACCATTTGATGTATCTGGCTATGATTTTCATGTATTTTCAGAGATGGCAAAAGTGGATTTTACACTTTAATAGCTGAGACAACATCATAAATTGCGCTGTATGTAAGGTTAAATTGACTGATCGGGTTTTCTATGGCCTTAGCGGCAGTAATATTTCCGAACTTTATGGCCTTTTTCAGTTCCACTCCTCTATACAGGGCAGCATAAAGTCCGGCTCTAAAAGAATCTCCCGCTCCAATGGTATCATTTATATTTTCTGCCTTATATCCCGGTATCCGCAGACTTTTACCATTTTGGATCAGTACAGCTCCCTCTGCACCCTCGGTAACAATTACATCCTCTACAGTTCTATTAATATCCTGTTCATCCAGGCCAGTCATTTCTTTGAGGTGTTCAAATTCTTTCCTGTTCATGATTAGCATGTGGCTGTGATCAACCATATACCTCGCAGTTTCACCTGAATATGTATACCATATTTCCTGCCCGGGGTCAAATATTATATCTGCTGATTTTTCCCTTTCTATTATTTTTATATATTCTTTAACAGGTCCGGTGCCTATGTTTATGTGTTTATAAGTTCCATATTGAAAATTTACAGATGGTTTCCAGTCATTCATAGGACCCTGAAACATATAAGCTATCTGCTCCCTTCCATCTGACGGGATATAGCAAATAGGGCCCATTGCATCTGGTATTATGTCCACATGCTCAGTACTGATACCCAATTCCTTGAATTTTTCAATATACGGAACATGGGTAGAGCCACCCACCGAGGAGTATAGATCGAATTCAAGTCCAAGTGAATGAGCCACATATGCAAAATTGCCCGCTGTGCCAGCAAATTGCTCTTTCAGTCCTGTAACGCCTCTGGCTTCTCCAGGTTTTGGTAGGGAACTTACACCTATATTTACGTCAATGTTGAGATGACCGAAATAGGCTAAAAATTTCATTACCCTGTAATTATATGATTGTATATAATAATTGATAGGCAACTGTTAACTCTGGGAGAATTTATCTTCCGGAGTAGATAATTTTATTTCAGGTGATATATAAGTTCATACGAAACATTTATAAGTATATATAGTATTAATTCTATCATTGAATCATAAGGTTTTACTGGCAATGGGGATTAGTGCAATTTTGATAATCATGGTATTTGCAGGTGCTAATATAGCATATCCAGAATATCACCCCGTGGACCGCCTTATAAATGGGCAGGGAAACAATACCACATCTCACGGCACCCATCCTTTACCGTTTTCAAATAGGAATTATACCCTGAGTGGCAACATATCAAATCTGTATAATGGACTTCCGGTGAATGGCACTGTTATAATAAAAAATTCTACAATGTCCAGAGAGTTGAATTATAGTAAGAACGGTACATTCTGCACTATCCTGCCGGGAGGAAGTTACTCTATAACCTACTCTTCTCCAGGTTTCAGCAACTATACAACATCTATCGACCTTAATAAAAATACTACAGAAAATCAGGCTATCACACCGGTAGCAAGCATTGGTCCCGGGCTTTCAGATATAGGTAGCATGGCTGCCATAGCCTCTAACAGCGTCAATATTTCAAATACAGTACCTTATTTGAGCAATAAAAGCATTTCATCCGGTGCCGGTAACAATGATATAAATTCAATACATGATGTAAATATAACACTCAATCTTGGTAAAGATCTTGCCAATAAACAGTTTGTTGCTTTGATAGATCAGAACTCGGCTGTTTACCAGTATTCTGGATTTACTAATAGTAGCGGTGAAGATAATATAACACTCGACTATTCGGGGAATTATACAATATCAGCATACACGCTTTATTATAATTCCAGTGCTATTAGCTACAACACGGCAAATGGAACGGGAACCATAAACTTCCATATGGTAAAAAGGCAAATATATGCCGAAACTGTAGAGTTAAGCAGCGACTATAGATTAAATGGGAGTGTGGCTGTGGATAACTCCACACTGAACGCTTACGGTGGTATTTTTACCCTGTATAATACAAACATTACCTCAAATTCATCAGGAACTTATTACAATTATTCCATTCCTTCGGGTATGTATAGATTTTTCTACACAAATCCAAATTTTGTTAGCAAATCGTTTACTCTGAATGTTACCCATAGTGGATATTCAAGAGAAACCGTAAAAGCATATATAATATCTGTAAACATTACCGATAATACAGGATTTCCATATTCTTACACACTGTCAGGAACTTCATACAGCAATGGTGCTCACAGGGCTCATGCAGGAAATAACTTCTTGAATATAATGGTTTCAGGAAAAACTCTTGATACAAAAGATATCTATTTAACTCCCGGAACCCCCTATTACGGAATCAATCTAACTATAAATAACAATAACTTCACCCTCAGCGGAACTGAAAATTATAGCAGTGGAAAAACTCTTTATTTGAACTACACCGGCAGTTCTACCAGTAATAGCCTGGTTGCAGGAATGGAACTGAAAAATATAAAGTTCAATGGTAGCACATCATATGCCACAATTGTTCAGAGCTCTGGATCAAAAACCGTGGCTGGTTCAATGGCAAATTCTGAATTCAATCTAAGCAATCCATTGGCCATATCATCAAGGTCCATTACAGTTGAATTCGATATTAATAATACTGTTGCAGATGAAACAGGTGGAATGCAGCTTTATGTGCTGGCATACACTGTAAATGGAAACGGGAATTACAGTTCGGAGTGATTTAATTGTTGTTCAGGAAAAATTCAAACAAAATTGTAGAAGAGATGCCACAGGAAAAAACTGTTTTAAAGATTAAAACAGTTGACGATATACCTGTAATAAAGGAGATGCGTAGAAAAATAGGCAATAATGAGAGAAGAGAAGCCGTGTTATACGGGTATGCCAACCTGAAAAGTGACTATGCAAGATATTTCGGATCACCATTGTACGGGTCAAACCGGGAATTTATACTTGGGGAAATGGCAAACTTCGGCGTTAAGCCCGAAAATGAAGAGTCCCTGACAGACAATATTGCAATCAAGGCGATAATTGCGGAATCCAAATATCCTGAAAAAGCAGATAATGAGGATAAGGAGGGGAAAACAAATGATAGAGAACACACAAGATTTTTTGCCATGAAGAAGATTGCACTTTTTTACTTTAATTATTATGAAATCGCAAGATTTGGAAACTATAACTGGGAAAAACTGGAAGAAAAAGACATAATAGACCCCGTAAAGGATATATACAATTATATGGATTTGATGAAATTATTCTATAACGGTGATTCCGGTGGGAATTGATTTATTACACACAATCTCGGATTACAGCACAGGGGTCAAATTCCTTTATCCGGTAATGATTCTGGTGGTTCTAACAGTTTTTGTTACAGTGCATTCACGCAAATTCCGGAAATATGATGATGAGGAGGTTATCCATAAAATAGACCTGCAAATATATGAGACTGATTTTCTTAAGGAGCTTGAATTGATAAAATCCGGTGATTTTTCCCGTTATATTACTATGATAGACAGTGATATGAATAAAATATCCACATTAATGAAGGAATACCGCACCATGGTAAAAAAATACAATAAGTATAATTCTCAGGCAGCTTCGTCATCCAGCAGCATCATGAGGAAGCGTGCAGTTAGATTGAAAGACGAATATCTCATGAATTTACTGCAAGATCTTGAAAGCATGAGGAATCTGAAGATGTCTATAATCAACGAGGAGGTGTATGAGGAATGGAAGAAGAAACAAAAACAGTAAGGGATATAGCAATGGATATGGAAACATCAATTGATGAAAAGGTGATAGGTTCCAGAAGAATAGTCCGCTTCATGCTGATCTCACTTTTCACAAATAACCATATTCTAATGGAGGGAGTACCGGGTCTGGCCAAGACAATGCTGGCGTCGGAATTTTCAAAGCATTTGGGGCTGCAGTTCAAGAGAATCCAGTTCACCCCTGATATGCTCCCCTCGGATGTAACAGGAAACATGGTTTTCAACCCTGAAACCCGGAAAATGGAATTCAGGGAAGGGCCTGTGTTTTCAAATATTGTTCTGGCCGATGAAATAAACAGAACACCGCCAAAGGTTCAGTCTGCGCTGCTGGAGGCCATGGAGGAAAAGCAGGTTTCAGTTTACGGAATAACCACACAGCTGCCATCACCCTTTCTTGTAATAGCCACACAGAACCCCATAGAGCAGGAAGGCACGTTCCCGCTTGCAGAGGCATTAATGGATCGTTTTCTGTTCAGGTACTATCTGGACTACCCTGATAGGGAGGATGAGGTGAGAATACTTGCATCTGCGTATAAAAATAGTATTCAGGCTTATAGTAAACTCGATTCTGATACGATTATGGGCTTTAGAAAAATGGTTGAAAATGTATACGTCAATGAAGATATAATAGAATATATCATAAATATTATAAGGAAAACAAGAGAATCGGACATGGTATTTGTTGGGGCAAGCACGCGTACGGCTGTAAAATACCTTCACGCAGCCAGGGCAAACGCTCTTTTGAGCGGAAGGAACTATGTGATACCTGAAGATGTAATCTTCATGGCAAAGGAATTACTTAACCACCGTTTAATACTGCGTCCTGAGGCCCTGATGGACTCAGATTCAGACTATAAGAAAATAGTGTACAATGTTATAAATTCAATAATTAACTCGGTAGAGGTACCCCGATGATAAAAAAGCCTGGCTATGCAATACTGGCACTTTTAACATACGGGATCATAGAATCACTGCTGCTTGGCTATAAATATTATATTATACTGGCTGTTTTGCTTTTTTTTACTGTTGCCTTTGAGGTTATTTATTTCAACATATATGGATCAGGGGTTGTTTCCAGAATATCTGTCAAACGGGAGTCAGATACTGTAAAATTCAGAAAAAACAGAAAATTCAAAATAACCCTCCATTTTGTAAATGGAAATAAATACCCTGTAACAGTCCATTTCTTTGATGAGGGCATAGATATACTGGAAATTTCCGGCAATACAGGTGGCAATATAAGGATTCCTGCAAATGGTTATCACGATATAGAATACTGGATAGTTCCCCGGTATATAGGGAAATACCAGTTCGGAAATATAAGGATAACAGTATCCGACCTATTCCATATTGCCTCTATTCAGAAAACCTTCCTCAGCAGGTCTGAGATCCATATTTCGCCATCCATGTCAGATATAAAATCCAGCAGGAGCGAAATGCTCAGCAGTTTTTTATACACATTCGGAAATCATTATTCACACAAAGTGGGTCAGGGATATAATCTCTACGGCGTGAGGCCATATACATTCGACGATGACCCGAGATTCATAGTGTGGTCTAGATACGATGAGGCAAACAACAATCTACTTGTGAAACAGATGGAGGAGGAGCGGGAAATTACCATAATTTTTATTGTGGATTACAGTACATCCATGAATTATGGATCCAGCGACCGAATATACGACAGGGCAGTGCTGGACATAATCAATTCCTCATACTTCATGGTTAAAAACAGGGATAATGTTGGTTTCCTCCTATATTCAGATGCGATAAAGGTTTACATACCTCCTGATAAGGGGGGCAAAAGCATAGAAAGCCTTGAAAGGGAGGTCTCTGACCTGATACCATCAGGAAATTTCAATCCTCTTAGTGCAATTAAATATCTGGAAAAAAAGCAGAAGAAAAATGCCCTGTTATTTCTGATAACAGCCTCATCCAGTGCAGCTGAAAGTATTGGTTACCAGAGAAACCTTACGATTTTTATTGTAAACCACGAATCATATTATGACTATAAGCCTGAGGGAGAATTTGATGCACTTTTGATACACGATGCAAGGTTCAGGGAGGTCAATAGCCTGGCCAGAACGGCCAGCAGGATAAGAAACAGGGGCGTACGGTGTGCATATGTGAACAGGAGCAATATGATGCAGAGGATACTCTTTGAGTACAACTACGGGAGGAGCATGAATAAGGGGGCATCGTGAAATGGACAGATTATCAGTTACAGTGGCAGCAGCAATAATATTCGTTCCTGATTTTATTATGATATTTGCAATGAGGAATTTAATCTACAGCCAGACAATTGTGTATTTTGTTCTGATTTTTACTGCTGCATTTATACTGATAAAATTTATAAAAATATATGGCATTGTGGTTTTCTTATTGCTGGTACTGGCAGTTCTCCTCCTTTACCTTAAAACACTTTATGCATATACTACCACTGTTTCAAAATATTTTTTCTACTTTCCTAATATGCCAGTATCGTATAAACTGATTCTTACTGTTATCACCCTTATAATAGCTTTTTTTGTAATACAGGGTATATTTTCTACAACGTTCTGGCATTTGCTTTCCTACTATTTTACTGCCACGGGAATGCTGCTGATGCAGATGGCAACCCTGGCGTATATGAGGGCCGGAGATATTGGAATAAATACGGTTTCTTACCTCTCCAGCTATAATTATATGTGGGTACTGGAATACCGGTCTGTTATTTCACTTCTGGCTCATGGCTACCAGACTTACCTTCCGCTTTACAGGCTGAGCCTTCCACTATCACTGCAACTCTCCGCAGGGTTTGCCATTTCTGTGATAGGATCTATTTTCTGGCTTTATGTAAAGGATAGCAAAAGCAATGACAATACAGCCGGTTCCTTCTCTATAGTCCCCGGGGTTATAATTGGATTTATTTTCTTTGTTTCGCTTCGCTATTTTATACCGGATAGATTTGAATTCCTTTATATGGCTATTGTCATAGTTCTGGTTTTCATTATTATATCCTACAGCAACAGAAAGGGCAGGGACACTTCTATAAACATTGAAGGCGAACAGTGAATTTCTTCTACAGCTACGGCATGATGTCTCCAGCTTTACTTTTAAAGCATACCGTGGCACTGAAACTATGCAAATAAAAGCAAAAATTTATAGTTAATGCATGTATTATATATTATCATAGACCAGTAATAAAAAACATGGTTTACCATCCAGCAAAAAGCTGGTGTAGTCCCATCAGCATTGCTGAAAGATGGTATAACCCTGTTAAACAAGTGGTTTTTCCTCTATTTCCCATCCATATAATCCATTGTATAAATTATAAACATTTTCTATTCCATTCTCCTCCAGGAATTTTCCAGTATAGTAGCTTCTAT
Organism: Thermoplasmata archaeon; assembly: GCA_021806295.1. Taxonomy (GTDB): domain Archaea; phylum Thermoplasmatota; class Thermoplasmata; order Thermoplasmatales; family Thermoplasmataceae; genus Ferroplasma. Next base: position 19,318 of record JAJZXS010000023.1, read on the forward strand.
GGCCTGAACTGCATACAAGAACTATTTTTTTGCCCTCATATTTTTTTACAATGGAAATATCATTAAAAATATCGTACATAGGGGCAAGAATGGATCCTTCGATGTGCCCTGCTTCGTATTCGAACGGTTCCCTGACATCAATGATGACACATTCATCCCTGGCAACCATATCTGAAACCTCATCGGGAATTATGTTCAAAACCATGATATGTAATTTCAACTCAATATTTAAAAAATAAGTTCCTTTTAAGGCTAATGCAACGGCTTTCTTGTTTTCTATGTAAACATACCACTGGCATTGCCTCATATACTGCCGGTACATACCTGCAGTAAAGCCTGTTACATCATTTTAGTTCAATATTATTTTCTATTAAATGTCATGGGCTTCATCATATTCATTTATGCCTTCTGATTATGCGAGTATGAAGAGTATTCCATCAAGGTTATAACCATCTCTGCATGGCTCCACACCAGGGGCGAAACTGAGTGTGGCTGGCCTGTATATGGATTTATCTGCTCTGAGAAAATCCCTGATTTCTGCCTGTGTGATTTTACCCATTCTATCAGCGACCATCCTCTCTCCAGATCGCCGGTTTTCATGAAATACCTTGCCATCCATAGTGTTGTGATGATCCACGGGTTTCCAGGCACATTGCTGTCCTCCTTAATTCGCATATAGTTGTCATTCTCATATCTTGCTATTCCACCGACCCCGTTAACCCAGAGTTTTTCCATGATAGCCTCCATTGTGCTAACAACCCTCGAATCCTGTGGCTCTTTCATTCCGAAGATAACTATGGATGACAGGGCACTATCCACGGTAAAATCAGGTTTTCCACCAATTATTGCCCTTGCATATCTTCCGTATTCTTCTGAATAAAACTTTTCCTCGAATGCCTCATACATCCTTGTTGCTGCAGCAGAATATTTTTTTGATAGGTCCTGATCCCCGAAAACACTGGCGAAATTAGAGGCCGCTTTGAGAGCCGCAAAGGTTGTTGACACTGTGTATGCATGTATTCCGTATCTTTCCTCCCACAGGTCAAATGACTCCCTTGGAAGCCCGTCCTCGTCTACAAAAGACGTCATGAATTCGGCTGCCTTTATAACAAGGCCCTCATAGAAAGGTGCCGTGAAGCCGATGTCATTGTATCTCCGGAAATATTCCCAGAGTACCCATACAAGGAGGGCGGTTTCATCCTCCTGAATGGGGTATATCTCCCTGCCATTGATAATGTGCGGAAGCCAGCTGCTTGCCAGATGGCCATCCATATTATATTTATGTTGCATAAAGCCCTGTTCGGTAATCAGGGATGTGGAGAGTCCAAAAAATTGCCTGGCTGTCTGGGAATGGCCTGCAATACTAAGTGCATATGCGGCCACTGCTGCGTCCCTGGGCCACATGTAATAATAACCATCATGGCTCATTTTCAGTATATCACTGTCAGAGGAGGCTGCTATTGACCCAAGTACGTTTGAATGGCTCTTTATAATGAAAAGCGACCGCCTGAAGAGTGCGTTTGTATCCGGGTCAAGATTCGGGGAAATCTTTGATGACCATAGCTCCCAGTAGTTGGTTGTTCTCCGCTCCAGTTTTCTCAGATAATCCAAATTTATATTGCTCTTTATCTTCTGTATTTCTTTATAGCCCTCCCCGGCTATAATATAATAATAAACAGAGAATTTCTTTCCTGGGTCGATGTCTATTGAGTGTCTCAAAACTGAGTCCACGGAACCTATTGATACAGGGTTCATTGAAAGCTCATTATCTTCCGCGTCTTTCCAGGTCCCCTTGAGCGTTCCTGTGTCCTTTATGCCGGTGGCATACTGGTCGAGGGTCTTATTATTATCATCAAGTGTTGATGCAAGAAAATACCTGTTCTCCTTGTAATGCACAACACCGCCAAGATCAGGATAAAATGCGGCAGTGTCCCCTATATCGTTTCCATAAATGTAAAAATTCTGATGGAAAAAGAATTTAACATTCTTTCTTGTGTTAGAAGCGTTTGTAATATTTATGTGCCGTAGATAAATATTGGTGTACATATCCACCATATCAAGGCTTTCAAAATCTATCCCGGCCATGGGATAAAAAACAGTGCCCACCATTGTATGGTCATAATAATCCATAAATTTCAAACCATTCCTATCAAGCCACAAAAAATTTCCATCTATAGAAAGGCCGTACATAAAAGGATGGCCACCAGAATGATTTTCAGATGCATATTTTGAATAATAAAAGTCCGTTATACGGTAATCCTCATCAAATGTTAATAGCATTCTACCGTTTCCCAGTGGAAGGTATCTAACCATGCTACCTTATAATGTATGTGGTTTAAAACCTTTCCTAATTGATATTTTATACCTGCTTTTTGTGATTTCTGATTTTTAGACTGTTAAATCTCGCAATGTTTATTAGTAAAATAAGGTTATGATTTCATGGATTGTAACCAGGAATGGCTAATCGCCAATTCCCGGGGTTCTTACTCCTCTTCCACCATATCATTTGCTGGCACAAGGACCTATCACGGGATATTAGTTGTATCAGATCCGGCTGACTATCAGCGGTATGTTATACTCTCGAAGCTCTTTGAAGAACTGGAGTTTTCAGGCAAGCAGTACAGCCTTGATACAAATTATTATCCAGGTACTGTGTATCCCACGGGATGCAAATATATTGAAGATTTTTCCATATTCCCATTTCCTGTAATAAATTATACTGTGGATGGAAACCGCATAAAAAAATCCATTGTGATGGACCCCGGGTCAGATACGGTTGTAATAAGGTATGAGTTTTTTGAAAAAATCCCGGAAAAAATTACACTGTACCCATTACTTGCATTCAGAAATTTCCATAAAGTTATAAGGTCAGGTGAAAGGCAATTCTCATTCTCGGAGTCAGGGAATTTCTATAATTTCAGCGATTCCAACTTCACCCTGCATATTTCAAAGGCCGGGTCTTTTCTAAATGAAGGATACTGGTATTATAATTTTATATATCCTGTAGAGGAGGAAAGGGGGACAAACAGCATGGAGGACCTATACAATCCCGGAAAAATTATAATAAATCCGGTTACAAATCCTCTTGATATAAAAATCACCATGGAAGATGCACAAACCAATAATTTTGATGAAATCAGGGATATTATCACTAAACTGGGATCAAGCACAGAGAAAAATCCGGATATTAACGCCCTCAGATTTTCTTCCGCAAAGTTTAAACTGAAGGATGATTTAATTGCAGGTTTCCACTGGTTTGGACCCTGGACACGGGACACATTCATCTCAATGCCCGGACTTGTAATCATACCGGGAAATTATACATTTGCGAAACGTATATTCACCAATTATTCTGGCAGGATGGTTAACGGAATTATACCTAACAATGCCTATTCCCGTGAATTTTACAGATCTGCCGATGCCTCCCTGTGGTTCATATATGCCCTGCATAAATATTACCACTATTCACGTGATAAAAACTTTATTTCACTGATGTACAGCAGGGTAAAAAGCATTGTGAATGCATACTTTAACGGCAATGATGATTTCTACCTTGATGGAAAATTTATCCATATCAAATCGGCACAGATGACATGGATGGATGGAAAAACCGGCGATATTTCATTCACACCAAGACTGGGAAAGCCGGTGGAAATAAATGCACTGTGGTACAATGCGTTGAAATCATATTCATATTTTTCCAGAATTACAGGCAGCAGGGTCGAGGAGTATGTTGAAGACGTTTTAGCCTCGTTCAGAAGGGAATTCACTGAAAGATTCACTGTAAACGGTCAAATTGCGGATGTAATCGACCCTGTTGATTTATCATTCCGCCCAAACTTTCTGTTTGCATATTCATTGCCATATCAATTGATGGATAGGCCTGATTTACTTGAAAAAGCAAGGCAGGATCTTGCAACTCCATATGGAATCAGGACGCTTTCCCCGGAGGACCCTAAATTTAAAGGGACCTATTCCGGAGACCAGTATGACCGTGATAGTGCGTACCATAACGGCACTGTATGGCCCTGGCTTGCCGGTCCCTATATATCTGCCATGGTGAAGAACGGCCATGCTCCCGGTGACCTTTTACGATATTTTTCTCACCTATTCTCCATGAAGAACATACCGGAAATTTTCGATGGGTTAAACCCGGGAATGCCCAGGGGATGCATGATGCAGGCATGGAGTTATGGTGAATTGATCAGGTCTTATTACGAGGATTTAAAAATTGCAGGGCATTCAAACACTGCTGGGGATGATACAAGTTGAAAGTTGCAGTGATAGGATGGGAGCTCCCACCTGCATTCTCCGGGGGACTTGGAATACATACATACAATGTGTTTTCCATAGTTGGAAAAATTATTCCGGTTGATATATATCTTCCTGATATGGGGTATTCCTTTCCACAGTACCCATTCAATGTGAGGACAGTTAAAATTAAATCCGGGATAGCCGGCAGCGTTTATTCCCATGTAACCAATTTTATTGAAGCGGTCAACGACTATAATGATCGCGTCGTAGAAAATTTCAGGCCCGAAGGCGTTGCACTGATACACTGCCACGACTGGATAACGTTCAGGGCAGGAATTGAAATTAAAAAAAGGTACAGGATTCCACTGGTAGTAACGTTCCACAGCACGGAGTTTGATAGGTCTGCATATTTCAATCCACAGGAATCAATAATGAAGGTTGAGGCAGAAGGCGCCAGTGAGGCTGATGCAGTAATTACAGTATCGAATCTTACAAGGGATATTGTAGCGCATAATTACCACATAAATCCTGATAAGATAACAACAGTATACAATGGAGTAAAGGCATCTGCATACACATCTGGGATCAAATTCAGAAGGGAACGGCAGGTACTATATTTCGGCAGAATAACAAGCCAGAAAGGCCCAAAATTTTTTATGGAGATGGGTAAAAAGGCACTTGAATATGAAAACAACATAAGGTTTATAATGGCCGGAACAGGGGACATGCTGGACGAGATGAAGGCATATGCATATAACCATGGCATTCAGGATAAATTTTATTTTCCTGGATTTGTGGATTTCCAGAAGGCTATTGAGTACTATAAAAAATCATCGGTATTCGTTATACCCTCTGTTTCAGAACCTTTCGGAATAACTGTCCTGGAATCTATGGTATCCGGTACGCCTGTAGTCATGAGCAGAACAACGGGCGTCGGGGAAGCCCTGAACAATGCATTGAAAGTGGATTTCTGGGACACCGATGTGATGTCATCATACGTGGTTTCTGTACTGAATCATAGAAGTCTTATGGAAACACTTTCACTTTACGGTAAATATGAGGGCATGTCATTTACATGGGAAAAATCCGCCATGAAAACGCTGGAGGTTTACAGATCAGTATGGAAGATATAATTTTTTATTTTGAATTGCACCAGCCATTCAGGCTCCGTCCATTGAGAATGCAGGATAAAATACAGCCAGAGGATGTTTTCTGGGAAGAAAAGAACATGGAATTATTCAGGCGGATATCTGAAAATACATATATACCGGCTACAAGAACTTTCATGGAAAGCGGCATACATTCAACCTTTTCCCTATCAGGCACATTCATAGAACAGGCCCTGAAATATAGCCCGAAAACAATAGATGTTATTGAGGATTATGTGAAGTCTGGTCTGTGTGAATTAATGGGGGAAACATACTTTCACTCACTTTCATCAATATGGGACGAGGATGAATTTGCATTACAGGTAAATGACCAGATGAAGCTTATAAGGGACACGTTTAACTATATCCCTGAGTCCTTCAGGAATACCGAGCTCATATATAATAATAGAATAGCCGAGATCGCCAGAAATATGGGGTTCAAGAGCATTATTACCGAGGGAACTGACGATATTATAAAATACCACAACCCAGATTACAGATATCTTACCCCTTCCGGAATAAATCTATATTTAAGGAATTATCCAATGAGTGATAATATATCCTTTAGGTTTTCCAATGACAGGTGGCCCGGATACCCGCTTACGGCCGATAAATTCATAAAATGGGTTGCTGAAAGCCCGGGAGAAATTATGAATCTTTTCATGGACTATGAAACCTTTGGCGAGCATCAGAAAAAGGAAAGCGGAATATTTGAATTTGTTAAATATCTTCCTGGATATATGAGGGAATACGGGCTGAAAACCATGAATATCAGGGATATTTCAAAATATCACCGGCCTATGGGGAATATAAGCATTGAAAAAACCATCTCCTGGGCGGATACCGCGAGGGACTTATCTGCATGGCTGGGAAACTCAATGCAGAAAGATGCTTTCAATAGATTAAAGTCATGTAAAAATACTGATAAAACGAAAATATGGAGATACCTACAAACATCTGATTTAATATACTATATGTCCATGGGAAATCCTGAGGATTTCAGTGTTCATGAGTATTTTAACCCTTACAGGTCTCCATACCTGGCTTTTATATACTATATGTTTGCCCTGGATATTTTATGCAATAAATAAAATGATAAATATTCTTAAGTGACTTCCTCATTCCTCTAAAGATCGGGGCATCCCGCTTGAGAGCTAAATACTGCATTTAAAAATATATTTAATATTTAAAACGTATAAGCCTAAAATGGGAGGAACTATGGTGAAAACTACAAACAGGCATCTGCCTGCAGTGTTCCAGAGCATGTTTATTATAGCCCTGGGTAATTTCATAGATTCCTCATATGCCCCACTTGCACCGTTTATCAAGAATTATTATATTCTAACGGCAACACAGGTCGGCCTTATAACCAGCATACTTTTTATAGGTTCCTCCAGTGTCTCAGTATTTACAGGATTTCTGGTGGACAGGATGGGCTATCATAACGCCATGAAATTATCATTTGGCATAATGGCCCTGGGATCAACCATTCTATTCAGCTACAGGGATTATGCAGTGCTCCTGGCCGGGTTTTATTTCATAGGCTTCGGCTATGGCATACTCACTCCGGCAACCAATAGCCAGGTAATGAAAGAATATTACCCCGACCATATTACCAGAATGGGGATAAAACAGGCAGGTGTTCCAATGGGTGCCGCACTGGCGGCAATAGTGACCCCTCTTGTGGTTATTAAGGTAGGAATACCGCATATTTATCTCCTGATTATAGCCATGGCAGCCATCATGCTTATTGTAATGCCACTGAGAAAAACAGTAAATAAGGACAAATTCCAGCTGGGAAAATATATCAGGGAAATGTTTGAAACTGCAAGGGACAGATATCTACTTTTAATAGGTTTTTCGGCGCTTTTCATGTCGTGGTCACAGCAATCTGTCATGACATACTATGTACTTTATTTCAGAAATATCAAATTCGGAACCCTCATTGCAGAATCATTTCTTTACTCCGTTCTGATCAGTGCCATATTCGGGAGAATCCTGTGGACGAGGCTGGGAAACAGGCTGTTTAGCCAGAACCACATAAAAACATTTTCACTTATAATGATTTCCTCTGCTGCAGTGGCAATCCTGCTTCCTTACTTCTCATCTGATATTTACACTGCCTACGTATTCTCTGTTTTTGTCGGCATCACTGTAATTTCCTGGAATGGTGTATTTGTTTCAATGACTTCAGAAATTGCACCGTCGGGCAAGGTGGGAATGTACAGTGGCATGGGAATCCTGCTGATTAGCTCCGGAACAATAATTGGAACACCTATTTCAGGGTTGATAATAGACCATTTTCATTCATACAATTTGATGTGGATGGTTATGGGAATTACCGTAATGGTAGTTGGTATAGTGCTGTTTATTATATCCAATAAAATGAAAATAACCTCTAAAAGGCCAACCTGAAAACCTATAAAAACAATATAATAGAAAGATAAGATGCGGAGAGTGGGATTTGAACCCACGAATCCCTGCGGAAATGGACCCTGAATCCATCGCCTTTGTCCTAGCTCGGCAATCTCCGCTTTCTGAAGTCCACAGTTTCATTGTGAACCCTTTTCAATATATCAGGATATTTATCTTTTCCTAATAACTTTATCTTTCTTATACTTGACTCCATACCTATCATGTTCCCGGGGCTCACGATGCAGTGCCTGTTAATCATATAGCCCAATTTCTCACCATTATAGACTATGTAGCCATTTACATCTGGCTTTCCCAGCAGCAGTGATTTGGCAACGCCGATCGTAGGCCTTCCCATGATGACACCTGCAAATGTTGCCAGTCCACATTTTCTTGGATGAAGGAGGCCATTGGCATCTATGATCAACATGCCATCAAATCCTTCTGAAAGCCGCTCTATGAAGGGTGTTTCTCTGTATCCTAAATATCCGGGTATATAGGGAAAATCGACCCTCTGATAAAATGTATTTATGATATAGCCCCCATCCCGATAAACCGCTATTGCCCCGTAACCATCCCTGCCGTCATAGGATACATCAATGGCTGCATAATTGTCAACCACCTCCACGTCTTCAAAGGATGCAAACTTTCCTATGCTTTCCTGCTCTTTCTGCAGTTTAATAAGGGGATAATCTGTCCTGAAATCAGAAAAGAAGCGTTCATTAAAATTATCCACCATACCATCTGATATTATAATACCGTCTTTTCTCAATCTTCTCTCCTTCTCTTCAACTCCGAGTGCATATTTTCCTATTCTCCTGTCAGTATGAACTACCCTGTAGCATGGAATTCCTTCAGGGTCGGAATTTACAGACAGCATATAGCCGACAGCTCTTGCGGCCTTTATATCTCCCAGTGCCCTGGCAAGTTCTCCGTAAGTTGTAATATATCCATCCGGTATCTGCTTCACCAGGTTGTAAAAATATTCGTAGAGATTCATATGTGTATATTTTAATTGCATGGGCTTTCATGCACCCTATCTATAAATTCTTATTGAAATATAATAATTCATGTAAAGAATTATTTACTCATAAACTTTATATTTTAAGCATCAATTACCCTATCAATGTTTGAATCTTTCTTCTATAAGGTTGGAAAATATGTCAGAAAGAATAAGAAAAAGGTACTTGTATTCTGGATTATTGCCTTTTTGCTCATGGCATATCCGGCAACCCTGATATTTACCGATACTTCCTATAATCTTACCAATTCCCTTGTAACAAAAAATTCACAATCTTCAAAAGCCAATGATATACTTACCTCACAGTTCAACAGTTCTTCAGATCCTTCAATAATCATTGTATCCAACAATACCTCAATTGATAACCTGACAATTAGCAGGGATATGATAGAATTCCAGCATTCCATGTCAGCCTACCTTAAAAGCATAAATGTAGGTTATAATGGAACTACCAGCATTTTCACTGTTGAAAATAAGACCTTAACCAGGTATTCAAATAGTACATATAAACTGGAAAATGCAACTGAATTTTTAATTAAGTACACTACACAAAATTTGAGTATGTCTCATAATATAACACTTGCAATAAAAAATATAACACAAACCTCACCATACGAATCTTCGTTTAAAACTATACTTGGTGAACTTTTCCCTGAATCTGTTTCCAACATAACACTTTTCGAACAAAATGTATTTAAATTTGTAACAACTATAAACTATACAATAGTTCCATTTTTAAAAGATAAACTACGCTTTAATAGTGCTGTTGAAAACTACACTGTAAGCCTGGTAAATTCCAGCCAGATATACTTAATCAACAATGCGAAACCTCTGGCAAATCCGCTTATAAAGATTAATGTTCCTTATTTTTCAAATTATCTCTACTCACTTTATAATAATTCTGGTTCAAATTATACTGCCTTTGTAAGTTCAATAATGAATAATACAACATATAACCAGTATCCAGTGCTTCCATCCTCTTATGCATCTTCTTCACTTATAAATCCCGGAAATTCCACACTTATAATGATATTTGATTATAAGACAAACATTACCGCTGCACAGCAGTCACACATAGAATCCATGGAAAAAACATACAGCTCAAAAATTTCTAACAGCTCATATTATCTTGCAGGGTCAACAGTTGCTAATAACCAGCTTGCAAACGAATCCATACATGGCCTTATTATCGCCCTGATAATCGGTATAATAATATCTATCTTCATAGTTGGTATATTCTTCAGGTCCCCGGTGGCGGCCTTCCTTCCATTCCTGATATTTGTGTTTTCATCTGTTATAGCAGCAGGAATAAACGGGCTTCTTTATAAGTATGTGTTCCATACTACAATTTCATTTATAACGCCCACGCTGTTACTTATATTAATTCTTGGTATAGCTTCAGATTATTCTGTTTACATCCTGGCAAGATACCGTAGCGAGGTAAGGGCAAAAAATCCGGATGCGATTCTAGAATCCTCTAAATGGGCCGGGCATGCGGTATTTACATCCGGAACCACGGTGGCTATTTCCTATCTTATACTGTGGATATCAAATATACCCATATTCAGTGACGCAGGCCTTACCAATGCAATAGCAGCTGTGGTAACGATCATACTTGGCAATACATTTTTGATCGCCATACTGGCACAGTGGGGAAAGAAAGCATACTGGCCACATAAACTTGAAGAAAGCAAGAAGCTTCCCTTCGAAAGATCAATGGAGAAGGTCGCACATGCTGCACTCAATAACAAGAAAAAAATAATAGTGATACTTCTCATAGTGGCACTGGGCGCGCTTTTCATATATTCGACAACACCAACAAACATGGATGTCTTTGAACTAATACCTGCAAGCAGTGGTGTTCAGGCAACAACTGTAATAAACAGTTCTCTGCATTATGATTTATTCGATCCGGCATATGTCATGGTTAATTTCACTTCTCCGATTATGTATACAAACAGCACGGGAGCCCTGCAGTTCAACAGTACTGAATATAACCAGACTCTGGCTATGGAGGACAATTTAAAGGATTCTCCATATGTGCACAGCATTTCTGGTCCCGGGTACCCATATGAGAAAAGAGTAAATTACACAGACCTGCAATCACCAATTTATGGCAATGAATATAAAACTCAGACAGCCACATATATAGGGCATAATAACAAATCAGTGGAAATAGTAGTTTACCTTTCCAATGTTGCATGGAGCAACCCCTCAGCAAATTTTGTGAACAAGATGCCATCCATAGTATCCAACGTAGCCGGACCCTCAGATTACAAGGCATATGTGGGCGGTACCACAGAATATCTTAACAATGCATATTCCTTCACATCCCATTCATTTGACAACATGGTTCCAATTCTGGGAATAACAATATTTATAATACTGCTTATACAGCTTGCATCGGCACTAACACCTGTAAGGTTAATACTCATGGTTATGGCGGCGGTCATGATGGCCCTTTCAATTACATACATTATATTCTACTATATTCTGCACCTGCCGGTAATAATATTCCTCCCACTGTTTGTCTTCATTACACTGCTGGCTGTGGGACTGGATTATGATATATTCATGATCACAAAGGTACAGGAGAATATCATGAAGGGCATGAAAAATGATGAGGCCATCAAAAACTCCATCATAGAAAACGGTGGAGTCATAATTACCCTGGGTTCACTGCTTTTCGCAACATTTGGTGCCCTTTACTTCAGTGGGCTGGGCATTATAGAGGAGATCGGTGTTGGCCTTGCACTGGGTGTCTTAATAGATACATTCGTGAGCTGGATGTTCTTTGTTCCTGTAATAATGGCTGTAATGAATAAATACAACTGGTGGCCATCAAAGATTGGAAATGAGGTAGCTCCTAAGGAAAAATAATTATAGGTTGCGGGATTACGGTAATATGAAAACATTCCTTAAGGTGATATTTAATAGCGAGGGCACAAAACCCAGTGAAGTAGTAGGTAGATTAAGGTCGCTGGGTTTTTCCCTCATAAAAGGAGAACAGGATATGGTATACAACTGGCCTGACTCAGCAACAGCAGACGATGCTATATGGTTCGCGGATAAAATCCAGGCAACACTCCAGGGTTTCAACGTTTATTTTGAACTCGAGACAATGGATTAATTCTATTTTTTCTGTTTATTTATTGGGATTCTCCTTATACTGCCACAGTAAGGGCAGTGGACCATAACCATTTTATTTTTTACTGTTACAGATATATTCTTATAAGGTGTTTTGCAAATCTTGCAGTACATCCTCTTTATACGCCTATCGACTGTGATATTCATTCTCATTCCTATTTTTTCCATAATTTTTATATAACGTCTGGAGAGTTCAATATTATCTGTTTTCATTGCTTCTGAAAATAATGTGTCGATTCTCTCCAGTGATATGTTGATAAGCGCCCTATCTTTCATTCCCTATAAATATTTATTAGCATTATAAATATTGCCTATCATGATTAAAATCATGGTCCTGGACGTGGATGGAACAATAACTGACCAGAACAGAGTCCTGAATCCTGAGGCCGTTTCCTGTATTGCGAATGGCATAAATAATGGACTTAAATTTTCCCTGATAAGCGGGAATGTAATCCCTGTAATGTACGGGTTGCGAACCTTTCTCGGAATAAATGGTCCTGTTTTCGGGGAAAATGGCGGCATTATGTATTATAATAATACTATTGAGAAATTTTTTGATAAGTCCAGGCCATTGAGCTTTCTTGAATATATTTCAAAGAAATCCTCGGCTGTGCCATATTTTACAAACCAGTGGAGGGAAACCTCCGCAGCATTTTCCATGAATCCGGAGGATGAAGGCCTTGTTAGCAGCGAGGCCGCTAAATGGGACCTGGAAATAGTCAATAGCAAATTTACATGGCATATAATGAATAGGGGCCAGAACAAGGGCTATGCTGTTGAAATGATAAGGAAAATGCTCAATATAGACTGGGATGAAATCCTGGTTGTGGGTGATTCAGACAACGATAATGCAATGTTCACGCTGCCCGTACACAAAGCCTGCCCCTTCAATGCCACTGATTCTATAAAATCGATGAGCGATTATGTCTCAAAAAAATCATATGGCTATGAAATAAAGGACGTAATGAATAAATTCAGTTTATTTTAGGGGTTCAAGGTCCTCTACATACTTTCCTGACCTATCGTTTACCAGCTCCCTCCTCTCTATAACAGATCCGCCCCTGATTATCACATCTTCGGGGAAAATCGCATCGAAACCATTAAAGGGAGACCCAGGATTTTTTGAGTGGAGCCTGTAATCATTTATCCTCTCCATGGAAGAGAAATCCACGGTAATAAAATCAGCATAGTTTCCTGTATCAATTTCTCCCTTTCTGAGACTGAACATCCTTGCGGGGTTCAGTATGCAGGTTTTATAAAATACATCAAAGGGGACAATCTTTTTCTGAACCAGTGCCAGTATAAGTGGAATCCTGGTTTCAACGCCGATAATGCCGGATCTGGCAAATTCAAACTCACCCTTGTCCCCCTGAACGTGGGGGGCATGGTCAGATGAAACAACAGCAAAACTACCGCCGGTGTAACTATGCAGCAGGTTCTGCTGTGTTTCAGGAGACCTCAGTGGTGGGTTTACCTTTCCGTATGAACCCAGAGGCATATCATAATTCAGGAGCAGGTGATGCGGGGTAACCTCCTTTGCATATGGTGTATCAACAGAATGCGTCATATGTGTAATTACGCCTCTGTTGAAATGCATATCTGTAGCATTCTTTATTGCCACATCCTCACATTCTTCAGGCCTTATGGCAGAGTACTCCTTGAGATTTCTTGCTATTTTATTATGAATTTCAAGGCATTTCCCATCTTCCGCATGGAAAACTACAGGGATATTCATTGTATTTATAGCTTCAATGCCAGATTCACTGAAACCAGAGGTACCGGCTGCATTGGTGGTTTCCCCCATGTAAATCTTGATTCCGGAGGATTCCTTTGAAATAACCTGTGCATTGTTTCCGGTAAACATTGAATAAAGCCCGAAATCACAGAACGCCTTTCTCTTCACAATTCCAAGTTTATCACTGTACGCTGAATAATTATCTATCTTTACCCTGTTATTGGGCATGTCGAAAATCGTTGAGGTTCCACCATATACCGCGGATATGGTCCCTGTTGCAAAATCCTCCTTGTCCGTTTCCCCGGGGTCCCTGAAATGCACATGTGTGTCAGTGCCTGCAGGCATCACCGCATGTTTCAGGATTTTCCTCTCTCCGGGTATGTGTTTTTTAATTCCCGAAATAATACCATTATTAACACCTATATCCAGTTCCTGAAACGAACCCCTGTAAAGAAATCTTCCGGAAAATACCTGGTCATACATGGAAGGTTATTGCCGGTGGATTAAAATATATTCCCTTTCATAGCGAAATAGTTATATTAACAGTCTAAATAAGTAATAATGAAAGAACGTAGAATATTTGACTATGTTAGAAACGTTGATTCCATACTGGTAATGAATGGAGGGGAAAACCAGATAGACAAGACCTTTTTTTATCTCACAGGAGCAAAATCAGGCATATTTGAAGGGTCACTTCTTCACGTTAAGCCGGAAAAGGTAACCATTATTACATCCGCCCTTGAGGAGGAGGCTGCCAGGGAGACAGGCCTTGATGTTCTGGTTTATAAAAATGGAAAGGACAGGGATGAAATAGTAAAAAACGCATTCAAAAACGATGTAAATGTCGGACTTAATTATTCAGCGCTCACTCTTGACCTCTATAAACAGCTGATGAAATTGATACCTGACAAAGAATTCATTGACGTATCGCAGTCCATAGATGAGGCCAGGAAAATAAAGGAAGAGAGTGAATTAAAGGACATAAGGGAAGCTGCAAAAATAGCCAGCGACTCTTTTGCAGATTTTACAAAAACGCTCCGTGAAGGCATGACAGAATCCGAACTGGCCGCCAATATAGTTTATGCCATGATGAAAAATGGGGCATCAGGGGAATCATTTAAAACAATTGTTGCTTTTGGTAAAAACTCTGCAATACCACATTACTCTCCGGGAAATGCAAAACTCAAGAAAAATGATTTTGTGCTGATGGATTACGGGGCCCTGTACAACCGTTACTGCTCAGATACAACAAGAACCGTGGTGTTTGGGAGGGCGGACGAAAAGCAGAGAGATATATATGAAACAGTAAAGCTTGCACAGGCAGAGAGCAAGAAAGCCCTGACTGCCATGGCCAACGGGAAGGATATTGATAAAATAGCACGTGACATCATAGATAGCAAGTATCCGGGTAGGTTCATACACGGTCTCGGACACGGTGTAGGCCTTGATGTCCATGACCATCCCGCCCTTTCTCCCACACTTGATTTTATTCTAAAGCCCAATATGGTTGTTACAGATGAACCAGGGATATACCTCCCCGGCTTTGGCGGGGTGAGAATAGAGGACGATATAATCATCAAAAAGAATGGCCATGAGGAAATAACCACTGCACCCAGGGACCTCCTGGAACTGTAAAAATGATAACCTCTAATTTTTTTGTTGATTTTAAATTTATAGAAAATTCACGTAGAATAGATGATACTGTTAATTCACTGGATCTGGATAACAGAAGGTCTGTGAGGGAAGCACTGGATTATTTAAACGGCCTCATAAGAAAATACAGTGAGGAAGAATCATACAGCATTACCCTGGGCAAGAAGGCATTTGCCATAGTCATGTGGATGCTCCGCTACATAAACGAAAACGGGCTAACATCAAGATTTGTGATAACGCAGAGGGATGTCTTTGAAAAAGAACTGCACAGAATTTCAAGGGAAGATAATGAAAACATTATTTTTTACTGCGAAAGTGCCGGCATAGAGGCAGTTTCTGAGGCCGATAATTTCAGGATACCATTTGATTTTTTTATCAAAAACAACAGAAAATTATCGGGTTATAAATACAGGCTCGTCTACCAGAAATTGAAGGATGGTGTTATAGAGGTCAGCAAAGAACAGTTTATACACCTGCTCCGGGAGGACTTTGTGGTAAAAATAATGGGCATATACGGTGCAATGTCCCCAGGTGATTCACAGAATATATTCAGGAAATACATAGACCAGCTGGATCAAATAAAGAATGAATTCCTGGAAATCAAGGCCAAAAGCACAATATCACTGGGGGATGTAGATTTTACAATGTTCCCTCCCTGCATTAAAACATATATTACCCAGATGAGAGATGGAGAAAATCTCGCACATCTGGCCAGATTTACACTTGTCAGCTTTCTTCACAATGCGGGCATGACAAATGAGGATATGATAGCACTTTTCAGAACTGTCCCGGACTTCAAAGAAGACCTGACCACTTACCAGGTTAACCATATTACAGGCATAATCTCCGGCACTGAGTATTCTCCACCGAAGTGCGCCACACTGAAATCCAACCACTTATGTTTCATGGGTGACGATACACTATGCCCCAAAATTAAACACCCAATGCAATACTATGAATATAAAAAGAAATACTCTGGCAGAAAAAGGGATAAATAAAATAATCTGGAATTACTGTAATTTTTCTTCTACAATTTTTATGAGTGTTGATTTCTTTATATCTCCATCAACAATAAACATTTTAGAATTTTCATATGGTATTCTGGAATAATGGGCGTCCCTCACCTCATATTTTACATTCATGGATTTCAATATCTGCTCCAGCCTCGTATCTGAATAGTTTTTTGCCTTTTCCCTGCTTATCCTCCTGCCCAGCCTCCTGGAAATTCCAGAATTGAAATACTGTGAATATAAAACTATCATTTCAGTAGTACTGCGTTTACAATTCCATCCTGGCCGGGCCTGGATGTAATCCTTGCATTGCCTTCATCAGTTGATATTATTGTTCCCCTGTTCATTATATTTCTCTGTACATAATGTGGATCTGCATTATTTTCCTTCACTGTAAGTATTTTGAGTTTTTTGGTTGTTTTGTCCTCCGGATTATATATATTTGCATACTGTTCCTTCAGCAAAAGCAGTTTTCTGTTGCCACCCATGGTTCTTATTGCCCTGCGCTCTGTTTCTCCTACCTTTGTGAATGATGGTTCCCTTCCAAGCTCGTACCTTCTTTTTGAGTGGTTTCTCCTTAATTTTCCACCAGTAAATTTCTTAGTGCTTTTACCCTGATAAATTGTCATATAACCCCTTAATTTAATGTAATTATATAAGTTTATTTATTAAAAGCCCGTAGCTCATGGAATGTTATCCTGATTAGGTTAATCCATGGAGCCCTGAACCTTCTATTTTCGGTGAAAAATACAAAAAATAAAAATAAACATAAGCAATGTTTACTTACTGTGAACAGATATTCAATAATATTCAGGAATATAAGGGGCGTGTGGCATCTCATTGCAGTGGTGGTAGCCTCGTCACTTGCATATGCCTATCTGAGGCTTCTTGTTCCTTTATATATCGGAGATTCAGTTAACGATCTTGTATCAAAGAATTATGCAATAATACTACACTTTGTCCTTCTTATATTCGCTGTAACCGTGGCATCCTCTGTTTTCGACTTTCTCATTGATTACCTGTCCAATAAGGCAAGCCAGAAATTTGTGTACAATCTCAGGAAAAATGAATTCCATAAGCTGTTATCAAAAAATTACGAGTATTTCAATAGCAATTCCACAGGCAATATACTCTCCAAATTTACAATGGATATAGAAACATTGAGGAGGCTTGTAAATATGTCACTTTCAAACCTGTTCAGCGTAACATTCCTGATAATCATAGCCGGAATTGAGTTAACAAGCCTTTATTATGGTTTTACAATAATATTCTTTATAGTAATAGCACCAATAATTTATTTTACTGTGGTAATGCAGAGAAAACAGAGAACATTCTGGAGGTCTCTCAGAAACAAATACGGAAAAATGAACAGTATAATAAATCAGAATATCATAGGAAACAGGGTAGTAAGAAGTTTTACCGCAGAGCAGGAGGAAATAGGCAAATTCAATGATTCAACAGATTCATATTTTGAGGATTACCGTGGCATAGCAGGAGTCAGGTCACTATACAACCCACTCCTGACCTTGCTTTTGAGCCTTGCCATAGGCTTTGTGCTTATATATGGGGGTATTGAAAGCATAGATTCCATAATCTCGGTTGGGAGTGTCATAGCGGCAGTGAATATATTTACACTGGTGCTCAGGCCTGTAAGATTTTACGGCAGATACATATCTTTCTACGAAAATGGTATGGCAAGCCTTGACAGAATAAATTCTATAAACAGTGATGGTTTCGAGACACACGGAAATCTTGTTCCTGATATAAAGGGAAATATAAAACTGGAGAATCTATCATACAGTTCAGTCAAAACAACTATACTTTCCGGGATAAATATGGAAATAAAAAGAGGAGACCGTGTCGCAATAGTTGGGGAAACAGGGTCCGGCAAAACCACACTGGTCAATATAATATCGGGCCTTTACAAAAATTATAAAGGCCATGCCTACCTGGATGGAAACGAGCTGAGGGATGTTGATGATAAAATTATCAGGGAGAAGATAGGCATAGTTTCACAGGATGCCATACTGTTCTCTGGGACAATCAGGTACAACATAACCATGGGTAATAATTATCCTGACAGCGAGGTAAAAAGGGCAGCAAAGCTTTCCATGCTGGACGAATTCATTGAAAGCCTCGCATCAGGGTATGAAACCGCTGTTGGTGAAAGAGGTATCACCCTTTCAGGTGGGCAGAAGCAGAGAATTGCCATAGCCAGAATTATTATAAGAAATCCAGAGATAATAATATTTGATGATTCAACTTCTAATCTTGACGCAGATACAGAAACACAGTTCCTCAGCACAATAAAGGAATTTATAGCAGGGAAAACAACCATAGTAATCAGCCACAAACTTTCATCTGTAATGCTTGCTGACCGTGCATTTGTCCTCGAAAATGGAAGGCTGAAGGAGGAGGGTGAGATTTCTGATTTAATCCATGAAAACGGTTATTTCTCTGATCTGTTCTCCGGTAGATTCAGGGGCGATAACATTGAATAAATATTTTATAAGGCTGATCAGGGAGGTGCTTTCCTACCGGCGGAATTCCAGCATAATAGTCGTATCAATACTTGCCTCCTCTGTTATAGCCATGATTGGCCCCTATCTGATAGGAATAGCAACGGATTCAATCATAGCACTGAAATTCAAAATACTCATATTCCTGGCAGCAGGATACCTTGCCATATACCTTGTAAATTATGCGGCCGAAAACCGGAGAACAAAGTATATGATGAACACCTCCCAGGAGGTTATTAAAAATCTGAGAAACCGGGCTTTCAAGAAGCTCCAGTATGTCCCGCTTAAATATTACTCTGGAAAAAATGCTGGCCAGATAATAAGCAGGATTACAAACGATGCCGAGACTTTATCGGATTTTCTTACATTCCAGCTTCCACAGGTTGTTGCGGGGATAGCCGGAATTATCGCATCTATAATTATAATGGTATACCTTGACCCGGTTTTAACACTTTATGCAGTTATCATAATTCCCATGCTTCTGGCCACAATACTGCTGATGAATAAGAAAATAAAGTTCAACTATATAAATGTAAGAAGGCGTATAGCCGAACTTACTGGAAATGTGGGTGAATCAATCAACGGCATCAAGGCTATAAAAAGCTCAGGAACAGAGGATGTGTTCAATAATAATTTCGAATCTGTAAATTCCAGGAATTACAATGCAAATGTCAGGGCGGTAAGGTTGACATCCATATTTTCCAGCATTGTCCAGGTCATAGAAGGATTGGGAATAATAATAGTCCTATATGAGGGTGGATCGGAGGTTTTCGGAAGGGTAATTAGTATAGGAATACTGGTTTCATTTATAGTTTATGTCCAGAGTTTCTTCAACCCCATAGTCCAGTTATCCCAGTTCTATAATTCCTATCAGTCCTCATCAATCGCCATCGAAAGGATATACAAAATAATAGACGAGGATGCTGATTACAACACCGGTGGCAATAAAATTCCCGTGTTCAAGAATAAAATTTCATTTGAAAATGTTTCCTTTGCCTATGATAGAGAGAGAATAATTAACGGCATATCCATGGATATCAGAAAGGGTCAAAAAATAGCTATAATAGGAAAAACCGGAGCTGGAAAAACTACCCTGTCAGGCCTTATTCTGAACTTTTACAAACCCACTTCTGGCTGCATAACCATGGATGGTGTTGATATAAATAGCTTCAATACACTGGAATACAGGAAGCTCTTCGGTGTGATACTGCAGGACCCGTTCCTATTTGAGGGCACCATACTTGAAAATGTGAGGTTTGCCAACCAAGATATTTCAGAATATGCAATAGATGCGAAGATGGAAGAACTGGGCCTTGCAACAATTCTGGGGCCACTGGGATTGGATGCTGAGGTCGGGGAAAGGGGCACAAATCTATCGGAAGGCCAGAGGCAGGCAGTATCAATACTCCGTGCCGCTGTAAATAACCCGCAGATCATCATAATGGATGAGGCAACATCCCAGCTCGATTTAAAGAATGAGGGCATTATTCAGAATGCAATTTTCAAGTTTATGGAGGGTAAAACAATAATAACCATAGCACACCATCTGGAAACTATTGTAAATTCAGACTACATTTATTACATAGATCATGGAAGCATACTTGAAGAAGGCACTCCAGAGGATTTAATGAACCGTGGTACAAGATTTTATGATTTATATCTGAAAAATAAATTGCTAATATAAACTACTGTTTATTAACATTATCCGGCGATGGTATTTTTGTGAGTTTCCCTTTAACCTTATCCGGGTCATATCTTATATCAAGCTCCTTCATTTTTTCCATATAAGCATCTTCAAGGTTAAAATTTAAGTGGTCTGCGATTGCAAGGCAGGAGAATAGTATATCAGAAACCTCATTTTTTATCATTGTAAGGGATTGTTTATCTTTTCCATTTAAGATGGCTTTCTCAAAATTCTGGTCTCTCCACAGGAATATTTCCATTAGCTCATTTGATTCTATGGAGCAGTTCATTGCCAAATCCTTAAGTGTGTGAAACTGCCTCCAGTCTCTTTTATCAATAAAATCTTTCGCTATTTGCTGAAGTTCTGATAGATCAGACATGATAAGGGAGGTTAATTTATGATAAATATATTTTGATTAAATGAACTATACTGCATAATCGATCCGGGAAATTTTCTGTCTTCCAGTCAAAAATTTTATCCTCTACTATTTATATATAAAATTATATATGCTAAATTGATTAAGTTTAAAATAATGTATTTCAGACGCAAATCGGGCAAATCATAAATAAAGTTAATACATAATGACTGAAACAGGCCGCTTTGGCATGTGTTGCATGGCATTAAAAGCGTATGTGAAGATAGGGATTGATATTGTATGAAAAGTAAGGGTCATTCTAATGGAGAAAATTCAAAAAAGGGAAACGACAATTCAATTGTGAAATCAATAGTTTTTTTACGTTATCTCAATTTTTCTTTCAGTTATAATAATAATGATCTCAATTACTATCATGACAACTGTTGTTCTTCTTGGATACCGTTTGAATTCATATTATTATTATCTTATTTTTATTGTTATATCAATCAATATCGGAATTCTGGTGATTTCCCTCCGGGGTATTATCCATACATATCCATTGTTTGCAGATCACAATAAGGAAAAAATAATCCTGATGCCATCACCTGAATCCAAGAAAACTGATGATAAACCTCCCGGAAAAGAGATACTGACAACAGAATTTTTTTCCCAGACAGAACTTGACATTATTGATCTTCTCATGAAACACAACAATGCAATGCTTCAGAGCACTATTGTTTCCTCTTCAGGAATATCCAAGGCCTCAGCCTCAAGAGCCATTACATCCCTTGAAAACAAGGGGGTAATACTAAAGAAAAGAAAGGGCGTAACAAATGAAATAATTCTTCCTGAAACCTATTTCAAATAGTTCCATGAAACCTGTTTCAGATAGAGCTTAAAAGCTATTCCCGGATATATAGAGTATGGAAAAGAAGATTTGGAATATGGTTTGGATACTGGTGGCGCTTGTTGCTGTCATGGCAACTATCTCTGTTGTAATGGCCGTGCTTTTTGGTAGGAATTACTATAATGGTCCCTATCCACCGTTTAATATGCCAGTTAATGGGTACGCACGTGTTGGCATAGCTATAATGATGCCTGTAATGGCCATAATAACTATTATATTTGTTATAATATTTGTGCGTTTCTTATTAGCCAATATCAGGAGCACTTATATGGAAAGACATGGCATGTGGTCAAATAATGCTGAAAATATTGCAAAAGAAAGACTGGCAAAGGGAGAAATAACTGAGGAGCAGTATCAGAGGATAATTGAAACATTAAGGAAGTAATGGTGGATATTTATCACAATACCCACCATAAAAATAATATTTTTAACGGATGGGAATACTGTTAATTTTTAATGCCAATCTGACCTTCATAATTCTAATAAAAATAAACCTATTTCTGTTTTATCATAAAATAAAAACTTCAATGGTAAAATTATAAATTTAATTCTGAAAATTAACTTCAAATTCATGCCTAAAATTATAAAATGACATAAATCGGTATTCGTACAGAAGACTCTAAAACATCCATATTATAAGATGCGGAGGGTCGGATTTGAACCGGCGAACCCCTTTGGGAACAGATTTTGAGTCTGTCACCTTTAGCCTGACTCGGTAACCTCCGCTTTTTGATGTACAGCATTTACAATGTCATACAAAGCTCACTTACTATTGATTATAGAGCTTATAAATTCAGTATCACAGGACTGCATAAAAATTTTAGCATTGTAATTTTTATAACAGGAAATTACCCCAGTATCAGCATGAATCAGAAATATCATAATATATCGTATCATACCATTTTATGGAAATATGCATAACAATAGACGAAGAACACTGCAATGAATTATACAATTCATTAATACAGGATAATAATCAGGATATAACCATGGAATGTAGGGATAATAAAATAACTATTAAAATAAAAAATGCAAAAATTTCTTCTATATACAATCTCATTGATGATATAGTAAGAGATTATGAAACCTTTAAAAAAATAGGGGAATTATAAATTTATTCCTCAATTGTGAGGTTGAGTTTTTCAGTTAATTCCTTGTATCTATTCCTTATGGTTACTTCTGTTACTCCTGCTACCTCTGCAATTGCCCTCTGTGTTCTCCTCTCTCCTGTAATCAATGAGGCTATGTAAATTGCTGCAGCAGCTACGCCGGTTGGGCCCTTTCCTGATGTAAGGTCGTTGTCTATTGCCATTTTCAGGATTTCCTCTGCTCTCTTTCTGGCCTCCATTGAAAGCCTCAGTTTTGAACAGAATCTGTTTACATAATCATCAGGTTTTGATGGGAGTATGTTTAATTTCAGGTATCTTGCCATTATCCTGTAGGTTCTGCCTATTTCTTTCTTTTTAACTCTTGTAACAGAGGCAATTTCATCAAGTGTCCTGGGCACATTTGTTATCCTGCATGCAGCGTATATTGATCCTGCAACGACACCCTCTATGGACCTTCCACGGATCATGTTCTGCTTTACTGCCTTTCTGTATATCACTGCAGATGTTTCCCTCACATCGTTTGGTATGCTCAGATTGGATGCCATCCTCTCTAATTCCTGCAATGCCTGTGAAAGGTTACGCTCGGCTGCATTTGAAACCTTGATCCTCTTCTGCCATTTCCTGAGCCTGTACAGCTGTGCCCTGTTTCTGGTGGGTATAGATTTCCCGTACGAATCTTTATTTTTCCATGATATATCTGTGGACAAACCCTTGTCATGTATTGTATATGTCATTGGAGAACCTGTCCTTGCCCTGCTTTCGCTCTGTTCTGAGTCAAAGGCCCTCCATTCAGGTCCTTCATCAATGTAACTGTCATCAATGACCAGACCGCAGTTTGAGCATACAAGCTCTCCACGCTCATAATCTCTAACAAGCTGTGAAGAACCACATTCCGGGCATTTATCTATTTCGTAAATATTTTTTTTCTTTTCATTTGCCATTTTTTATCACCTTAGCATTTTATATATATTTTCTGGATATCGCTATCTTTCCCGGATATGTATGCAAGTGCATACGGATCTCTGGTAGGTCCCAGTACTTTTGTAATTTTTCCGATAACTGCGTCATGTTCATTAACCAGTTTATTATGAAGTCCGATGCAGTTATCAGCCTTCAATAATATTTCATTATTGAAAGTATGTATTATGGTGCACTCACTTTTCATATCTATTAGTAAATGCAATAAGAGTATATAAACTTTCCGTAATATTATTAAAACTACCTGTTATCATATTAAAATATTCGTGCATAAACATGTATATTGCTTGTTTTGCTTAAGTGTTATACAGTTTACTGATAAAATTTTAGCCCTGTTTTTAGCTCCTAAATATAATAAAGCTTTAATACTTATGGTAATATCTATTTAATATTTGGGTGTGCTTATGGAAACAGATGAAATAAAAAAATGTCCAGAATGTAACTCCGCTCATCTGGTTAAAGATTATGACAGAGGAGAATTAACATGTTTTGACTGTGGCATAGTTATTGAAGATTCCCTAATAGACCAGGGTCCTGAATGGCGTTCTTTTGATTCTGAGCAGGATGAAAAAAGGGCCAGAACCGGATCACCCATGAGCTTTTTGAGCCATGATAAGGGACTAGCAACAGAAATATCATGGTCGAATAAAGATTATTATGGAAAACGCATACCCCATAAAAATAGGTCTCAGATTTATAGAGTTAGAAAATGGCACCAGAGGATCAGGGTAAGCAATGCGGCTGAGAGAAATCTGGCTCTGGCATTGCAGGTTTTGAATGAAGATGGTGCAAAGCTCGGAATTCCAAAGGATATAAAAGAAAATGCTGCCCTTATTTACAGAAAAGCAGTAGAAAAAAATCTTATAAGGGGAAGAAGCATAGAAAGTATTGTATGTGCGGCAATTTACGCATCGTGCAGAATGATTAATATTCCCAGAACACTGGATGAAATTGCCCGTGTTTCCGATGTTAATAAAAAAAAGATAGGAAAAGCATACAGGCATCTGGCAAAGGAACTGGCCCTAAACATAAAACCCACAACTCCCTATTCATATATATCACAGTTCTGCAATAAACTGGAACTGGATAAACAGGTAATAATGGATAGTGAACATATTATCAGGCTTGCCGGAGAACACGGCATATCCACAGGTAAAGGCCCCACTGGCATTGCTGCTGCAGCCATATATATAGCAGCTATGAAAAATGGCAAGGCAAGAACCCAGAAAGATGTTGCCAGGGTATCAGGAGTAACTGAAGTAACCATAAGGAACCGTTATAAGGAAATAAGCAAAACACTGGGAATAGAAGAACCAGAATGATCCTACGGCTGCAGTTTAAATCCCTGACTTTCTTATTGCAAATGTTATAAATGCAGTGTGGTCAATAATATTATTGTCCGGCCGTGTTGCATTTTCCCTTACTATGATATTCCTCTTTATAAGCTCCACTGTTTCCAGTACGTAAAACCTGTAATTTTTCATTGCTACTACATTTTTCTCTGCCTGGTTGAAGTTAGGAGAATACGTTACAAGGAACGATCCCGGCTTCATATATTTCCTTACGTTTTCCACAGCGTTCCACGGATCCGGAATGTCCAGTATGGCCACATCAAATTTTCTATCCAGGGCGGCCGTTCTAATATCTCCAGTATGTGTATCCCAGTTATCAACAGGAATCAACCCTGCTATTTTTTCCCTGGAGAGTGCTATGTTATTTTCACTGATATCCATGCTCGTGAGCCCTCCTTCTACTCCAACTGCCTTAAGGATCCCGTAGCTGAGAGATCCGGTTCCCACCCCTGCTTCCAGAACCATCTTCCCCGGAGAGATTCCTGCAGCATAAATGATATATGAAGCGTCAAATGGAAGTATAACCTGTGTATTTCTGCCGGATATCTCACTGAAAAATACGGGATCTGGATTTACTGCTATAAACTCCCTATTTTTTATTTTAACAGAGTCTCCGGGCTCTATACAGGCATTTCTTGGGAGGCGTATCTGTTCATTCCCAAAATATGCTATTAAATTTTTATCATCCAGCATTCCCGTTAATGTATCTGACTTCAAAATAAGCATGGACATTCACCTGACTATTTTTTACAGACACTTATGAAGTTTCTGAAAATTTCGGTGCCGTATTCCGTATTGTTTACTTCTGGATGGAATTGCACTGCAAATATATCCCTGCTTTTATGATAGAATGCCTGAACCCTGCATGTATCCGACGATGCACACAGTATATATTCTTCTGGCAGGACCTTTATCTCATCATTATGGCTTTCCCAGACATTGATATGATCCGGTATTTTCTCGAAAATTGATTCACTTCTGGTAAACGTTACCCTCTTTTTGCCATACTCTGGATGCACAGCTTTTTCTACCTTTCCCCCAGAATCCAATGCTATAAACTGGGCACCCGCACATATGCCTAAAATAGGGTAATTATGCGATTCAATGTACTCTTTAATATAACCGAGTTTTCCTATTTCCGTTTCGATGCTCGCAGGACCACCGGAAAGCACCAGGCCATCCAGGTTATCGAGATCATGGTTATCAACGGTATTCGGGTATATCTCTGATTCCACATCCAGAGACCTGATAACACGCCATTCCCTGTGTGTCCACTGGCCGCCATTATCAATAACGCCTATTTTCATTTCTTCATAATAACTTACCTGTATTTAAATTGAAAGAAATGTTAAAGTCCTAATATGGAATTAGCAAAAGTATTAGAGAAACCAGCACTCCATTTACGCTGGTCAGGTTTAAAAATCTTGTTTTAAGAGACATTGAACGATAGTGTTAAATATTGTCATTGATTTATTATACCGTGGTACAGTATGAATGGTGAACGTTATTTTTACTATCTGAAACTGATTAATAACCCGCCAGAGGAATCGGTTGTTGAATATTACGTAGACCTATCCACACAGCTGGAAAATGACTACGATCTTTCATCTACGCAGATCAATGAGCTGGAATCATTAATAAGCAATTATATAAAAATAAAGGCAAATCCCCATGTCAAGGTAATCAATGCTGTTACGGGCATAGAAGAGGACCCTCCAAAGACCGTAATAGACGATTTTGGTGGGAATGCTGTCTTTACTGGAAGGGAAACAAGATACGGCATCACCTGGAATATATATGAACCACGTGCCAGCAATAATCTGTTTTTCAAAAAATGGTATTACAACGAAAAGATAGCATCCATACTGGACAAAGTTCTGGAAAAGGCCGTCCCACACAAGATTCCAAACTATTTTGATATACCTCCATGGATATTCGGGAACTTTTCATACAAGGGCATGAGATATGTACCCCTGAAAACCATAATTGACAACGCAGTTGAAATGGAAATAATCCCGAATAAGTACTACCTTGTCCAGAAAGGGATAAGCAGGGAATTTATAGACAATTTGGATGATAACAGCATGTGGCTATAAGGTTATGATTTCTGTTAACCATGTTAACAGACACCTTTGGAAGTTATCATCTCTTTCATGCTTAAACTTTCAAGATATAACCAGATATCCTCTATCCTATTTGTAAATGCTTCAGGGGTCCTTTTTATAATAGTATAAGAGGTATGTAGATACGCATGTACTAATGTACCATTTAATGTTATGAATAAACCACCCTGCCTCAACTATTTATAGAATTTCTATTATTTAGCATGAATACGGGAAGCATTATGCCTTATAAGAAGAATGGGATGACAAAAATTCTATCCATATCAATTAAGTTTAAATATTTTAGTATTATACTAATATTATGGAATATAATATTACCAGGAAGGAGCGGGACTGCATTGTTGCACTGCATGAAAATTCTGGTTTTCCAATTAGGCTCTTCAATATAGCTGATATATTAAAAATCAAAGCCCCAACAGCATTTGAATTAATAAAAAGGCTCGAGTCCAAAAATATAATAAGCAAAACTAACGGTGTAATTTCTCTGACACCCTATGGCAATTCTATTTACAGTGAAATTATCATGGCACACAGGACCCTTGAACTCATACTGACCAAAAGCGGGGTAAATTCTGATATGGCTTGCGAGCAAATAGAAAAAATCGACTATTTAATGGACGACGCATCTGTGCAAAAATTATTTAAAAGCCTGGGGCAACCACAGACATGCCCTCACGGGAAACCCGTTAAATTAAGTTAAATGCTGAATATATCTTTTATTCTTCTGGAGACAAGCAAAGACCCAATGGATAATATCTTTCCCTTTTCTGAGTCGATAACTGACATGGACGCATGCCTTATGTCTATGCCGAAGCTCTCTTCTTCACAAAGTCCAAGATAATATGAAATGGTGCACTTTATGGGAAAAGAATGGCTTACCACTATATAATTTCCTTTAAATGAATTTATAAGGTCCACCATCCTTTTCTGCTGGGATTCAAATGATTCCATGCCAAGTTCGTCCCGTGACTTATCCGGTATATCCACTATTCTCTTACCATTGTATTCTCCAAAATCAGACTCTATCGCCCTTTCATCTGTTTTTATTTCCAAATTCAGGTACTGATTTATTATGTTTGCAGTTTCAACTGCCCTCAGTACTGGGCTTGTTATAATTCCATCAAATTTCAATCCATTGAGCTGCTCGCCCGTAAATCTTGCCTGTTCTATTCCCTCTTCTGTAAGTCTGTACCTGTTAAGTTCACTGGAAAGTATACCATTTCTGTTTGTGTAACTCTCCCCATGCCTTATAAGTACGACATATTTCATTGGGATTATATTATTTTGTGGTTTATAATTTTATTGAATTTGAATCCGGCTATTACAATATATTTGTATATAAAAATGCCATAGCATATTATGAACAAACTTGCAAATGAAAGCAGTCCGTATTTACTGGAACATTCAAATAACCCTGTAAACTGGTATCCATGGTCAGATGAAGCGTTCAACATTGCCAAAGAGCAGGATAAACCGGTATTTCTCAGTATAGGTTATTCCAGCTGCCACTGGTGTCATGTCATGGAACAGGAAAGTTTTATGGATAAAAATGTAGCGGAAAAGATGAACAGTACCTTCGTATGCATCAAGGTTGACAGGGAGGAAAGGCCAGATATAGACAATCTCTATATGACATTCAGCC
>JAJZXS010000013.1 GCA_021806295.1 Thermoplasmata archaeon
CTGTTTCCCTTGGGACAAATGCCTCCCGGGTTATATTTTCGCTCTCCAGGGAAGGGGTAATACCTGAAAAACTTTCAAGGACGAATTTAAAGGGGGTCCCGGTATATGCAATTATTTTCATTACAGTGATATCCATTGCAATTGTGCTCTCCACCGGCATAGCCTTTGAACTATTATATCCGGGCAAAATCATAGACGCACTTCTCTACTCATCTGTATTTTTGCTGGTGCTTGAATCACCCATATCATATATTGTCCACATACTGACAAACACATCACTACATATGTATCTGAAAAAAATGGGCATGAAAACCCATGTTTTCAGGCATATTATTATACCCGGAATATCCAGCATAACCCTTGTAGGTGCAATAATTGCAGCAGTTTATTTTGACCTCAGTGCGCCATATATATACGGTGTCTACGGTTCCCTTGTATGGGTGGTTGTCATAGCAATTACAGTTGTTGTAATGTATACAAAATACAGAAAAAATCTGGACAATCTCGGGGATTTCTCCCTCTAATTACATAATATTCTTTATTTCCTCAAGTGATCTCTGCCTTACTGTGTTCAGGTCTTCATCAACAGTTATTTTTCCCTTATCCATATAATTGACCATAATATTTTCCATGGTGTTTCCACAGGAGCACTTCGGGGCATCACGGGATATCTGGACCCTTACCTCATGGCATTCCCGGCATCTGAATACATTTTTTATTCCGGAGAACTTTCCACGCTTGGTTATGTCGTTTCCATCTATGTTTACTATATCCATTCCGAAATCAACGGGCTTTGCGGATGATATTGATGTCCCTATGCCGAATGATTCCACCCCTGCATCTATTAATTCCGGTATATCCTCCAGTTTTATTCCCCCTGATACCATTATTTTCACATTTTTATGGTTCCTTATGTCAAGCTCCCACCTTATTTCCCTGATAAGGTTTGGGAAATTGCCCCTGCGCGAGGATGGTGTATCCAGCCTGATATAATCTATGTCCGGGAACTCCTCTGCTGCCCTAATGGCTGCAAACTTTTCATCCATATATGTATCAATCAGGAACACCCTGAAATCAGAGTTTTCATACTGAACCTTCCACGCTTCATGGTCTCCCAGTATGAGCGACAAAGCATGTGGCATTGTGCCTGATGGTTTTATGCCCAGCACCCTGGAGCTGAATACCCCAGAAACCCCTGCTGCTCCCCCTATATAGGATGACCTGTCAATCATGGCGGATATTGCAGGATGCATTCTCCTTATCCCGAATGATATGAACGGTATGCTGCCCAGGGATTTCTTTATAAGAGAAGAATATGATGAAATCCCGGAGGCCTGGCAGAGGAATCCCAGAAGCGGCGTCTCAAGCTCTGCAAAGTCAAGGTATCTCCCCTGGATTCTCATGAAAGGAACCGGTATGCCTTTTACATCCCTGGGGCGGATTACTGTGCCTTCCGGTATTGCATCCACCCTTATATTTCTGGATTCCAGGAGGGAAATGGCATCATTCAGGCCAGTAAAGTTGATGTAATCATACACTGATGATTGTGTTGTAACCTCCATGGTAACAAGGGGATTTGAGTGCATTAGTTCAAGATATTTCTTTGTTTTCTCGAAATATACATCTGTGACATCCCCGCTCATTATGTCAGAATCATTTGCCATTATGAATTTATTCATTTTTAAGTACCTCTTTTTTCAGGTTCTGTGAATTTATAGCTTTATATCCATAATTTATTTTAATGTTATTCAGGGAGGATATCTGCCTGGAATCATCTATGCATGCGCACAGGTCTGAAACCACCTCTATACTATAATACCTGTAAAACGCACCTGCACATGTATGCTCGATGCATATGTCCGTTGAAATGCCGAATATGTATATTTTATTGATTCCGAGGGCCCTCAGCAGTGAATCAAGGTCTGTATCATAAAATGCATCAAAGTGCCTTTTATTAATAATATAATCCGGAAATTCCTTAAGGTCATCAACAATCTCAGATCCCCAGGTTCCATGGAGTGCATGTTCTCCCCAGACCCTGAATTCAGGGTCATTTTTAATATGATCATCCTTTGCGAATATTATCGGAATCCTGCCCTTTAAATCCATTAATAAACTTCTGGCATTTTTTACTGCCGCAACAGCCTTAGAATTCCCGAATTTTCCTGTAACAAAATCATTTATCATATCCACAATGAGGATGCATGATTTTTTGTTTGAATCCATACCATGGAATAAATAATCTGTATTAATTCTTTATGAACTTTATAAATTATGCCTGGGAAAGATTTTAAGGAATCAGGACCTCGACCACCATGTTGTCTTATCCCCGTTATCCTCAATATATATGTCGTTTTCCTGAAGCTTTTTTCTGATATAATCAGAGAATTTGTAATTTTTATCGGTTCTTGCCATGTTCCTGATATCCAGTACAAGTTCTATGATATTATCTGTATTTACGCTGGAACTGTAAAGTATCGAAAGAAAAGAATCTATGTAATCCAGAACATTTATGGCCTCCCTGGCTGATTCCTGATTCATATTATCAAGATTTTTATTTAGATCTGAAATAAACGAGAGAAGTTCCCTTATAAGAGAACGTGTATCGAAATTCCTGTCCATAATTTTATTCATTTTATCCATAACTTCAGTGCCTTCAATATAATAATCTCCTGATGTTGCATTTATTTCCTTAAGTTTCCTGTAAAGTATATTTATCCTTTCAACAGAATTTTTTGATTCCTCCATGAGCTGCTCAGAATAATCTATTACTGAATTGTAATTGGAATTCACCATGGCGAATCTGAGAACCTCCGGTCTGTATTTTTGCAGGATATCCGCTGTTTTTATAAAATTTTTCAATGACTTTGACATCTTTTCGCTGTTTATGTTTACCATTCCTGTATGGATCCAGTAGCGTGCCAGGTATTTCTCTCCACTGATCGACCTCATCTGTGCAATTTCCGCCTCATGATGTGGAAATATAAGATCGCTGCCACCCCCATGAATGTCATATTTTGTTCCGAAGTATGCCTCAGTTATTGCGGTATCCTCGATATGCCACCCGGGCCGTCCCTTTCCCCATGGGGATTCCCAGTACGGCTCTCCCGGTTTCATTTTTTTCCACAGGGCAAAATCCTCAGGATCTTCTTTTTCTTCCCTGATTGTGCCCCTGGCATTTGATTTTATCTCATCCATATTCTGGCCTGAGAGTTTTCCATAATCACTGAATTTCCTTACATGGAAATACACGCCATCAGCAGTTTCATAGGCATAGCCGGCATCCATCATCCTTTTAATCTGGCTTTGTATTTCATCAACGTAAAGGCTTGCCCTTGCATAATAATTGATGCTATCTATTTTCATGGCCTTCATTACAGAAAGATACTTTTTAAAATAATAATCAGAAATATCGCTGTATTTTTTCCCCTCATCACTGGCCCGGCTGATAATTTTATCATCTATGTCTGTAATGTTCTGAAGATAAAATACGGAATAGCCCCTGGCCCTGAGATATTTTGCCATAACATCGAAGAATATATTTGTCCTTGCATGGCCTATATGGGAATCATCGTATACTGTTGGCCCGCATACAAACATATTCACTCTTCCATGATGTTCAGGAATGAACTCCTGGTCCTCTCCACCCAGTGTATTGTGAATTATCATTCATGATATATTATTGTATAATAAATAAATTTAACCTGCAAGCCGGAGGTTCCTGAATAATCCAGATGGGTAAGCCATTCTGCTAAGAGGGCTATTTGGATTTAATAAGTACTTTTTAGCTGTGTTCTAGTGATTTCCACTTATTATATTCCTGCAGAATTATGCTGGAGGCTTCTTTATCTCCCTCTTTTCTTATCAATTCATTTCCCAATTCTTCAACTGCCTGTGACATCATTTTCAAACGTTCCCTATCCGAGGCGATTTTATTAATGATAGAAACATAATTTTTTCCGCTATCAACTATGAATGCATTCCTGAAATTATAGTCAGAAAAACCCCTGGATCCAATTTCTGTGGTAATAATAGGTATTCCATGCATTATGTAATCCACCATTTTTACATTTCTGCCTCCGCCCTCAAAGACGGGATTTAGGGCGAGAAAACTGGATGACAATATTCTATTTTTTTCCTCATCATTTACCATTCCATAGAATTTTACATTTCCAGGTATGTGCGGGAATCTATGCAGATTTACGTTTCCAATTATATTAAATCGAAAATCCGGAAGGTCTCTGGCTATGGAAAGTATAAAATTAACCGCATCAATGTTGGGTCCGTAAATTGATCCGATAAATACAATGTCCTTTGAATTTTCGCCTTTCCACTGGTATGTACTGTTTCCAAGTATGTGTGTGGCTATAAAAATATTTTTTGCGTTGAAGGACTCGATAAAATAATCCATATCCTGTGATGATACTGTTAAAATCAAATTTGAAGCAGTTACCAGGTCCTTTTCTAGATGCAGGGCATACTCGTAATATTTATTTGTCTTTCTGAGGAGGGATTCGGCGTTATGTGCATCGTAGACAATGTATTTGCCTTTTAAGTCGCCTCTGAAGAGATAGTACTGCCATGGTCCCTCTAGTATAACTATATCTGATTTAGAAATAATCGATTTTACAGATTCTATGTACTTTTTACGTAAAAACTTCCCACGGGATATGGCTATTTCCAGATACCTGTTTCCTTTTACCACAGAATAAATTGTGGTGACCATCGATCTATATTCTCTTATATTATTGGTGAAATTGTCCCTAATAACCATCCCTCCTGTGGAAACAATAGTGGTATTGTAACCTTTTAAGAGATTATTTGCCCTGAGAGCGTATGCTGAAATGTAAGGAGGATAAATTTTCCCATGGCATATCTGAACTATGGCAGGATTATCCATATCCCTGTATATATGAAGGGTTATAAAACTTAACAGTAGATTTTCTGTTCAAAGGCTATTTTTTATAAGAAAACTAATACAAAGAATAGTATTTTACCAGTATGCACTTTATATAACATAGGTTTAATTGGCTGGATCCATTTTGTAATCATATTCCATAATTCTGATTAAAATGCAATATTTCCCAGTTTAAACTCAAATTACTGTACACAAACCAGCCCCTATCTTAATTATAAGATTAATTATAAATGAAGAACAGGAATATTTTCCATAATCAGGAAATAATAGGTTATCTTATATTTTAAATCTGTTAAAAAAGGTATTTATAGGATTATGGGCGGTTACTACAGATTTATTCTTTGTATAGCAAAGTTTAAGTATATCCATAAATTATCTAATTAATGAAAAATAGTTTGAAGGTAGTAATAGTAGTTATAGTGGCTATTATTCTGATCGGAACAGCATTTTTGGTGTTATACCACCCGACAGAACAGTTCACTGATACATCCCAGACGGCAGCACCGGAGCAATTGGACCCGGCAACAGGTTTCTTTACAACTAATGGGCCTCTCTTCTCGGCGGTTTTTAATAATTTAGTTGAGTTCAACGGAAGTTCAACACACGTTGTGCCAGTCCTTGCAAGCCATGTATATAATGTAAACGATAAGAACTATACCTTTGACATAAGGTCGTATGCAAACTTCAGTAATGGCCAGCAGTTGAATGCATCGTCAGTATGGTTCTCATTCGAACGTGGAATAATAATGGGGCAAGGTCCATATGCATCTGATTACTCTGGAATACTGTTCAATGGCACAGCCTATGGAAACACAAGCATTGGAATAGCCCTTCCAAATGGAACAATACCTGCCCTGGAAAGTGCTGGATACAAAATCACAGGAAATACTTCACAACAGTACAAGACAGCAGCCATGGACCTTGATAATATACTATCCCACTTCAATTATAATGCAACTGAAATGAAGGTAATGACATATAAAGGTCAGGCACTTGTGGTAAATTCAAATGACAATGTGTCAATAAACACCATGGTTCCATATGCCTACCTGTTATCAGATATAGCAGGATGGTGGGGAGATATAGTGGAGCCTAGCTATGTGGATGCACACGGTGGAGTGACATATAATTCACCTAATTCATACCTTGATGCAAACGGTGCAATAGGCTCAGGTCCATACATAATATCCAGTGTTGGAAAAGGATTCTCAACCATAGTGCTTAAGGCAAACCCGAACTACTGGGTGGATGGCCATAACAGCAGTGTACCTGCAATAGCCCAGCCGGCACACATAAAGACAGTGGTAATAAAATACGGATTATCACATGCTGACAGACTGGAAGACTTCGACAGGGGAATATCACAGATATCAACGGTAGCACCTACATCCTTCAAGCAGATGATAGACGGTTACCACATAGCGGCTGACAGGAATACTTCACTTGTGCATTCATATAAAACAGTAGGTAACTTCTATATATCAATGAATGTGGCTGATAAATACACAAATAATACACATTTCAGGGAGGCACTTTATGATGCAATGAATTATAGTGCCGAACTTAAGGTATACAATAACAACTATAATGGTACCCCTGAAGCATACCAGGAACTAGGACCATTATCTCCTGCATACGGAAAGGCATATTATAACCCGGATAACCTACCACTTCCAACACAGAATCTAACAGCCGCCATACAGAACCTAAGCACGGCAGGGAATGAAATGCACTTCCATGTAAAACTACCCAACGGCACTGTAATAGGTGATAAATCAGGCACGAATCTTGGCACCCATACATTCACTTTAACTGGTATATCACCTTTTACTACAGTGGAGACTTCTCAACTAGCAGTTGCAGTTACTTCTTTCTCTGATATAGGTTTGACGTTTAATACCCATGGAGTAACTGAATCAACGGTAAGTGGCTGGACTAATAATACATCAACACCGCAGTTTGTGGATCTTGGGTGGTTACCTGATTATCCAGATCCCATAGGTCAGCAGCTTATACCTGTATATGATGTAGCTGATGGTGGGGCATTCGGAGGTAACGATGCATGGGTAGATAATAAGACTCTTCAACAGAACTTTACCAAATTGGATTTCCTAAATGAAAGTACACAGGTTGCTGACATGAAAAATCTTTCCAAGGTGGTATACGATCAGTATGCATATATGTGGATGCCAATGCCAAACGATGTGTTCTTTGTGGCACCGGTTGTTCACGGGTTTGTGTTTAACTCCATAACCTCATCATACTTCTACAACCTGATGACTGTTAGTGGAAAACTTACAAGCTCAGTGGGCTTCATGAGCATATACACACTTGTGGCAAACATAGAAATGGCCATAACCGATATGGCTCCCAAATTTTAATTTTTTAATTTTAAATAGCTTTATTTGATATTTTATAGATAAATTTATTTTGATTACGTCTCTATCCAAATTATGTCTACATTAACATATCCAGACTTATCGCCTAATTCCGATTTTTATTCAGATGTGCCAGTAACTTATTTAACAAAAAAATATGGAACCCCGATAGTTGTTTACAGCATGAAAAGATTATATGAAAATATATCAAGGCTAAAAAGTGCCTTCGCCAATCATCAGGTTAAGATACATTACGCTGTAAAGGCTAACTATAATCCCTACATGGTTTCCAGAATAATTAATAGTGGGGTAGGCATAGATGCGGCAAATTTAAATGAGGTAAGGCTGGCACTTCTTTCTGGCGCAAAACCTTCAGATATAATTGCCACACCAAATAATCTTTCAGGAAATGAACTTTTGAAGATATCCCAGCTGGGAGTAACCATAAACTTCGACCACCAGGGTCAGATGGAAACCATTAAAAACCATTTGCCCGAAACAGTATCTTTCAGGATAAATCCGGGAATTGGCAGGGGTGAATTTGCTGGAATAACAACGGCCGGGCATGATGTTAAATTCGGAATTTCCCCTAGAGATGCTCTTAAGGCATATGATTCCGCTAGAAAATGCGGTGCAAAAAAATTCGGGATTCATATGATGACAGGATCAAATGTACTGGACCCGGAATTCTTTAAAGAATCCACAGAGAGATTTTTCTCCATATCCTGTGAAATATCTGACTCCCTTGGAATTGAATTTTCTTTCCTTGACATAGGGGGTGGATTCGGAGTCCCATATGATTTATCCACCGGTCCACTGGATATTAACAGGACCGCAGGCTATATAGAACAGAATTTTTTAAAATATAGGAATAAGGGCTATTTTAAAGATTCAGATCTTATAATTGAGCCCGGAAGGTATATAATTTCTGACGCTGCCATACTTGTTTCAGAAATAACCTCCATTAAAAATTCAGAACATAAAATTATAGGCCTTGACACAGGCATGAACACATTAATCAGGATAGCACTTTACGGTGCACACCACGGAATAAAAATAGCCGGCTACAGCGATCAGGAATACAGTAATCTATCTGACGTGGTAGGCCAGGTATGCGAGAATACAGATTATCTGGCACGTAACATCTTGCTTCCCGATGTGCATATAGGCGACCCTGCCATAATACTCAATGCAGGTGCTTATGTATCTTCCATGGCATCTAATTATAATCTGCTGGGCACGCCGGCAGAGGTTGCAATAGACGGTAATAATGACATACTTATCAGGGAACACAGCACACTGGATACTATGCTTGGCGGATTCTTGAAATAGGCATCAGGACACTGGTAAAATTAATCCGGATTTCGTATAAACACATTTATATACGTATTATTTAATTCAGGCCAAAATGACTAATTCGGATACTTCTAATACTGACACAAACCAAAAATTGAGAAAATCATTATCCTCTGTTGATATATTCCTTATAAGCTTCAGTGGAATGGTTGGTTCTGGATGGCTTCTGGGTGTCCTTGCAGGCCCTGCATATGCCGGGCCGGGGGCCATACTCACATGGGTTGTTGCAGGTGTATTTTTTATAATCCTTGCACTGGTATTCAGCGAGCTCGGCACACTTTTTCCATACAGTGGGTCACTGGTGCGTTTCAATGAGTTTTCACATGGCCCTGTGAGCAATTTCTATCTGGGCTGGGCCTATATGATCGGTGCAATAGCAACACCACCGGTAGAGGCAGCTGCACTTACAGGATTCCTCAGCAGCTACATTCCGGGAATATACAATTCATCCATATCCCTTCTGACTCCAGCAGGGGTCGGCCTCGCACTGGCGCTGCTTGCCATATTTATTATAATCCAGTATGTGGGTGTCAATATATTCGGAAAATCAAATGCCATTATGACATGGTTCAAAATGGCCGCAATTATTCTAACAATCATATTCGTATTTGCATTTATATTCCATGCAAAGAATTTCTTCGCACTTCCACACGGATTTCTCCCGTATGGTTCATCATCCATATTTGCAGCCATGGTGCCTGCAGGTGTAATATTCTCATATGAGGGTTTCAGGCAGGGCCTTGACTACGCAGGGGAAACAAAGAATCCAAAAAAATCTGTTCCCCTCGGAATGATCAGTGCCATGCTGGCAGCAATGGCAACGTACATACTTCTCCAGATAGCATTTATAGGTGCAATTAACTGGAAAGCCGCAGGAGTTCCTGTGGGCGACTGGAGTGCCCTGCTTTCCTCCACCTGGTCGGCCAATCCCTTTTATTACGCATTCAATTCAACCAACGTTTATCTGCTTGTTGGATTCTCAATATTCCTGATCATAGTTGCAGTGATATCATCGGCTGCCACCCTTGGTGTTTACGTTGGATCATCGGCAAGGTCTCTTTTCGGAATGGCCAGGATGAATTATATACCGGATTTCTTCGGGAGGATACATCCCAGGTTCAGGACACCGTGGATATCCCTTGTTGTAACCTTTATAATAGGGGCAATGTTCCTTCTTCCATTTCCGAGCTGGTACGCCCTTGTTGGAATAAATTCATCATTCACGGTATTTGCCTATCTAGCAGCGGGTATAACAAACACATCGCTGAGAAAGACTGCGCCTGATATGGAAAGGCCATATAAAACACCATTTCTCACTGTAATGGCCCCACTGGGATTTGTTATCGCCTCATTGCTGGTATACTTTTCAGGATGGAGCATAGTTTCCCTGCTTCTGTTAATAGTTGATGGAGGATTCCCCATATTCCTTCTGAGCAATTACGGGAGAAAGACATTCGGGATTTCACTGAAAACAGCATCTCTTTTCTCACTGGTATACTGGATAATATTCATACTAATAGGCATTGTATATGCACTTTCCCTTCTTCCATTCTTTGAGTACTTCGCAGTGTTTTCTATTGTAATTATAGTTACTCCCATTGCATTATACAGGCTATCAGGTGGAAAAGCATTACTGCATTTAAGGGCCTCAATATGGGTTGTAGTGTACAGCATCCTCCTGGGCACAATGTCTTACTACGGTTCTCTGGGAATAAATATAATACCCTATCCATATGATTATATCATATTTGCAATAATGAGCCTTGCAATCTATTTCATTGCAATAAATACTGGATACCACACAGATAAACTGAAAGAGTACCAGGCAACAGGAGGCGTCACCGATGAGTAAATATTCCATCAATAATTTATTATAATTTTGATATAACAACATATATTTAAGGAAAAAGCAATATTTATAAACATTTTATTCTTATATTTTCATGGACTTCCTGAACTTTTACACGGAATTTATAAATTCTGACACAGATAAAAGAAATAAAATGCTGGAAAAATTGAAAACACTGGATGGAAATACTGAACTTAATTTTGTTACGGATATTTTTGAGAAGCTTTTTGGCAATTTAGAGAAGGATGCAATTATATATGTAAATAAGGATAAAGGAACTGAGAAAAGGATTTCCTACAGGGAGTTTATAAACAGTTATAATAAATTCATAAATTTTCTCAGATCAAAGGGAATAAAAAAAGGTTCTAATATATACATAATGGCCGGTGCGATTCCCGAGCAGTGGACTGTCATGATGGGCGCCCTAAAGGCAGGTTACACAGTAATACCCACAGCACCAAATCTTACAGAATATGAACTAAATTTTCGTTTTTCCCAGGATCAACCCGATGTCATAATATCGGATGATGGCAGTGCCGGGAAGCTGGAAAAGTCACTTAAAGGTAGCCCACTTCTAATTATTGCAGGGCACAGGAAGGGATGGAACAGTTTTTCTGATATTGATAAGATGCCTCCTGATGCTTACGGCGAAAGGATCACTGCTGATAACATATTTGTGAAGTATTTCACATCCGGAACAACAGGGATGCCGAAGGCCGTGAGGCACAGTGCAGTTTTGTATCCACTGGGGCAGCTCAGCACGGTGACGGCCATAGGCATAAAGAGTGATTACATACACTGCAATTTAAGCTCTCCAGGATGGGCAAAATTTGCATGGAGTTCATTCTTTACGCCACTGTGCACCGGTGCCACGGTTCTTTCCATAGATTATTCAGGAAGGCTTGACGCAGGCGCATACCTGAAACTCATAGACAATTACCATGTAAATTCCTTCTGTGCCCCTCCCACAGCATGGAGGCAATTCCTTTCCCTGAAGGACGTAGATGTCTCACTGGATAACCTAAAGGAAACTGTCAGTGCAGGTGAGCCGTTAAATGGAGAGATAATTAACAGGTGGAAGAAAAAATATGGAACAGAGATAAGGGATTTCTACGGGCAGAGCGAGTCCACAGCCATGCTGGCAAACCTCTCCGGAAAAAAATTGATTCCGGGATCCATGGGGCTTCCCCTGGGGTCCTATACCATTGCACTGGTAGACGATGAAATGAATGAAATAACAGAACCAGATACAATAGGCAACATGGCAGTAAAGGATTACCCCGGGACATACGGGCTTTTCCTGGGCTATTCTGACAGTGAAAAAAACAGCCATGTATTTATCAACAACTACTATCTTACA
Source organism: Thermoplasmata archaeon (assembly GCA_021806295.1). Lineage (GTDB taxonomy): Archaea > Thermoplasmatota > Thermoplasmata > Thermoplasmatales > Thermoplasmataceae > Ferroplasma. The sequence continues at coordinate 11,862 of JAJZXS010000013.1, forward strand.
GGTGATAGGGCATACAGGGATGGCCATGGTTATTATTATTTTGTGAGCAGATCGGATGATGTGATCAAAACCTCTGATTACCGTGTCGGGCCATTTGAGGTTGAAAGTGCCATAATAAAAAATGAGGCAGTTCTTGAATCTG
>JAJZXS010000020.1 GCA_021806295.1 Thermoplasmata archaeon
TACGGTTATTCCATGGCATTTCTGGATTCCAATTTAAATTCCATAATATACCTTGATAGGGGCAGGTCTATAATTAGTTACAACTACTATGACAGTAATTATTCTTCTCTTGGCAGAATAAATGATACCTCCGGGAATAAAATAATGTCATTTCAGTATGGCAATATGTTCATCTTTTATTACAGTACACCTCTTAAGACTCACATATACACAGTTAATGCCACAGACCTATTGATGAATAGGACGGTAATCCAGAATTATGATTCAACACACCTGCTTATTTACAGAAATCAGTATATTCTGTTCAATCTTAATGGCACATTCATTTTTCCCGGAAACTATAGGGTAAATATTCCAGATATTGAGATTTTATCTGTTAAGGCATCAGAAAATATACAGATCACAGGATTTTCTGGAGATATAATATATAATTATACTCTGAATAGCACAATGGTGCCAGAGGAAACAGGCAGTTACATATGGAACATGTCGGGTGAGGAAATATACTTTAATTCTGTTAATGGAATAAATTACCTGATGAAATACGGGAATCTATACCTGAAGCCATACGGTTACACATATTACAATTTATCATATTTGACGAATAACATATTTGAAAACAATGGTAAAATATATGAATTAATTCACGGGCAGTTATTAAATAGCGGGATAAATGCAAATAATTCCAAAATTTCCATGTCGGGCAATGCAATAATATCAATGAACGGCTTTGATATGGCTTTATACTCAAACAGTAATATATTTTCTCCCTACGCTATTAAAATTAACAGCGTATCAGAATCTGTTAATTACAGAAACACAACATTGAAATTTAATGTTTCTTCAGGATTGAGCTATAGGATGTTTTTAACAGTATTCAATAAAACCTATGATGTAAATAATAATGTAATTTCATTCATATCCAATAATACAACTACTGGAATTTACCCTTACAGGGTAATGGCTGTTAATACAGCAGGATATAACTACACTTCAACATATACCCTGCAATATAACAATACACTTTATGTTAAACCGGTTACAACAATCAGATCTGCCACAATAAGTGAAAAATCCGGCTTTTATTATTTGATAATTAGGGGAAATAACACGGGCAATGCAACAGTTAAATGGTATGTAAACGGCGCATACTCGGGAACAGGCATGGTGCTTGATAAAAAATTGCCAGAGGGCGTTGACAAAATTTCAGCCAGAATAGCCTGTGATGGAAAGACATACAGTACGGAAAGAACTGTAATTGTACTGGGAAACCTGCCTTATATTGTGGGTATATTGGGGATAGGTGCAGTGATAAGCATATTTGTTATTGAAACGTTCTATTTCAACAATAGGGATATTGATGACATAATCGAAAATTCCCATGGAAAAACTGTAAAGGAATTAATAAGAATTGGAAGAAGGCATCGTGCCAGCGGGAGAAGAATAAAAAGCAGGATCAATGAACTATCCGTGGAGGGCAGAATATCAATTGCAAGGGATTTAGACAATAAAAAATACATAATGGCAAATAAGAGAAAAAAAGGATAAAACAGGTTTATTAGGGTATTTTAACCTATATATAAATAGAATTCTGGAATATATTATCTAGATTATTTAAAATGCCATGAATTTATATAAACTAAAAATATTAATAGTCCGATAAATTACCCTTAGCTATGGTTATAAATTCAAAGACACTCACAAGTACCAGTGACATTTACACAGAAAATTATATAAAAATTGGAGACCACGGTGCAATATTCAACAACAGTACATCTGCGCTGGTCGGCCTCGATGGAACTATTGACTGGGCATGCTTTCCGGATTTTGATTCAGACCCCATTTTCGATTCAATACTGGACAGCAAGAAAGGGGGGTATTTTCTTTTCAGGCCCCGGGGAGAATCAAAAATAAATCAGTATTATGAGGAATTTACAAATATACTCATAACGGAATTTATCCAGAATGACAAAATTGTTTTAAGATTGACGGATTTTTTGCCAACATCTGATTGCTCCACACTAAATTTTCCTGAAATACATAGGTTTGTAGAAGTCCTAAGTGGCATCAATGTTGAAATATATTTCAAGCCGAGTTTTCATTTCGGAAAAGAAGTACCGCAAATTATAGAGAATAAAAATGGCTTTCTGTTCCAGGGGGAAAATTCCAGCGTCGGATTATCATCAAATTTCAAGCTCGTAAGCGGACCCGGAATAGTTTATAATGATAATCTATTCCTTGGCGCCGGTACATATCAATGGCTTGTTATATCAACTGATATCAACTATATACATAAGGTAGAGGAATATAAATCATACCAGAGACTGGAAGAAACCAGAATTTACTGGAAAAACTGGACAAATAAAATAACATATCATGGGCTCTGGCACAAATACCTTTTACGTTCTGCACTTGTACTTAAGGGAATGTTTTATGAACCAACCGGTTTAATGGTAGCCGCACCCACCTCCAGCCTGCCCGAATCCATAGGCGGCGAAAGGAACTGGGATTACAGATATACCTGGGTAAGGGATACAACATATGTTATTGAGGCAATGTCGATGATTGGCCTAAAGGATGAGGCATCAAAGTTCCTTTACGGGCTCATGAACATGATACATAGAGACCACAGGTTACGTACAATATACCCGCTGAATGAAACAAGGGAACTATCAGAAAAGATTCTTGATTATTCTGGATATATGAATTCAGGTCCGGTGAGAATCGGAAATGAGGCTGTGGATCAGCTGCAGGTTGACCAGTATGGTTCTATTATCAATGCTATTTACCATTTCGAACTTTCGGGTGGCATCGTCACATTACAGCTATGGGACTTTATAGTTGAAATACTTGACAAATTGAAACAGATATGGAAATATCCAGATTCCAGCATATGGGAATTCAGAAGTGTTCCACGGCATTATGTATACTCTAAATTAATGTCCTGGGCTGCCTTCCACTTTGCGGGATTAATAGGCAAAAAACTTTTTTATTCAGCTGATTATGAGGATTGGGCCAGAATAGAAAATGAAATAAAAGAGGATATACTTGCAAATGGCTTTAACAGCGCATTAAATTCCTTCGTCCAGAGTTATGGCTCAGATGAAATAGACGCCTCGTTGCTGAGGCTTCCCCTTCTGAATTTCCTCGAACCAACCGATCCGAGAGTGCTCAGTACAATCAGAGCAGTGGAAACCAGGCTGATGAACAGTTCATATCTTTTTAAGCGCTATCTGGAGGATGACGGTTTAAAGGGGGATGATAACGGTTTCCTCCTGCTCACATTCTGGTATATAGAGGATCTGATTAAGATGGGGAGTATCGGTAAGGCAAAGGATATACTTGAATCCATATTAAGCATGTCTAACCATCTCATGCTCTTCTCAGAAGAGATGGATCTGAAAACTAACGATATGCTGGGTAACTTCCCGCAGGCAATATCACATCTGGGCGTTGTCAGGACTATTACCCTCCTGAATAATGAATTCAAAAAAAGTGGGAACGCAGGTATATTGAAATATGCATGATGATTAAAGCATAATCATGTAACCCGTTTCCATTTACAAATTTTTTATTTGCCCATAGAAAATTATTAAATATATATCTATATAACAATCCAATGCAGGAAAATTTTAAGGTTATCCGTAAACGCCTTGTAGAATACGTCAATATGCTCATGTCAGAAAATGGTTACATGTATGCCGGATATCCAAGATTCATGGAACTCTTTGGCAGGGATTCAATTATTTCTGCAGTGGAGCTGTTCCACCTGTATCCTGAAATACTTAAAAAAACATTGATATCACTGGCAGGGCAGCAGGGAAAAGTATACAATGCAGAAACAGGTGAGGAACCCGGTAAAATACCCCATGAGCTTGCTAACCCTGAAACTTTTAGATACTATCCAGAAAAGGAAAAATGGGTTAAGCCAAACGTTCCGTTATATTATTCGGTGGATAGCACACCGCTCTTCGTATTTGCATGTGAATTATATATAAAAAATACGAATGACAGTGACTTTTTGAATTATATCCGGGCTTACATGGATAGGGCAGTTTCCATGATGATTAAAAAATCACAAAAAACCGGGTTTCTGACATATAATGCCTCAGAAATAGAAAACAGGCTGGCAACCCAGGGATGGATGGACGGATCGTGGGGCATATACGGAAAATTATCAGGAGATATTGCGCTTATCGAGGTTCAGGGATATTTTTACCAAAGCCTGAAAATATACAATGAGTTATTTCCTGGAAATCCAGTTGCAAAAGTCATAGCAGACCGCCTTAATTTCATGGAGAATTATATTGATCCATATTTCTGGATGGAGGATCAGGAGTATTATTCCCCTGCAGTCTTTTTTTCCGGTAAGGACAGGGAAAGAATTGATACAGTATCCTCCAGTGCAGGGCATCTCCTCCTTACAGAAATTGTAAGCAGAAACAGGAAAAAAAGCATGGTCAAAAGGATTTTCCAGGATGATATGGCAACACCATGGGGAATAAGGACAATATCATCAGAAAGCAAATGCTTTGATCCCTATAAGTACCAGTCAGGAAGCATATGGCCACATGATAACTGGATAATATTACATGGACTGAGGCACTCAGGTTTTAATGAAGAGGCAGAATTATTAGAGAGTTATATTTTAAATGCCATATCATCTGTAAAATATCCCTATGAATACTATTCGGTGGATCTGAATAATAATATAATAAATATGGAGATGCTCGAGGTTCCTCCCTGCATGCCTCAGGCGTGGAGTACAGGAGCCTTTATAGGAGTACTGGATAATAAATCCTAATTGTCCACGTCGTTTATCCCTGAACTGGCAACACTGTTTCCAGATTTAATTTCCTCGAGCACACCATTCTTATAAATATTGAATCTTTCCAGCCCGAATGAAATGGTATCATCCACATTGTATTTTGTATCCGTTCTGATTACAATATCGCTATCACCGGTTTTGCAGTGTACGAAATAATTTCCTTCAGAATTTTCTATTAATGTAACCTTAGCGGTTATATCGTTCCCCTCAGATACCCATCTTGTCCTGAAGCCTATCGTACTATCAGGGTATCCCATTAAATCACCGGGTATGAAATTCATGGGGTATGTGCCGATGAAATCACCTACCCACTGTGTATTCGGTTTTTCATAAAGTTCATTGTAGGGGCCTATCTGCTCTATGACACCGTTATGGAGCACGGCAACGCGATCTGCCAGATTCGAAGCCTCTACCTGGTCATGGGTAACATAGACAAATGTATGGCTGAGCTCTTTCTGCAGCCTCTTCAATTCCTGTCTTGATGTGTACCTTACCCTGGCATCGAGATTGCTTAATGGCTCATCCAGAAGGAACAGTGCAGGGTCCCTTACCAGCGCCCTGGCTATGGCAACCCTCTGCTGCTGTCCCCCGCTGAGTCTGGTTACGTTAATATTGAGCTGTGGCTCTATATTGAGCAATTTGGCTACCTGGTCTACCTTTGATCTGATACTGTTCCTGTCTGTCCTGGCCATTTTCAAGGGAAATGCTATGTTTTCGTATGCAGTCATATTTGGGTATAACGCATAATTCTGGAAAACCATGGCTATATTACGCTTATTTGGTGGCTTGAATGTTACATCAGTTCCATTCACAATTATTTTTCCGCTGTCCAGGTTTTCTATTCCGACTATTGTCCTCAAGAGGGTTGATTTACCCTCGCCGGATGGCCCAAGGACTACTAAGAATTCACCGTCTATCACTTTTAAATTCAATTTATCCAGCACCTTTTTATTTGAAAAGGATTTTTCAAGGTCTACAAGTTCCAGTTTATATTTCATATTTTCATCCCTCCACTTAAATATTCTCCCTTTAGATATTTCTGCAGTACCACAACTATTACAATTACCGGAATGGTAACCAGCAATGCAAAGCTTGAGGCTATGAAAGGCTCTCCCCGGCTTACATAGTCATAAAGGCTAACCGGGAATGTTGGATTAACCGGGGATATTATCACAGCATATGTAAATTCATCCCATGAGGTCATCCATGCCAGCAAAAATGATATGAGCAATGGTATTTTTATCAGCGGCAGTATTACGTTTCTGAATGAATGAAATATGGATGCGCCATCAACCATTGCCTGGTTTTCGATATCCTGCGGTAGTGCACGGAAGCCACCAAGCATTATGAATACAGATATGGGCAGGACCACAAGTTCCTGGGCCAGCGCTATACCAAATATATTATTATAGAGTCCCACCTTAATGAAATATACTGAAATAGGTATGGCTATTACTATTGCAGGCATCATATTTACAACAAACATTAGCATAATGATTTTATTGGAAAACCTTGCTGCAAGTTTGTTCAGTCCATAACCTGCAGGGGTTGCAAGGGCAATGGCCAGGATACCTACGGTAAATGCGACAATAATACTTCTTATTACGGGTTTTATCAGGGAAAGATCCTTAATGGAAGCCTCAAAGTTTTTAAGTGTGAATATAAAGGGCAGCTGGTAAGGATACAGCCTGTCAAATGTCAGGCTTATGGGCTCAAATGCTATGAGTATCAATATATAGAGCGGGTAGATGAAAATAACTGCCAGAATTATTGCAATTATATATGATGGCATATTTTTATTTTTCATACTGTTTTGCACCTCCAAATTTTATTATTATAAAGGCAAATACAACTATTATGGCAAGGAGAACTGAAGCTGCAGCATAGGAATAGTATGTTGTGGAAGAATATATAAAGTACTCATAGACAAGCGTGTTTATCAGGGATGGGTGATACCCTATCAGTATCAGTGGCAGGGCAAATATATTAAATTCACTAACACCTCTTATGAGCAGGGCGATTGCAATAAATGGTGCCAGATTGGGAAGGGTAATATGTATAAACCTCCTGAGGGAACCTGCACCGTCAACGCTGGCCGCCTCATTGAGGCTTGGTGGTATGGTGGACATTCCGCCCATGAGTATAAGCGCCACAAGTGGTGTGTTTTTCCAGAAATCTGCAAACATTACAACCCCCATTGAAGAGTATTTGGTGGAATACCAGTCAACACTATGAATTCCGAGGGAGTAAAGGGTTGAATTTGCAAACCCACCAACAGGGCTAAATATGAGGGAAAATATAAACGCTGAAACGACTGTGGATATCCCGTATGGAAGTATGAATATTGTAGAAAATAGTTTGTTTCCCTTAAGGGACTTGATCAGGATATTAGCAATTAATATGGCAAAAAAAAGCTGAATCAGCAGGGCACCAAAGCTTACAATAACCGTATTCCCTATTGAAGTCAAAAGACCTGCCTTGCTTATTGCCTCATAATTTGAGATAGAATAAACGCCCCTGGGCGTTTTAAAGCTGTAAAAAACAACGGAAGCCGCAGGGAAAAAGGAAAGTACTGCAACATATGCCAATGCAGGCAGCACATAGACCATGTATCTATAATTCCTATATCTATGCATAAACATAAGAATCGATTTATAAGAAATACTTAAACTTTGGCATCTCCTATAAATAGCATAGTATGAAAATGCTCATGTTCTGAGGCATTAATATATTAGATGTTGCAAAAATTTATATATATCCATGTTATGGTTTCTCATGAAAAATCCACAAGACGGATCATTAAAACCTAAAAATAACTTTTGGGTGAAGGTGATTGCAGTTATAATTGTGATAGCTGTGGTAGGCGCAGTTATTGCAATAGAACTGCCGCACTTATTGCCTAAGAAAGTATCAGAACAGACGCTGCAGACATATCCGGGACCAAGCGGCCCGGTAAATTCAGACCACTTACTGGGAGGATGCGTTATTGCTGAGGCTAATACAACCGGATTGACTACAAGTGATGTACAGGCAATGGATCAATTCGTGCAGTACATGCTATCCCCACATGTTGAATTCGCAGGCGAGAGCGCCACCGGCTTCATACCCATAAGCAGCAGCAATACAAGCGAAAGTATAACTCATTTCTATACAGGTTCTACACAGGTTGATATAACATATTTCACCAGCGTATCTCCCTCAGATTTTTCGGCATACTATAAGGGTGTGGTAAGCGCATTCAATGCTAAATATACCAACATAAAGGTAACTGCAGTAGACGAGACTGCAACTTCCATAGTGTCTGATATAGAATCTGATGTGGCATCCGGGCATGTTGGGCCAGTGGTCACAAGCATAGATAACCTTGATGTGGGAATCCTTGCATACGGTTCATACAACGGCCATTCATACCTGCTGAATATAAACAATACTGTATCTGGAGGGGTAAAAACACTGATGCCAAACAACGTAATTCCATCAATAGTTAACCTGACCAACTACGAGGGCAAAATATTCGCAGGTTCCATACCATTCATAACAGAAATCATAAATACGCCTCTTGTGTGGATAGACCAGACAGCACTTAAGGCAGCCGGCATAAACCAGGAGCCGCAGAATTACACAGCATTACTAAATGACGCAAAAATACTGGATAAAAAGTATGGCAGGGGAATGATCAACTTCCAGGGACATGGAGGAGCCAGCACTGCAACGGAATTATACCAGTTCTTTGTGCAGTTTGGAGGAAACCCGGTGACATTCAATTCTACCAACGATGTAAGTGCAATGTATTACATATATAATTTAAGCAAGTATTTCAGCCCTGAGTACAAAACATCATACTGGGCAACATACAAGGGACTAGCAGCGAATAAATACACCATGATGGACTACCAATGGCCGGGATCAGTTGATACAAGTACTGTAGGTATGAATACAACAGACCTGAGTGGAAACAACTCTGTATTAAATGTATCATTGAAGGCCATAAGCGAGGGTGTATTCATAAGGGATCCGGTGCCATGGATAGGAGAATGGCAGACATTGATGGATTCAGCCTGGACAACTATTATAACCAGCGGTCATTCACAGAATTATACCACGATTGCGAGCGCCCTTGCAACAGCCAACTCATCAATGTACTCATACCTGCTGAGCAATTACAATTACACCGTTGCCCAGGAATACGAACAGGGAATGTACAAACCTATAATTGTATAAATTTTTTATATTTTTAGTTTTAAATTTATAATTATATATTTTTATAATTAATTAAAAATTTTTATGAATTGTAAACTACTTAATTTTACTTATCACTGACATTCATTCAATCTGCTCAAGGAAGCAAATTATTCCTTTTCCTATTTTATAACAAAATTCTCTCAACCCATAGCTTATAATATCAATCTGCCATCTTTTAGCTATTCCTGACTGCATAAGTTCCTCAATCCTTTTTGCTATGATTGTCCTGTTTGACCCCGGAATTGATTTAACAATATCAGTGAAATTTTTCTAGTGGTATTGTTGCCCATACCTCAAGAACCAGCATTGTGTATCGTTTTCCCATTAATCGGAAAATTGGAAGTGAAGGGTCTATGCACACCGTTTTTCACCTTCGTAAATCATGCATGCATTTTCAATATTGCTATCCATGTACTAATTAATGCAATTTAATATATATTATTTGCACAGTTTCACCAAGTGGGAATACAGATATCTATGATTGATATTTTAAATCATTCTCATTGTTTCCCAATTTCTGTCAAATATAAGCCTAATATTATAAAGATGAAGTTAAACAATAACGATTCTAAATGTAGTGCGATAATGCGCTGATGTTTGATAACTGTTGTCATATTCCATATTTTATTACCTCCTTGCTTCAAAAGAGGTATTTCTCCATGTTATTTAATGATCATTTCATTATTAACAGGGGGTTTATATTTACACATAATATGGTACACAACCGGCATATTTCCGCCTATCAAATAAACAAGACAATAGTAATTAGCTTATGATTAATACTATATACTCTTAAATTATAAATTCTCCATGAAATACGTAAATTTAGGCAATACTGGAGTTAAAGTTTCAGTTATTGGAATAGGCACATGGCATTTGCCAGGTTCTGGCAGATACAATGAGCAGGGAATTGAATATGTTGATAATGAGACATTTGCTAGGATTTTCAAAAAGGCATACGACTCTGGAATAAATTTTTATGATACTGCAAACATTTACCATGGCAGGGTGGAGCATAACGAGGATTGTATTGAATGCACTGGGAACTCTGAAAAAATTCTTGGCAAAATAATAAAGAATTATGAACGGGAGTCGCTTGTTATTTCCACAAAGGTTAGGGGACCTATGGCCGGATATATCAATTCATCAGGGTTATCGAGAAAACATATAATGAGCCAGATAAAAGAATCCCTGAATAGATTAAATACAGATTATGTCGATCTATATCAATTTCACTGGTCAGATAATGAAGTTCCGCTAATAGAGACCCTGAAAACTATGAGCCATATTGTAGATCTAGATTACTCAAGATATATTGGTATGAGCAATGTTAATGCGACTGATATAAGTGACTTCATGCATCTATCTGAAAGATATAACCTGAATTTCTTCTCCACAATTCAGGAACCCTATAATATACTGAACCGCAATATAGAGGATAACAAATTAATTTATGCAAGAAAATACGGTCTTGGACTGTTGGCATATACACCACTGGACCAGGGAATCCTTACAGGAAAATATTTACAGGACTATGATAAAAGCTCAAGGATAACTTATTATCCCGAGCTCAAAAAGGAGATAGAAAGAACAGAGATAAAGGTAAAGCCGCTGAAAGAATTAGCAGATAATAAGGGGGTAACGTTATCACAACTTTCTATAGCATGGCTTCTAAAAATGTCAGAAAAATTGGGAATAAGGATAATTCCCCTTCTAGGGATAACAAAAATACAACACCTTGCGGATAATTTAGAGGCTATAAATGTCAGTTTAAAGGAGGAGGATATGAAATATATAAATGAGATTTATTTGAACAATGCTTAAACTTATGTGTCCATACTCCATGATATTCTCTTTCAACAAATATTTTTCTGGCATAAATACCAATTAAACTGCAATAAGATTAGATTATCTGCCTTGCTATTACCACAGATCTTTATGTGTAATGTCTATGCTAAAATTTATTCTACTTCATTCAAAAAGCAAATTATTCCATTCCTTATTTTATAGCCTAATTCAGTTAGTTCATAGTATACAATTTCGTTAACACATCTTTTAATTATACCTGCCGCTATAAGGTCCTTAATCCGTGTTGCAATAATAGTCCTGCTGGCACCCGGAATTGATTTAACAATATCATTAAAATTTTTTCTTGTTTTATTATTTCCTATTACACCTAGAATAAACATTGTATATCTTTTTCCTATTAAGCGGAACAATGGCAGTGATGGGTCAATGCATATTGTTTTTCCATTATCATATATCATACAGGCATTTGCAACGTTCTGTTTCATGATTTTTACAATACCATTTTCTATATATCTTTAATTATAATTAATAAAATAACTGCATAGATGTAACTCGTATTTTAAAGAGGGTTTTTATTACCACTCTGAATGAGTGAAAGAAATAATACTAATCAAATCCATGTATGAGTAGTTACATACAAATGTTTATATACAAATAGCAGTTAAATTATTATGGCAAAGAAGAATACTGAAATTACAACAAGCCTACCACCGCGGCTGGACAGGCTGCCCTGGAGTGCATGGCACTGGAAGGTCTGGCTCATATTAGCCGGTGGGATGCTGCTTGAGGGTTTTGTCCTTTCTGTTGGTGGTTCTACTCTATCAACAGTGGAAAAGCTTTTTAGCCTTACCAGTGAG
>JAJZXS010000045.1 GCA_021806295.1 Thermoplasmata archaeon
TTACAACTGATGAATCTACTGCAGCACTGTCATTATAGGGGTTTATTATATCTATTATTGATGAATTTATAAAATGCCAGTCTATCCTTAAAGATCTGCAGGATAATGTCCTGAAGTTGGGTATATCCTTTATATTCAATAATTCCATGAATTCTTTATGGTTATTGAAGAAGTATTTCGATGACCTGTAGGATACTCCATATATTTTCAAAATTACAATAATCTTCACAATAAGTTTATTTGAGTACTTTCTGATTCTATCCTCCGCAACTATTTGAGCCAACCTTTGCATAATTAATGGGATGTGGTTCGTTGCCATATCCCACTGATAATTTTCAAATTAATAAATATGACAATTGTCGAACAAATTATGGAAGTTTGGACACTCTATAACTATCTGTATGTTATGATACTGCAATTAGCCACAAGCCTGCTGTATGCAATTAATCCATTTATTAAATATTAATGCTGGGAAAAACTAGGGAGATAATGAAAATTGGCGGCTGTTGGAGTTGTGGTCCGTGTAATATTTATTCTATAGATACGAATCTTCATCTGCCATTTATTAATATTATCATAGATAAAATACAATTGATAGAAATATTTAAATATTAATTATTATTATTATGCATAATAGATTTAAAATATTTATATCCATAGTGGTGATTGCAATGTTTCTGGGAACGGGGCTGGCATCAGACAGGGGAACAGCAGATATAGCCAGCAGCAATGCAGCCGAGGCACTGTTACCTGCATTTGGCGAGGTTGTAAATACATGGTCACTGTCAGGAAAAACATGTGCACCATCATCTGCAAGCTCAGGGAGTACTGTTGCACTGAAAATAGATGTTACATCATTTTCTGAATCATCAGGTGCTGGACCAACAGTAATGTATTTTGTTGTCAATGGTAAAAAAATACATTCAACAGATGTTGATGGCACAGGCGTATACACATATAACTGGTCACCTGCATATGCAAACACAACAGTAAGCTTCCATGCTGAGTACCTTTCCGGGTCAGAATTTATTGAAGAGCCATCCATGCACTATGCTGAAAAAAGGCCAATGGTATTCTTCAGGAATTCATACTCCACATTCGGGAATTCAGGCATATACATAAAATGGCTGCAGGACTGCCACAGGTACATGGGATATGAAGGGAATGGGGTGGTATACCTGGCTGCTACTCCAATCGCTTCTTCTACAGAATATGGAAACAGCCCCCTATCACCGGTTTGCAATACATATTCAGGAAGTGGCACAGCAGATAACAGCGTAAATATAGGTGAATCAGCTTTTTATGAATCTTCCAGTGGCGGATATCTTGATATATACCTAAACCTGACAGATGTTGGGGCAGGGAACCAGTACTTCAGTGACAATGCAGTGTATGGACCTGCAAAACTACAGTTCAATATAGCAACAAGCAGTTCATCAGCATACCCGACCATGGTAAACGGAAAATATGCAGGCTATAATATAACAGGCATGGATGGAAAACAGCTGAAAGAGGCAAATGACCTTGCAGACCTGATCGCAGATGGCATATCACTAGTGCCTGTTCCATACCTTGACTATGCTATTACCTCTGCAGAGGCTGCTGGTACCGTATACAGCCTAATACAGTGTGTAAACAGTCCATCCTCAAGTTCTGATGTTCAATCAGACTATTGCATAATTGGGGGAAATTCACAGCACAACCTCTATGCTGCAGGGGACTGTGCAGAGATAAGGGTATCATGCTCAGACCTTTCAAATAGCTTTACAACCACAGTAGATTACAGCACCTATTACCTGTGCGGGACAGTACAGTCACAGAAAGCATCTGCAACACAGACAATAAATGCTGTAACAGCATCTGCAATATACGGAACAGTTGGATGCACTTCCGCCCATGCAGACCCTAATTTAACTATTCACAACATATATATTAAAAACATAAATAACAGAACATTTTATAAGGTACCAATAGTAAATGGTAATTATTTATTTTACGGGAAACCAGATACTGAATATGAAATGTGTTACTATGACAAATCAACTAAAATGTTAACACAGTTCTATCATGACAATAGTGATAACAAACCTGTGACCTTTGGAACATTTGATACAGGGAGTCCAGGAAGCTCAGCTTCACATAGTATATTTATAAAATAAAGTGATTAAAATGACACTTAAAAAATCATATAAAATAATAATTTCGGTAATAATAGCATTGATATTAATCTCCTCTGCAGTAATCTACTTCTATCCACATAATGATACACGGTACTACAATAATGGAAAGAGCATAGATGTAAAATATCCATCAGCTTATCCATCAGCTGCACTTCCATTCCCATTTATTAATTACAAATACAATGTCTCATCCTTTTCAATTTACAACAATAAAATATTATACCTCAATTCATCAATAATAAATCCAGATGTATATGTAGATGCAGGAGATGGCGGTTCGACATGTTTTTTCATGAATATAAGCACTCACAATATAAACAGCAAATATGCAGATATAACATTTAATGGAAATGATACTCCTGATTTCATAACTTATTACAATAAATCATCATCTCCAGTTATAATATCACAGAACAGTTTCCATATAACAGCCAGGGCATTAGTGGGGAATTGCATAAGTGTGTCCATAGGACATGTAGCATCATACAGGCATAATGGTTATTATAATTTCACAATTAATATATCATCAGGAAAACTGAAAAATACATATTATATAACAACAGAGGAACATAGTGCAATATACGGAACAGTTGGGCTAACAAGCGCACACAGGAATGTAAACATCACAAGACAGATGCTTGTATACGATATGAATACATCAACCTTCAAAACAGTAATGATTAACAGTGGTGAGTTTTATTTCTTTACAGACCCTGGAAACTATTATAAAATGTATTATTATAATGACAGCAGTTTAAGCTGTTTTAAAACGGACAATTGCACAAACAAGGCAGTAAACGCAGGTCCTATACAATCACCCCCATATGGAAAATCATCATCCATAAAGCTATTCATGTGACGTTGTAATATAATGTGCATTGTACAATTATATTGCCTGTCATTGCTATTTGAACTATTGGTTGACAAACATACACATCCAATTTTTTTCGAATGGGATTGCTTTTTTACAGGCCCATGGATTTTGTATTTAATGTTTGTGCCACCATATCATTACCCCTCACAAATATCCTTGATATTATTCGTTTTATGGATTTCATTATAAGCCCTGGTATGCCTGGGGCAAGTATGGGGGTAATGTGGGTTCTAATCCCAGTATCTACCAGTAAGTCCAGAGTTCACAGTGCTACGTGGTAGAAATTGCCAGGTATCGTAGCTATATGATTTAACAGATTATTGCATCTTCTTCGAGGAAATCCATAACGCTTTCCTTCTTTAAATTTGCATGTTTATTACCCTTACAGACGAAAGCACAGAACACAGACATGACCAGTTTTACAACAATAATATACTAACTATTTCCTCATTTGACTATAAAGGGATTTATAATAAATTAGAATTTATGGCAAAATAAATTATTGAGCCTAGTGACATCCTCCCCCAGCTAACCAGTAGATCAAAAATATATATTGTCAGATGATTGTCGGGCATGAACACCACCCTTTCACTGATGAGGAACATGCCTGGCAGATCGTTTACCACTGGAGATTATATAAATTTTGTGCAGCAAATAAGGGAATCCATGGACTTTAAAAATTCCAGGAGTGAGAACCTTACATTTAATACTATTCTACTGGCATCCATGACAAACAGCTATGTAGAAGGCTCATCGAAATTTACAGGCATATCAGGGCAGACCGTAAGGAACCACCTTGGAAATAAGAATCTGGAAGGGCTTCTAAATATCAATTCTGGAATCATTGCCATGCTGAAAGGGAAGGGTGTTTTTAGAAAACCGTTAAAGATTGCCATTAACTGGCATGATGAAATGTATTATGGGGATATTGAAGCAGATGGTGTGGTAGGAACAAAGAATAAGCAGGGCACAAATTATGCATATGAATATGCAACTGCATCAGTTGTATTGAATGGCATGAGATTTGCCATAGCCATAATTCCTGTAATTGAAAGAACAGCATTAAATATGGTTTACAGGCTTATTGAAATCATTGAATCATGCGGAATAAGGATAGATATACTTCTTATGGATGGGGATTCTTTTCCACTGACCTGATAAATTACCTGAATTCCATTCACATTAATTTCATAATCCATGCACCGAAATATGGCAAAGAATGCAATGGGGAGGAAATAGATATGGAATACACAACATCGTCCGATAAAAGAAGAAAAGGTGAGCAGGCAACATTCCGGATGGTTTCCATATATGGCCACAATAAGAGGAGGAGGATACTCTATGTATTCGCAACAAACACAGATACAGCACCACCGAATATCCTGAAAATGTACAGAAAAAGATGGGGGATAGAAACAGGATACAGGATGATTAGAAAATTCCTTGCAAGAACAACATCAAAAAGGTATAATGTCAGGCTTCTTTATTTCTATCTTGCAATAGTTCTGTACAATATATGGGTTCTGGTGAATATATTATCAATGGTGAATATAATAGCCGACAATATGAGGATATGCATAGCATCAAAACTGATTAGGATCAATCCACTTTATACTAGTATTGTTAATTCAGAGAGTTATACTGGAGGTGATTTTTGATCTACTGTAACGCAGGGGGCTTCCCGCTTCAGCGACCGGAGTTGCCTTTAGTAGAGCTCCAATCTCCACGGGCATAACTTCGGGAATGCCCCTCCCCACGCTCTTCAATCCTCTATTACGGATATTGATTGTGGCATTGATGTACCTGTCGATCTCAATGCCACAGGAATCACAATGAAAGATCCTTTCAGACAGTTTCAGTGATTCCTTTATATACCCGCATTTTGAGCATTGTTTTGATGTATTTCTTGGATCAACCAACACCACTTCATTACCAGCACTTTCAGTCTTGTAAGTTGTGTACTGTACGATGGTATTCCAGGAAGCATCAGCTATGCTCTTCGCCAGATGATGATTTTTCATCATTCTCATTATATTCAGGGCCTCGAACGCGATAAAATCATGATTTTCCACCAGGTTTCTGGAAAGTTTGTGTGAGAGATCATCTCTCTGCCTCCCCATCTTCCTGTGAATCTTTGCCACCCTTGTTCTTGATCTCCTTCTTTTTCCGGATCCTTTCTTCTTCCTGGAGAGATGTCTATGTGCCTTTGTGAGTTTCTTGCCTGATTTTCTTAGGAACTGGGTAGGATTCGTCTGCATCCCGCCACTGGTAGTTATTATGGAATTCAACCCCAGATCCACACCAATCGATTTGATGGATTGAAATTGTGTATCCTGCGTGGTTTCAAACTCTCCAAGTTTATCCTGTTTATTGCATGTCTCAACGGACAGCGTAATGAACCAGTCTCCAACAGAATCACGCTTCACCGATATTGTTTTGATATCTCCCATGATGGATCGATGCATGAACGTTCTTATTTTT
The DNA here is from genome assembly GCA_021806295.1 of Thermoplasmata archaeon. Taxonomy (GTDB): domain Archaea; phylum Thermoplasmatota; class Thermoplasmata; order Thermoplasmatales; family Thermoplasmataceae; genus Ferroplasma. The sequence continues at coordinate 5,536 of JAJZXS010000045.1, forward strand.
CCAAGCCTGGAAAGCCACACATGGCCGTTATCCATTATTTTGAATCCGGACTGCGCGTATGTAATAGAATTGTATCGGTCTGGGTATTTGAATCTTGGGAAACCTGCCCTTACGTTCTTGCCTTTCCTCCTCTCCTTCATTCTTCTAAAGAAGCTGTCGTATACCTTGTCTAATCGTCTGCCGACATCCTGCATGACAAGCGAATGTATGCTGCGGTATTCTGGAAAGGCATTCTTTATCTCCGGAAGTTCATCCTGCTGTGAGTTGTAGTTTACATTCTTTCCTGATCTGTATGCGTATATTCGCTGCTGTAACGTTGCATTATAAAGGTCACGGCACAGATCAAGTGTATTGTTAGTATGGTGATCTGTGCATCTAACGGATATATCCTGAACTTATAGGTTCTCATTGCGTTTTATCTCCTGCGAATCCACATATTTCTTCGAAACATCCAGGGTAACATGACCAGAAGTTGCAAGAAAGTATGAGGGCTACCAGAACTTTCCCTTCCAGAGTTCCTTCTTAACGTTTTGGAAGTTACGCTGTATCTCCCTTGATGTTATCGTTTTGACAGCGTTGATGAATTGTGGAAAATTGAGCAAAGGCTTTGACTTGAAAAGCATGTGGAAGTGATATTTATCGCATTCCATCTCAAGAATGTTAACGTTGAATGTTTCAGCTATTTTTCTTATGTTTGTCTTAAGAAAATCCACAATGGCATCATCGACGAATACCTTCTTCCTGCATTTTACGACCTGCATGAAGTGATAGTATCATGAATATACAGAATATGTCCCTTTATCCAGGTCATATGACATAGTTATTATAATACTCTATATACTATAAACATTTTGCTCGCTTTCATCCCCTATCTCATGAAGGGGGACTTCTTGATCGGAAAAGTTAAAATTGAAAATAAATTAAATCAGAATAAAACACAAGGAACTCACAGTACTTCCTATTTATTGCCATAATGTAGTTAAAATTATAATTATTATCTAGGGAACTCTGTTCAGGATATCATAGTATTATATTAAAGAACAAAAATATATATAGAAATTTATTTTATACAACCATGAATAACCAAAATTCACTTGAAAATGAGATAATGGAATGCAGGAGGGTTTCCAGCGATAGGGGTACCGTAATATATGATATTGGTGCTGGTGTCAATTTTTCGAATCCAAAAGAGTCCGCAAAAGCTCTTGCACAGGTTTTATTTACCAGAGATATTTCAGGCTGGATTTCAAATGATGGTAAAAATCTCACTGTAAAGCCGCCTTATAAAATAGAGATTAAAATGAACGGTGAAAACAAAAAAGCACTAGAAAAAATTGAAAAAGACTTTAACAAATACTTGGGGTTTGATGATATAGAGTCAAAATATCTTGATTTTATCCAGAAGAATGTTGATGAGGGCACAGATGCTATTTCAGTCCTGTTTCTTGGCATCTGGGCATTTTTGTTTAAGCACATTGAAAATAAATCAGCAGAAAAGGAATATATTAAAAATCTAATGGAAACAATAATGAAGAATGTAGAAATAGTTTAAAACGGCAATAATTAATATTCATATTTTAATTCATCTATATGCTTCCCTCTCCAGATAAGGACAACACGAAAAACTATAATGGCGAGAAGGCCATGAAACTCAAGATCAGAGAGGCTGTAAATGATTCAGCGCTATTCTTTGGGTTTTTTGCAGGTAAGAGAATATATATTGCCCCCCGCTTTTATGGACATAATATAGAAAAAAATATTTTGGAAAGAAAGAACTACAGTCCCACAGATAATGATGCTGATTGCTTTTATTATGTAATTCTAATAGAATACTCCAGGCTTATATACAGAAAAAAACACAGCAATAATGTAAAAAAACCTTCAAGATTGCTTGGAATATTGTCCAGTGAAAAGAGGCGCATTAGGATGGCTACATCATTTTTAATGCCCGCCATCTTAAAGTCATTTCCATTTCTTTTTGAATTGTCCATGGATTATTACAGGAATTTTTCACCGGAATTAGATTTCACAACACTATTCAGAAAGAAGGCAGAGAACATAGGCATAGACAGTGATACCTGCAGGCGTTTTTTTATAGAGGTGGTGCGGTCTGCAGAACCCTCTGGATCATGGATAAGGAGGATGAGATCGCTATCATATGAACTCTATGGAGATAGCATGGCCTATATGGAAGTGTTTGCACTTTATATAGCATATGCCCTCTATAAAAAATCCGGTTCAAATATCTCTAAGGCCTTAAGATCAGCTTACTGTAATTCACCATTTGAAGTATGTGGTATTATCATGGAGAACAGAGAAGATATAGAAAAATATCTATGGATTCATGCCTGATTACTATTAATACTATATTGAGATAGAATTTTTAGCGAGTCGGCTATAACATCTACTGATTTATAGAAATCCTTGATATTGATAACCTCATTTTGCGTGTGCGACAGCCTTGTGTCTCCCGGGCCATAGGTAATAACCGGTATGTGCCAGCGGTTTCCAAGATTGTTCATATCGCCTGATCCGCTCTTGAATATGAGTCTGGGAGACATGTTATTTTTTGCTATGGCCTCCTTGAAGGATTTCACAAGTGGGCTCCGGATATCAGAAATATATGGTTCCGTCCTGTTTTCAACATTGAATGAGTAATCTTCCACCAGTATATCTTTCATATCTGATTTTATTTCTGCTATCAGATCATTTTCAGAAACTGATTTAGGATATCTTATATCAATATACATGGATGCGTGTTCCGGCGTCATGTTATCATATTCGCCTCCCTGAAACCGTGTTATCCCGGCAGTAATCGAGTTGAAATCTTTGTTTTTGCCGTATTTTGACCTCAGGGCAAGCCAGAAGTCCATTAGCGAGTCTATGGCATTTACCTCCATCCAGGCTGAACTGGCATGATGGGTTTCAGTTCTTTTATCAACTTTCAACAATATTCTGCCCTTGTATCCTGCAGTTATGTTCATGGCACCTCCCGGTTCGCCGAATATGGCATAATTATAGCCCTGGTAATTTTCCATTATGGTGTTTATTCCCTTGCTGTCGCTCTCCTCCCCTGAGGCTGCAGATATTAGGAGTTTTCCATTGAAACCATTATCCAGTGCCCTTTTAGCACCCAGTATCAGTGCTAGAAGTGAGGATTTGGCATCAACTGCACCCCTGCCATAGTAAAGGTCGCCATCCCTCCTTACCGGTAAAATTCCTGGAACTGTATCCTCATGCCCGCAAAGAAATACTGAGGGTATGCCATTTCCATTAACCGACACCACATTCAGCTGGCCGTCTATTACAGGGTTCTGGAAACCAAGTTCATCCATGTAATCCCGGATCAGCCTGGAAACCTCCCCCTCACTGCCACTGGGCGAGTAAACATTAAGCAGCTCAATAAGCATATCTTCAGGTTTCATTTTTTTGCCTCTGATATAAGGTAGTCAGAAATGTAATCAGGTATGTTGATTCCGGTGACCGGAACGGTGTTTTTGAATTCAGTGTTGCCGTTTACCTCATTTACAAAATATCCATCTCTGGACTCAAGAATGTCTATTCCATAAATGCCTGAACCCAGGGCATCATGCACCTTTTCCACTATATCCTCAATCTCAGATGTAATTTTCAATGGCTCTGCCCTTCCGCCCAGTGCAGTGTTAGTCCTCCAGTCCTCACCTGATCTGTACCTATAAATTCCTGCAACAGCCCTGTCGTTTACAAGAAATACTCTTAAATCTCTGTTAAAATCGTTTATGTACTCCTGTGTATAATTGACCTGGTATATGGGATACATATATTCTTTGTACTCTGAAACGTCCATGGCGGCGTAGTAATCATTCAGGAGGGATATCATCCTGCCCCAGCTTCCGGTTACAGGTTTGGTCACGGCCCTTCCTTTGAAATCTGATTTAAAAGATTCAAGGAATTTTTCATTGGTAAATGAAACAAAAGTTTTAGGAATTCTTACACCATGCTGTGAGAGCACTGTGGATGTGAACATTTTGTTTCCTGTTATAATTGTGGAGTGGAAATCATTCATGATTTTGTTTCCTGTGAACTCTACATATGCCGTGGAATGAAGATTCCTGTAATATCCTGTACTTCTCTGCAGGGATATGTCACCGAAATCATAATTCAATTTTTGCAGGTCCATGTTAATATCCTTCACGTTGAGAAGCTGGACATCAACATTTTTATCCTGCATTGATTTGAGTATTGCCCTTTCCTCCCACCGCATAATGTCAAACAGCATTGTAATTTTCATGATGTAACCTCTTTGCCTGCAGAAATAATTACATCTGACATGATGGACACAGCTTCCTTGAGCTCCTGATCAGATATTACATATGGTGGAAGCATTCTCAGTATGTTTATTCCTGAATACAATGGAAGGACACCACGGTTGATCAGTTCCATTAACACGGGCAGGAATTTTATCCTGAGTTCTATGGCGTCCATTAATCCCAGTCCTCTGATTTCCCTCACTATCCTGGCATCGCCCAGCGCCGATTTTAATTCGCTCCTGAATAGTGCCCCTTTTCTTGCAACATTTTCAATCATCGCACTATCAAGCTGTTTAATTACAGCACTCCCGGCAGCCATTGCCAGTGGGTTTCCGCCCGTTGTCGATGATTGCTCTCCCTTTGATAGGTTATCCATGAATTCAGCTTTTCCTGCAGTTACAGACAGAGGCATGCCGCCACCTATGCCCTTTCCTATGGTTATAATATCGGGTTTAATATTGAAATGCTCATGTGCCCACATCTTTCCTGTTCTGCCCAGCCCGGACTGGATTTCATCAGCCACAAGTATAATGCCATTTTTTTCTGTTATACTTCTCAGCTCCTTTATATATTCTTTCGATGGGATATTTATACCTCCCTCCCCCTGAACCGGCTCGAAGAACACACCGGCTATGTCATCGTCCTTCTCCAGCTTTTCCAGGCCATCCATGCTGTTATATTCTATGAATTCAACGTTCTTCATTAACAATGGCTCAAATGCTTTTCTGTATTTTTCAGAGTATGTAATTGATAGGGCACCGGCCGTTTTACCGTGGTACGAATTGGTCATTGCTATTATTTTGTGTTTCCTGGATGATTTTATTACAGTCTTTATTGCCGCCTCTACAGCCTCAGCACCGGTATTGCCGAGATAGAATTTGTCCAGGCCAGAAGGAACTATGCCGGTTAGGTCCTTTATGAATTCCTCCCTTGCAGGGGTGTATTCCGATGCATGTGCTATGGATATTGTATCGAACTGCTTGCATACAGCCTCCTTAACCGGCATATTGCCGTAGCCAAGAATTGCAACCCCGTAACCTCCCATCATATCTATATAGCGCTTCCCATTGATATCATGGAGAATGGCGCCACTACCGTTCAAAATATTGACAGGCAATCTCTGGTATGTGTTTGCTATATGGTCGTTTTCATAATTCATTATATATCACCGTTCCGTTTTCCATATTATGGTACGGGCTGGAAATTGTTACCTCCCTGACACCCATTTCCAGTGCCTCAATGGAGGCCATTAATTTTTTGTCCATTCCGGTCCCTATAAATTTAAGGATGCTTTTTATATAGGCGGTGTCAGCCCTGTCAATTATTTTATCCCCGTAATAAAGGCCGTTGACGTTCGTAAGAAATGTCAGGGTATCAGCTTTTAAGGACCCTGCAATGTAGGCTGCGGCCCTGTCGGCATCAACATTAAGATAACTGCCACTTCCCAGTGCGATAGGTGAAATGACAGGTATGTAGCCGGCCTGCATTATACTTTTTACGGGATCAGGATCAGCGGATTCTACCCTTCCTGTGTATCCGCCATCAATTACCATTTTTCTATTATTTTCATTCAAAATTATCAATTTTTCCTTTCTCCTGGCCCTCAGGATGCCGTTCAGGGTAACTGCCCTGATACCGTGCTGATTCAGATTCAGAACTATTTTCTGATTGATCAGGTTCATCACCATAGTAAATATTTCCAGCGTGTTTTTATCTGTATATCTGCTCCTTATTCCCTCCGGGGAGGTTACAAACCTGGGATGGTAATTGAAAGAATCCGCGTGTGCATCAAGGTAGTTGCCTCCACCGTGCACTATTGCCACAGGACCATCAATCGGTTCTATAATCGTATATAAGTTATCATTTTCAAGGAACTTTTCCAGTATGCTTCCTCCGATTTTTATGATTTTCATATTTCACACCGGGAATAATGATGGAGCCATTAGTGATTCGTATTCAGGGAAGCCGTTCATGATGTTCATTGACTGCACGGCATTTCCGGCAGCACCTTTTATAAGATTGTCGATAGCTCCGAAGGCAACAATCCTTTTAACATACCTGTCCAGGGCAAATCCTATATCCACAAAGTTAGAACCGACCACCGTTTTCGGGTCAGGATATTTATAATTACTCTTCCTGTCCATTATTAGCCTGACAAATTTTTCATTTCCATAGAATTTTTTGAGCAGTGCCCATAGAGATATTTCATCCTGCTCTGCGTATATACTCGATGTGGTGAGTATTCCCCTGACCATATTTACTGAATGGGCAGAAAGAGCAATTTTTACCTTCTTGCCTGATGCATATTCCAGCTCCTGCTCTATTTCAGGAGTATGCCTGTGGCCCACTGGCTTGTATGCCCTCACGGAACCGAACCTTTCAGAAAATACCTTGGATTCGTCCAGGCCGGATCCGGAACCGGATGAACCAACCTTTGCATCCACATTTACAATATTGCTGGCAGTATCCAGTGAGAGAAACGGGGCAATGCTGTAAATTGAAGAGGATGCTATACAGCCAGGAGTTGCAATAAATTTAGCATTTTTGATCTCTTCCCTGTGAAGTTCTGGCATGCCGTAAACAAATTTTTTGATTATATCAGGATATCCATGATCATAACCATACCACTGCCTGTAAAGAGTATAATCCTTTAATCTGAAATCTGCACTCATATCAATAATTTTAACGCCTGTTTCTACCAATTCTGGAACATATTTAATTGATGTTCCGTGTGGAAGCGCAAGAAATATCAAATCCACCTTTCCTGCCATATCTAACGGTGAAATGTTCTCAAATTTCAGATCTGTCAGGCCGTACAGGTCCGGATGGATTCTTGAAATTTTCTCCCCGGAATGGCTTGTAGAAGAAACGGAGATGATCTCAACGTTGTTATGGCCTACCAGTAGCCTGATGAGTTCCCCACCAACGTATCCGGAACCACCGACAATGCCGACTTTGAGCAATTTATTCTCCCCAGTCCTCACCCACATTTTCTGCGGGTTTAATTTCAACAGTTCCGGCATTGATAGAGGATATTTCATAGCTCATCCCGCAAGACCCGCATTCCAGCAGTTCCCCCACCATTGAATCGTCGGGCACACTGATTTTTTCTCCGCATATTTTACATTTTGTTTCCATTTTTTGTCACCTTTCATTATGTTTTACAAACAAATAGTAATTATTTATTATTAATAAATATTTGTTTGCTATAGTATTATTTTTAACATCTAAAGTTTGTTTTCAAACTACGATGCCCTTAACAGTTAATCATAACATAGTATTTAAAATCTACGAATATTGTATTTTTAGTATGGATTTCGTAATAATGAATAAACTATTTTTATGTAATGATAATTATTAAATATGTATTTCGTGTTTTCGTTCATAGTATATTTTTTAACCTTATAATATCAAAAAATTATTCCCGGTATTAAATATTTTTTAAAATTATTTTCTAAGATAGGAATCAGTACCGTTAATCCAGTCAGACCTTATGGGGCTGAAAATATCAATATCCAGTGTATCTTCGAGCGCCACTGCACTGTGTTTCGTATTTGATGGTATAATTAGTACTTCGCCTGCTCCCACATCAATGTCTTTTCCATCAACGGTTAAGCGTAGCCTGCCCTTCATTATCCATGTTACCTGTTCATTTTCATGGGAATGCTCTGGAACAATACTACCCTTTTTAATATCCAGCTGTGCTACCATTACACGATCTCCATAAATCATCTGGCGGGAGAATGTATCAGATAGCTTCTCTTTGTTCACAGTGCTCCATTTATACTTTTTAGCCTCTGCCATGCTAATACAAGACAGTGTTGCATATATATTTTTGTGCATCTACAGAAATGTCTATATGGATTTCACTGCCCCACCATCTATCTGTATATTTGCCCCGCTGATGTATGACGCAAGCCCGGAACAGAGGAAAGCTACAAGATTGCCTATTTCCTCAGGATTTCCGAATCTCCCCAGCGGTATTTCTGCCCTGAGTTCTGATTCAACTTCCTCTATCTTTTTCCCCGAGGATGCTGATCTTTTTTCTATTATATTTTTCAGGCGCTGTGTATAAAAGTATCCCTGGGATACTGAATTTACAGTGATATTATACCTGCCCAGCTCCATGGAAAGGGTTTTGCCCAGAGCCACAACAGCAGACCTCAACGAGTTAGACAGGGCAAAATTTGGAAGAGGGTTCTTTGTTGTCATAGATGTTATGTAAACAATTCTTCCAGCCCTTGATTTAATCATATCTTCAGCACACATACCGGACATTCTCACTGTGGATTTCAGAATCATCTCGATATTATAGTCCCAGTCTGAATCGTTCAGGTCCATAAATGGATCAACCCTGGGATCGCCATAATTCATAACAAGAAAATCTATCTTCCCATATTTATCATGCGCCGAATCCACAACCCTAACAAGATCGTCTTTCTTTGACAGATCGGCTACCATGGCGTTTATTTCAGATCCTGATTCTTCCACAACTGCAGTTTTCAGGCTTTCAACCTTATCTCTGTTTCTGGAGAAGGTGGTTACATTTGCCCCATATTTTGTAAGTACTGATATTACACCTTTACCTATCCCTGTACTGCCTGCACACACTATCCCATTTTTACCCCTGAGACCCTCCATGTAAATACAATATAAGGACCTAAATTAATATATCGAAAATAAAAGTTATACACAGAAATTATACTTTTTAATTATTCGATTTCCAGGGCAACGACACGGGCCATTGATCCACTTGCTCCGGCGATTTTCAAGGGCAATGCGATTATAAAGTATTCCTTTCCGGGCGTCAGCTTTTCCAGATTGGTAAGGTCCTCAATGAAAGCCATGTCCCTGGCTAGAAGTGCCTTATGAACACGAAAATCTGTATGGCTGTAAGGGTCTATACCTAGAGAATCAATTCCCAGCAGCCTTGGATGGTGTTCAATTAAAAAATCCACAGCATCTTCAGAGAAACCAGGGAAATTATACTGAAATTCTATGGAATATGCACGTTTTTTTGACCAGCCAGTATTGACCAGAATTATATTCCCGTCGTACTCCGGTTTCCATATCTTTTCCAGGCCTGATCTGTGAATTTCAGTACCATCAATATCTGGCTTGATGCAGTATCCTGATCCGATAATCTGATTCAGTGGTATTTTATCCACAGTTCTTCCACCATCCACCATGTGATATGGCGCATCTATATGTGTACCTGTGTGGGTCACGGATTCATACTTTTCAACGGCATATCCGTCCCTCGCAAGTAGACCTATGGGATCTACCCTTACCAGGGGATTTGTTGGCCAGCATGGCATATTGGTTTTTATGTCAACAGATAGGTCGATATAATTCTTTACCTTCATAATATTATAGCATATTTAGATATTTATAAATTTCTTTAATTTTAATGAACGTTTTATTTTTATCTATAGATGCTGCGACTTAATTACACTGAAACATGTTAGGTTGCTAATGTGCATCTATATATTTTCTTATTGGTCTATAAATTAAAATTTTTAGATTTTAGTTTATTTTTGAGCATGGTTTGCTAAAACATGTCACAAACTATTAATATATCATATGATTTATATTTCATGGAAACTAAAAATTATGATGAAAATTCAAAAAGAAAATACAGAAAAGATATAGGGCTATGGGGCGTTATTATGCTCGCCCTTGGTGGTATACTGGGACCTGCCATAGCCTATGCCCCTGTCTATACCCTTGCATACGCCGGCCCTGCAGGAATACTGGCATGGCCAATAGCCATGATCATGATAATACCTATTGGTCTTGTATTCGCAGAGCTTGGAACTACATATCCCCGGGCGGGTGGTGTTGCATATTACCCTTCCAAAACAAATGGTCCGGTTGTAGGTGCACTGAATGGCTGGGCATCCATGATAGGATACCTTTTTGTGGGGCCTGTCATTGTCTTTGCAGTGGTGGAATACATGAGTTTTTACTATCCCCCGCTATACAGCAATGGAACACTTACGTATCTGGGCATAGCTGTGGCTGAAATCGTGCTGGTATTGGTATTTGCAGTTAATGTTATGAGAATAAAGCACATGGGAGAGATAAACCTCATCCTTACGATTATAACCCTGATACTTATAGGAATCGTGGTTATTACACTAGCATTTTATTTTAAACCATCAAACCTGGTATCAAAAAGTGTGGGTGGATTTGCCCGCTATGGATTTACAGGCCTTTTCGGGGCAATAACCCTGACAGTTTTTGGATATGGTGGCTTCAGGCAGCCCATAGATTATTCTGAGGAGGTGAAGGACCCGGGGAAAAGCATTCCACTTGCAATAATAGCTGCACTCCTTATTTCTGGATTTGTATTCACAATGGAATCTCTTGTATTTGCCGGTGCAGTTAATTTTTCTGGTTTCGGAATTGCTTCAGGAGACTGGGCAGCGTTCTTCCAGTACAGCTCACCTTATGCAACAATATCCAAGGTACTGGTACTTCCTGCACTGGTAATAATAGCAATCATTGTTGCACTTATTGCAACATTCAAGGATGGAGTAATATATTATGGAAGCACTGCAAGGGTTGGCGAGGTGTTATCCAGAGATGATAAATTTCTCCCGAAACTGTTTAATAGAATGAGCTTGCGTGGTGTGCCTATATATTCTATTATTCTGGTTCTAATAGTAACAGTAGTACTTGTGGCCCTAGGAAAGTCTCTGGCAACAATAATTGGCATAATGGTTGACGGATTCCTCCTTTCATATGCCCCGGGTGCAGTAAGCCTGATGGTATTCAGAAAAACTGACCCGGATACAAAGAGGCCATTTAGGGTTCCTTTTGCTGGAGTTCTGGCCCCCACAGCATTTATCATTGCAAATTTGCTTGTATACTGGTCCGGTTTCAACTCGGTTGAAATAATAATACCACTTGATCTTGCAGGGCTTCTTCTTATAATCGTTTACAACCATTATAATAAAATTGATTTTAAATATGCCATGTACGGAATATGGATGCCTGTATACCTTTCTTTTGTGTTATTTATGTCATATATAGGTAGCAGCTTTTTCGGTGGCATCAATCTGATTATATTCCCCTATGACTCACTGGTATTCATAGTGGTAACAGTTATTTTCTACTTTATTGGGGTCAGTACAGGCATAAAAGGCGTGGAATACATCAATAAAAAACTGACTGCGTCAGAAAAACAGACACCGGTAAATTAATATTGAATTTATTTTATAGAAAAACTTAAATTATAAATTTATATGTATTTTTATGAGTGAAAGAATTAATAATATCGATATGGATAAACTGAGTAATACAGATGAAAAAATAAGAAAAAATGGTGGGCATTTTACTGCAGAAAAACACATAGCCGGTGAATTCCATTTTGATGGCAGCCCCATGTTTACAGCAGAGCTGAAATCTGAAATGGCAACATTTACCATGGGAGCAGACGAGCCGGGGGTTCTCGGAGGGATGGGAATACAGCCAACCCCACTTAATTATCTTATGATGGGTGTAATGTCATGTTATGCCTCAACTGTCGCAATACAGGCTGCAAAAAAAGGTATAAAACTGGGTAAATTAAAGTTTACCGGGCATCTATATTACGATATAGGCCCTGTAGTAGAGGACTTAGATTTCCCTATAATCAAGGCATTAAATATAGATGTAGAGGCGGATATGGACATAAAGGAGGTGCTCAAACTTTCAGAAAAGGCCTGCCCGGCTCTGTATGCAATTAGAAATCCAATTCAAACCGAAATCAAACAAATTAAATAATTATATTTTATAATGCCTGAAAACTATGTTCTTGATTGAATCCATGAATACCATCCAGATAAAGGTTAATGCTATGCTTATAACTATAAATTCTGGTGGAATAGCCGTGACAAGTATTCCATAGTATGATAGCGATGAAATTACAAATATATCCAGGATACTGGAAATCAGTAAAATATTGGATGGCCTGGAACTGAAGAACCGCTTTCTTTCTCTTACCATATATACGGTGAACTGCCCGGAGAATACGAGCATGTCAAATATGAATGTATGCAGTTCATTTATTCCAAGATGTGCATATATTCCTATGTAAAGGAATATGAATCCTTCTATAACAAGCATCGATGAGAGTATAACAGATGAAGAGATAAGAGACCTAACTTTCCATTTTTCTGGCTTTAGTGAATAACCTACATTATCAGTTGCAATTGACATGGTCACAAAATCATTTGCAAATATCAAAAGTATGACATCAAAGGGGGTTGTAACAAAGAATCCCACCACAAAAAATGATAGAGTGAGAAAGAATGCAACCTGAATTGTCTTCATAATTTTATTCAGAGTGTACGTCAGCATCCTCTGATAAATTCTCCTACCGGATTTGATCCCATCAACTATATCCGTAAGGCCCGGATGGGTTAAAACAACGCTCGCCGAGGCTTTAGCAACGTCCGTAGCTGATGAGACAGCAACACCAAATTCTGCCTGTTTCAGGGCCGGTGAGTCATTTACACCATCTCCTGTCATTCCTACTATGTGCCCGGTCTTCTGCAGTGCCTTAACAATATAGTATTTATCCTCAGGAAATACCTCAGCAAAAACGGAGCAGTCCGCTGATGAAACAGCGTTGCTCCTTGCACTGGTAGCATCGCATAATTTCTTGTCCAGTCCAATTTCACCGGCAACCTCCTGTGCAATCAATCTGTTGTCTCCGGTTATCATTACCGGTGATACATTTATTCCCTTGAGTTCGGCAATAAGCATTTTTGAATCCTTCCTGGGAGGATCGTATAACGGTATTATCCCTTTTATTTCGAGCGTATCGGTTCCTGCTGCGATGGAAATAATCCTGAAACCCTGTGATGAAAAATATTTCACATCGTCAATATAAGAATCGGGAACTTTTTCAGAAAGTCCAGCAACCATCTGGGGTGCTCCCTTGATTATTCTCGTCTGTACTCCATTCTCCTGGATCACCGCTTCTGTCCTCTTAATAGCGGGATCAAATGGTACAAATTTGGTTCTCAGGGAATAATCGGGCTTTATGGAGTTTGTTTCGGCAAAATCCAGGATGGCATTATCTATAGGATCTTCACTCTCCCTCTCCGATGCATATGATGCGTAGAGTATAAGCCCTAACCTGTCGCCCGAGTAAACCTTCGGTTCCCGTAGAGTGAGTTTATCCTCTGTTATGGTCCCTGTCTTATCCATGCACAGTGTATCCATGGAGGCAGCATCCTCGATAGCAGAAAGCCTCGTGACTATTTCACCACGCCTAGACATATGCAGTGCGCCAAGTGCCATTGCAATTGTGAATGTTGCAGGAAGTGCAACGGGAATTGATGCTATCAGTACTACAAGGGCAAATGGTATAACATCTGTGAGGCTTACCCCGGCATATATGGAAAAAAATATCAGTGCAATAACAAGTATCACATCTATGGTTATTAGATCCTTTACTATGCTCATTATAAGTTCTTCTATGTGTGATTTTGTTTTTGCGGTTTCAACAAGCTCAGTAGTTTTTCCGAAGTAGGTTTTGGCACCGGTTGATATAACCAGACCATTGGCCTCACCACGCTTTACTATGGAACTGGAATATACTGTTCCGTCTTTTTTTCTTGTAACTGACAGGGATTCACCTGTCAATGCAGACTGGTCTATTTCCAGTTCATTATCCATGATTTTTATATCGGCAGGTATAACATCGCCCAGCCTGAGATGAACAACATCCCCCGGAACAAGAAGCCTTGCAGGCAAGGCCACCCATTTCTTATCACGTAAAACCCGGGCCTGGACAGAAAGTTTTTTCTTCAGCAATTCAACAGCATTATCGGCCTTCGATTCCTGTGTATATGATATAACGCCGTTGAATATAACCAGAAACAGTATTATAACTGTATCATCATACTTATGAAGAAAAAATGTTATGATAATTGTAACCTCCAGCATCCAGGGGATCGGAGCCCAGAATTTTTTCAGGAATTTTATGATATTGCTCTGTTTTTTTTCAGCAACCTCGTTGTATCCATATTTCTGTATCCTGCTTTCTGCCTCGGCAGTGGTGAGTCCATCAGGGGTTGAATTTAACTTCTTAAATGCTGATTCAAGGGTGCTCTTATCAGGTTCAGTCATAAAATCATTGAATAATGTTCATATAAAATATAAATCTATTTAAAATTATAATATTTTTCATTAAAATCCCCGGTTATTTAAATTACGCCTTCTGCCTGTCATACACCTGTATCCTGTCCTTATGCTTAAGATTCGAAATAAATATTGTAGAATTATTTCCATATCTTTTGAAAAGATATATTGCCGATGCTATAACCGGTATTATGAGTATGAAGAATGAATAGTCATATCCTATGAATCCAACTATATATCCGAATACCAGTGGGATTATCATAAACAGAATATTATTATATGCCATAAAGTATGAATTTGCTGCGCTTCTCTGTTCAACAGTTGTTCCCCTGGCAATCATGATAGTGGACATGGGGAATATTGATCCATGTGGAATTCCCAGCAGCATCATGAGAAGCAGGAAATCTGTGAATGTTGAAATTAATGGAAACATTGTGAGTGCGAACCCGGTAATGATTATGGAGATAACAAGTGGTATTTTTATATGCTTCAACGGATGTACTGTAAGTGCAATTCTTGTAAGGAATGATACTGAAAAGAAATAGATATAGGGAGAATATGCAACTGCTCCGGAAACATGAAACTTTGATATTGCATAAAGTGTCAGGAAGATGCTCAGGGCGGCAAATGGAACATTATACGTTGTTATTGTAAGAATACTCGCCCGCAATCCATCGTTTTTCATAACATTTGTCCTTGTTTCATTCTTTGTGTTCGGGAATTTTATCATAGTGGATACAATTAAACCTGCTACAACAACAGGTATAAAAAACAGGAACACGTCCCTGTAGCTCACAAAAGTGAGTGTATAATCCTCTATGGTTGGACCTAAAATAAGGCTTAGACTCAGTCCAACTGAATAAAGTGAGATCAACCTTTCACGCTCTCTCTGATCTTTAAGAAGTGATGAGGAAGTGATAAGATTCGGCATCATAATACCGTATGCAAGTCCGGCCAGTGCCGAAATTATCCATACAGTTATGCCATCAGCAAAATAATAGCCTACCAGCGCAACGAGGATAGCCACGTTAGCACCTATGAACAGTTTTCTCCTGATAGTTGAATTGAGTCTTGGGTTTATATAAAAGGTTACAGTGAAGGTGAACAGGTATATCACCGCAGATATTATTCCCACAAGAAACCTTGAAAAGCCAAGATCGATTTTCGCGAGAAGTGGCACAGTGGTGATTATCATATTATTTGTTGCCCTCATCGAAAATGTCATTATTATTACTGTAATAGCCAGATAAATGAAACTAATATTTTTCTTTTCCATGAATACCTGTTTAAGGATATTACAGAATAATATATAAATATTTATCTACAAATTATATTTTGATAAAATGTTTACCAATAAATTATATATATACTTATATGCACGGATAGAATTTCTTAATATGAAGAGTATTCTTCTTCTGGACGGCGATGAAAGTTTTGGCTTTAGATTTGCAAAGGATTTCAGCGACAAATACAAAATCCATTTACTCTTCCCCAGGTCGGGAATTGAAAATTATTTAGAATCAATTATGGTACTTCCTGACAATTTCGATTATATAATAAATAACTTCAATGTACCATTTTATTCATCTAATGTTGCATATATGAATATGATTGATAAGATTCAGGAACTTATAAATTCCAGATTAAAGAATGGAAAAAAGATACTGATATCAAATCAGATGGTGTATGCTTCATCGCCCGAACTCAAGACAGAAGAACACATAACGGTTCCGGAAACAAAATACGGCAAAATAATGTTGAATACAGAGGAACTTGTAAAGGATAATGCCCATTATATAATTATAAGGAGCGGCATGATTTACGGCAAATGCACCTATAATATATATACTGATATACTTACTGCCATCAGGGGGAATATTTCACTGAAACTTGACAACAGGGTAACATTGAATCCTGTACTGAACTCCGACATATCCATGGTAGTGGAGATGGCCATGGATGATATTGACCGGGATACCATTAATGTGGGCGGTGATGACGCTATGACGTTATACCAGTTCGGCAGGCATCTTTATGATTCTGTACGTGAAGATAAATGCCCATTTATAAAAATAGAAAACAGTAGTGTTCTGAATTACTCCATGGACTCATGCAGGGCAAGGAAGATGTATAAGATTAAGTTTACCGGATTGGAGGATATAGATTTCCTGAATTTTATGAGATAGAATATTCAAAGACATATCAGCTCATCTGAGAAGTGCCAGCAAAAATGGCCTTACAGAGGAATAACTTATGCTGTACCTGGCATTGGTGATCTCATCTCCGATTTTCACCGTTATGGCATCTGGATTCATTTTAAAGGCATCCTCGTCCGTGGCATCGTCCCCCATAATGATTGCCTGTCTGTTTACATTTCTTACCATTTTAATTGCCCTGCCCTTGTTGACTCCCGGTATTCTCAATTCAATGATGTCTATGCCGGTGTGCATTTCCATATTATATTGCAACGCAAGTGATTTGACTGTTTCCATTACTGATCTTGCAGTACATTTATCCTGAATATTCCCGGTATGGAATAACACACCGCCAGATTTTCTGTAAATTCTGAGCCCTTTAAATTTATTTATCATGCCATAATTTTCCATATAAAGTTTCATTGATATCTCTTCATATTTTTGAAAACCGGGAATAGTGATAGTTTCTCCGTTAATGTGGAACATGGCGCCGTGGAGCCCTATTATATTATATTCTCCGATAAAATTGGTGATCTCGCCCAGATCCCTTCCAGTAACTATATAAGTTTCATATACACTGGCAAAAGATGTCAGAAGGCCTATTAATTCTTTATCGGCCTGGTTAACCTCTGGGTCCTTTATTATGGGAACAAGTGTCCCATCATAGTCCAGGAATATCTGTGGAACCAGGGATTTCATATCTCTGGCAAGTTCAAAGAGTTTATTTTCATGCATTATCATAATTACTGTCAGCAGCATTTATAATTCTTCTGTACCACCAGTTGCTATTTCTGGACAGCACATATTTCTTCATCTTTTCAAGCCTTAATCTCCGCTCCTCGCTGCCCATTTCCAGAGCACGTACTATAGAACTAGCCACTTCATTTATGTTATTAGGGTTCACCATTAGTGCCCCCTTTAATCCATCTGCAGCACCGGCAAATTTTGAGAGTATAAGTATCCCCTTTCTTGTTGTGGCCACAAACTCTTTGCTAACAAGATTTAACCCATCAATAAGGGGTGTAATAAGTGCTATATCAGAACTTGAATAATGGTTTAAGAGCGATTTGAACGGTATCTTGCGGTACATATATACTATCGGTATCCAGTTGGCTGTGCTGTAAAGGCCGTTGACCCTGCCTATCTCCATTTCCAGACGATTTTTGATCTCATCATATTCCGGAATACCGGCCCTGCTCGGTGTAACATTCATCAGGTATACAAATTTTCCCGAGAGATCCGTTCTGTAGCTTAAGACCTTATCTATGGCCTTAACCCTCTGAATGAGGCCCTTGGTGTAATCCATCCTGTCTATTGAAAATATTATAGAAACCTTCTTGGTATGGTGCAGACCGTGTTTTCCTGTAAGAGGTGTGTAAATTTTTGTATCTATGCCCAGTGGAACGGAAAGCGTCTTCAGGTGGCCTACCAGCTTGATATTATTATATTCCAGCGTACTCCGGAAATTTTTTTCATAAAGGCGGGTATGAAATGTTACCATATTTGCCTTTGAAACACTCCTTGCAAGAAATTTCCCTTCCGGAATAATGCTGAAAAATTCTGGAGAAACCCAGGGAATATGCCATGAAAAAATAATATTATTATTGATTCCCCTGTTGCGAAGTATTGAGGGTATCATCATTAACTGGTAATCGTGAATCCATATAGTTGTTTTACTATCGAGTTTCTCCATGATTGCCTCTGCAAATTTTTCATTAGCAATGTAATAATATTTGAAACCAGTATCATCTATCTGTATATTGTTCCTGAAATAATGGAAAAGGGGCCATAATGCCCTGTTTGAATAATTATTGTAAAATCCACTCTTCTCTGTAGCAGTAAGATATATCCTCCTGATGGTGTAGCCTCCAATATCCTCCTCCCTGTGTTCCCTGTCATTTTTGCTATCCCCCCAGCATACCCATGTGCCTCCATATTTTTTAAGAACACCGTTCAGGGCGGTTGCGACCCCACCCACGTTTGGCACCCTGATATCGTTCCCTCCATGGGACCGGTATGAAAATGGGGCCCTGCTGGTAACAATAAGAAGCCGATCCATAGAAATATAATACCTGATAATTAAAAAGTTTATTTATTGAATTTTGATCCTTTTTTCCTCATGGCCCTGTTCAACTTTACCGCAGCCCTTATAACACCCAGGTGTGTAATTGCCTGCGGGAAGTTCCCCAACATTTCATTGCTATCAGTGAAATTCAATTCCTCCGAAAATAGCATAAGATGGTTGGAGTAGGATAATAAATTTTCAAAGGTTTGCTTTGCATCCTTTAAACGTCCCATGAGGATCAAATCCTCAACGTACCAGAAGGAAAGCAAGAGGAATCCATTGTCCTTTCCTTTCAGACCATCATCATTTTTGTACCTGATAAAAATGCCATCTCTATTCTTTAGTTCTTTCTCAACTTTTTCCATGGTTGAAATGAATTTCGGATCAGTGGCTTTTATAAATCCGGTAAGAGGCATTCTTAAAATTGACCCATCGACCTCATCGCTGCCGTAATACTGTGTGAATGCATGTACACCGGAATTATATCCTTTCTCCATGATCTCAACCCTGATTTCTCCTCTGACTTTCATCCATTCACGGTAAGGGGCACGGTAACCGAGGGACTTTCCCATGAGAATAGCCCTGTGGAATGCCGTCCATGAAATAAATTTGGAATAGATGTAATGTTTCGGCTCGGATCTAAATTCCCATATGCTGGAATCAGGAAGGTGCCATAAATCCTTCAAAGTGTCCAGTATTTCTATAATAAAATCCCACAGATACGTTGTAACCAGGCCACCTGCCTCATAAAACCGGAATACTGCATTCACGATTGAACCATACTGGTCTATCTGTAGCTGATCCGAAGCCTTATTTCCTATTCTTACAGGCCTGGAATCCATATATCCTGAAAAATTTATTTCTATTTCATCGGTATCATCCATGGAATTAATCGGATATATTGTCCTTACCTTTGAATCTTTCTGGACTATTGCCATTAAATCGTAAAGGAATTTTGAAGCCTCATCTTTCAGGCCTATAAGAGAGAGGGACTCTATTACATATGCAGTGTCACGTATCCACGTATAACGGTAATCCCAGTTTCTCTCGCCACCGATTATCTCAGGCAAACTGGTAGTGGGTGCCGCAACCATCATCCCGGTTGGCTCGTAGAAAAGCCCTTTCAGCGTAAGTGCTGACCTCAGCACATAGTCGTAATAAAGCCCACTGTAATTTATTTTCCCTGTCCACGATCTCCAGTAATTCCGGCTTTCCTCAAGTCTGTCATATGAACTGTACTGTTCAACACTGCCTATTTGCCTGACACCGCTCAGTATTACTATCCACTGGTATGTCCCTTTCTTCAGGGTTAAATTATTATAAACATTATTTTTTCCTTTTATAAGTTTCAAATTTGTTGAAATTCCCAATGTTTTACCCTTTGATGAAAAAAGGTATCCGTATCTATTCTCGTGTATTTTTATGTGGTCGGCACCGAAGTTAAAATCTGGCTTTAAGTCTACAGCTATTTCAATATCAGAATTTGGAGCTTCAATAAATCTATGTATTTCCGGGAAATTTATGGTACTGTATCCTGAAACTGGGAGAAAATCTGTAAGCCTCAGGACTACTTTATTGGCATTTATGAATTCAGTAATAAGTATATTAGTAAATTCCTCATAATACTGGTTTACATTACATGCTGCCAGGGGTTTGGTTTTAAAATATCCACCTCTATGTGCATCCAGAATCGAATCAAAAACTGGATTTGAGTTGAAATCCGGAAAACATGCCCAGTCAACTGTGCCGTCCATTCCAACCAGGGCAGCAGTCCTGTTGTTTACTATAAATCCATGATCATTTATTTTTAGATAATCTGAACTGTATGTATTCTTTATATTATGTAAACCCCGATATGATCCCATTGAAAATAAAGCAATTTAATATATAAAGAGTTTTTGAAGTATCCAGATATTACTATTCATCGATTATGAATGTTATTTTCCTGCAGTTATTTCTTCCAATGCCTTTATTTTTCTATGGCGTTTTTCTTAAACTGCTGTACACAAAAATACTATGCCTAGCATTAACTCAAAACAAATTGATGAAATAGCATATTCAGGATTCGTTATTTCCATCCTCTTTTTCCTCGGTCCCAACATTAACCTCATCGCTCTCAGTAACATGGTATCTTGATCTTTTGTGGCATTCTGGACATTTGCATGAAAATATATGCGGTCCATATCTGAATATTATACCAACCTCCGGATCTGATAAAGAATTCCATGTAGAATAATTGACCGTAAATTCGTTTCCACATCTCGGGCATTTAACGCGGTATTCCTCTGTCATGGTGAACGTTCTATACATTATAGAACAGTATATAAATATTTTCTGAGTGATATAATTTATTATGGGTTGCTATAATGGGAAACAGATATATATTTAAAGACATTACAATTTTATGAAATTAAGCTATAAAAAACTCAAAATGCCACTGATAAGCCCTTTTACCACCAGCTTCGGAACAGACAGAGATAAGGATGTTTATGTGTTTATCCTTGAGAATAATGGCATTACAGCATATTCTGAATGCGTTACAGATGAAAACCCATTTTATGGCCCCGAGGACAATTATTCGGCCTTCCACATCATTAAAAATTATCTTTCAAGCATAGTAATGGAAGTTCCATCCCCGGCAGAATTCAATGAAAGGTCCAGATTTATAAAGGGCAACAATATGGCAAAGGCTGCCATGGAGATGCTACTGTATGATTACCATGCGAAGCTTGAAGGAATGCCTTTAAGCAAATATATGGGAAAAACTAAGGGCCATGCAGATGTAGGTATCTCCCTTGGAATGGATGATATAAATATAACACTCAAAAAAATACAGGATGCGCTGGACCGTGGATATAAAAGAATAAAGGTAAAGATAATGAGGGGAAAAGAAACAGAAATCCTCAGTTCTGTACGTGATAACTTCCCGGAAATAGTGCTGAGCGCTGATGCTAACAGTGACTATACAGAGAGGGATTTTGAAACTGTTAAAAAAATTGACAGGTACGACCTCGTTTACCTGGAACAGCCACTGTACCATGATGATATTATTTACCATTCAAGACTGGCGAAGGAGATGTCAACACCTATATGCCTTGATGAGTCAATTACATCCCCGGAAAAAGCTCAGAAGGCATTTGAGATGGAAGCCTGCAGGGTAATAAATATAAAGGAGGGCCGTTTGGGCGGCATAGAAAATTCACTGAAGGTAATGGATATTGTAAGGTCATTCAATGGCCATGTATGGATAGGGGGCATGCTCGAAACCGGAATCGGAAGGGCATTCAATGTCTCTGTGGCATCACTTCAGGATATTGATTACCCGGGGGACACATCGCCCAATGATAAATATTTTACACATGACATTGTAAAAAATCCCTTCAAGATGGTTAATGGAACAATAAAACCGAATGATGGAAAGGGCATAGGAATTGAAATCGATCAGGACTATTTAAAAAAATATACTGTAGAAGAGGGTGTTTTAAATTGAATAATATAATAGAATATTTCGAAGAACAGAAAGATGATATGATTTCAGATCTAAAAACCTTTGTAGAAATGGAAACACCTTCAACAGATAAAACTCTCCTGGACAACTTTTCATCCTTTATGAAGGGCTACATAAAAAAGGAGATGGGCCTTGATGCAGAACTTTTAGAATCCAAGGACGCTGGAAATGGCCTGCGCCTCTATATAAAGGGAAAACAGGAGAAGCAGGTACTCCTGTTATGCCATTATGACACAGTATTTTCTAAGGGAACACTGGAAAAGAGACCATTCAGGATTGAAAATGGAATGGCATACGGGCCTGGAATTTTTGATATGAAAACAGGGATTGTGCAGACCATATATGCACTGAAAACACTGATCAAAAATAATGAATTGCTGAATGGTGTTGTTCTTCTGATTACATCAGATGAGGAGATTGAATCAAAATCATTCAGGGATATAATAATAAGTGAGGCAAAGAAATCATTGTATACGCTGGTAATGGAGCCGTCCCTTAAGGGAGCATTGAAAACAGAAAGAAGCGGTGTTGGGACCATTACCTTAAGGGTATACGGGAAGGCATCCCATGCAGGTCTTGACCCGGAAAGCGGTGCAAATGCAATATATGAACTGGCATATATGATACCGGGTATTGTAGCTCTCAACGATAAGGCCAGGGGAACATCATTGAACCTTGATGTTATAAATGGTGGGAATAGAATCAATGTGATAGCGGATTTCTGCCAGGGAGAGATGGATATACGCTACCGTATCCCTGAAGAATCAGACAGGGTTATAAAAGGACTGAGGGAAATGCCTTCAAAAATTCCAGGAACCAGAAGAGAGATAGAATATACCCTGAGACCTCCACTTATAAAAACTGCTGAATCCGAAGTCCTGTACGGTAAAATACATAAACTGGCTTCTGAGAATGGGATTGAAATATCACAGGCATCAGTAGCAGGTGGCAGCGATGGAAACTTTTGTTCTTATTACTGCCCGGTCATAGATGGATTAGGTGCCGTTGGTGATGGGGCACACTCTGAAAATGAGTATGTGTTTATAGATAAAATTCCAGAAAGAACGGCCTTATTGTATTTGATTCTGAAGAATATAAGTTGAAATATTATGCATTTTCTATAGTATCTTCTCCATAATTTCAGTATCAACCCATCTTTCATTTAAAATCCCCTGCTCATGCAGTATACCTACCGATAAAAATCCTCTCGAAAGATAAAGTTTTTTTGCTATTTCGTTTCCATGAATCATTGTAAGAACCATTTTATGAAATCCATTATTTACTGCTGTAATTATTCCGTGATCAAGCAGGAACGTGCCTATGCCTGTACCCCTCATATCTTTTTTAACATAAATTGAGATGTCCGCAACAAATTTATAAGCTTCACGCTGGCTGAATGGATTAAGAGATAACCACCCAGAAACTTCACCAGATAACTCTGCCACCATAACGGAATACCTTGGTTCCCGGTTGAGTAGCCATTGCTTTACGAATACGTCATTCCTGGGTTTGGTTTCCAGAGTTGCATTTCCATCCTCAATACCTTGATTCCAGATTTCTGCAACTATGCCAGCATCTGATAAATTTGCAGGCCTGCAGAGCTTACTATTCTCCATAAAATCTGAGCTTTTGGGATTATTTAATGTTTTGTGCTTTCTCACTAACAAATTTGGCGGGGCTAATCATTAACTTCCTGTATTATACCCGCTATGCTTTTATTTATTTTATTCCACAGCTCACTCCTCTTTTCCATGTACCTTATTTCGTTTCTGGTGAGTTTCAATTTAGGTACTGACTCAGGTGTGATATAATTTTCATAATCCTTTAAAACAAGGGATTCCATGATGCTTTCCATTACCATTACTTTGTTGTTTATACCGAATTTAAAAGGTTTTAACCTAGAAAATCTGCTTAGGATAAATGATACATATGAAATATATGAGGACTCTGTGTGCAGTATTCCAATATCCCTGAAACTATAGTTTGCAGATATTATGGCATCCCTGAAATTCAATACCCTGTTGAAAATTGTTTCCCCGTGTAACTTCCTGTATTTCAACGGGTCAAAATGATCAGATGGAAATGCAATAATACCACCACTCTCTATCATCCTTGCAAGGAGGTCTATATCCTCATACTCCCTAAGGTCACGCCATCCACCCGTTTTATCCAGTAAATCTCTCGGGATTATCATTACATCAGATAGTACCACCTTTTTTTCCCATTTGACAAGAAAATTATGTATTATATCAGATATCTCAGGCCGGTAACTTACAGTAGGATTGAATACAATAAGAAAATCGCCGGTGCTTCTTAAATATGCAAGCTGCTTTCCAGCTCCATATGTTGAGAATTCTTCATTGATGAATTTTATATTTTCTGATTTAAATTTTACAGGCTCATGTGTTGATACAACAAGCTCGTATGGATATCCTATTTCCTCAGCTATATTTATGATGCTTTCCACTGATTTTTTAACATTTTCAGTTATCTCATCAGCAACAGCGCAGAAGGATATTTTTATTCCCCTGGAGTAGGATACCGGCATATTTTTTATTTCATAGGATTCCATTTTACAGTTTAGATAATTCTATGTTGGATTAAAGCTTATTGGTCAGTCTGGCACTCCTTGATTTAATGCACTGTTTACGTAGTGGGTTTCTCCACTAAAGCATGCTGCTTCCAGTTTATATGTTAAAATACAGGTTACAAATAAATTTAAATAATGTTATATTATTATAACTCTGGAGATTTATGAGCCTTAATGTCAGGACGTTGATACGTTTATCAGACCATGAAGTTGAGAATGATATTGCATCAAAGGTTTACATCAATGTTCCAAAAAAGGTTCTGGAGATGTATCCTGTAAAGGTTGGATGCGTTTTAAATGGTGAAGTTGAGCAGATCAAGAAATTCATAGATGAAAATGAATCACTCAACCCACAGATAAGAACCGGCGCGAAAAATTACAGCCAGATCATAGGAAGCCGCGTAAAGATGATATTCTATAGCGGGCAGACCGGCGAAGACCATGATTATCTTTTCTTTCCAAAACAGTTTGCAATAAAACTCACGTCCTATGCAATCTTTCCCAATGATTACATAATTAAAATGAACTTCGAAAATGTATCATGTGGGTGGAAGCATATTAAGCTTTACAGCGAGACGTCTGTAAATTTTGATGATACGGAGCAGTATTATGACTGAAAACAGAATTGACCATGTCAGCTCCCTGATTAAGAAAGCCATGGATATGGAATCTTCCGGAAACAGGGCTGAGGCTGCAAAGATATACAGGGATGCTTATAATGAGGTAATGGAAATTGCTGCGCACTCCTCCGGAAAAATCAGGGAAAAAAGATTGCACCAGGCAGAAAGCCTGAAAAAGATCTATGAATCCATAGGTGGCAAATACGTAGAAAAGGATAGAATCGGAGAAGGCAAGAAAATACTTGAGCAGTTAAATATAGAGCCACCCGAGATACCAAAGGTAACTTTTCAGGACGTTGCAGGGCTTGAAAATGTAAAGAACGAGATAATGTCAAAAATAATATATCCAATGAGATACAAAGAGCTTTCACAGGAATATAATATAGAATTCAGCGGCGGGATGCTCCTCTACGGCCCCCCTGGAACAGGAAAAACTTTTATTGTCAAGGCCATAGCCAATGAGGTGAAGGCTAATTTTATAAATGTAAACCCATCCACATTATACAGCCAGTGGTTCGGGCAGTTTGAAAAAAATATTTCCCTGCTTTTCCATGCAGCCTATCTTCTTTCTCCATCAATACTGTTCTTCGACGAAATTGATACACTTGTACCGAAAAGATCTGGATCAGAATCTGATGCTGCAAGGAGAGGTGTGTCACAACTTCTAACAGAGGTGGGTGGACTCACCTCCCAGAAAGATAGAAATATCTTCATAATAGCTGCAACGAACAATCCATGGGGTATAGATGAGGCAATAATGAGGCCGGGACGGTTTGATGTCAAGATATACGTTCCACCACCTGATTATGAATCAAGGAAAAAATTGTTCCAGCTAAAGCTATCTGAGATAAAGCATCTTGGTGAAATTGATTACGACGGGCTCGCAGCCAGAACAGAGAGGTATTCAGGTGCGGACATTGAATTTATTTGCAAGAAGGCTGTCCAGAATGTCTTCATGGAGGTAATAAAAACAGGAAACAGGGTAGATGTTACAACAGAGGATCTTCTTGAGGTTATATCCCAGATAAAACCATCAATAGACATAGGGCTTCTAAAGAAATACCAGGATTACATTTTGAGCACCTGAAATCAGGATATTCTATAGCCAACAAAAATTTTATTTCCAGAACAATAGACCGTGAGGTTTCAACAGCAATCCCATATAATTACTGCTTGATTTCACACCGAAATGTTTATTACAGGGTAAATACTATAAATATTATGTCCATTTTGCCTAAAAAAAAGCATCAGCTCACAAAGGAGGAGCAGCTTGAGGAAACCAAAGTAAAAATTAAGGATTTACAGATGAACTTAAAGAGGGCCATAAGGGCGCTTCTCAAAAGGGCACAGTCGCTGGAAGAAAGCAGGAAGGCGGCAGAGGAGAGAAACTATACAGATATAGAACATGGCCTCTCAAAGCAGATTAATGATGTACGGTCATTTATCACATACTTTGATAGAACCAACATTCTTCTGGATTCTATTTCATCCCAGCTTGATATGTTCAATGATGCTGGCAAGGCCATGGATCTAATAGCCAACAGCGAGGTTATCTTCCAGGCACTGAAAATTACACCGGACCAGCAGGCTACTTATATGAAATCCCTGACAAGCATAAAGGATATAGCAGACAGTAACCTGAACTCTATCAACGATCAGGTGGAACAGATAAATGAAAATCTGGGATTCAATGAGGGTGCAGAATCTCCAATTTCAGAGGATCAACTTCTTACAAATTTCCTGAAGAGAACTGCATCAAGACCAAAATCAGAGGATCAGAAGGTAGATGAAATAGACAAGGAACTGGAAAAAAGAAACACAGAAAGTGAGTCACAGAAATAGGGTTCATGGGATTATGATTCTTAAAAAGGGAAGGGAAGAACCCCTTTTTTTTGACCTGATCGTGTTCAAGCAGCAGAGAAACAGGGCAGAATTTAAAAAAATCATGGGCAGAATTAAGAGGAACTGGTAGGATATTAGAAAGTCCCGGGGTCTTTCAGCAATATTGTATAATTTTTTTCATCCTGTATGCATTGGTGGATCCTTCGTAGCTCAGTGTGTAGTATCCCGTAAGGAATTCAAATATATTATAACCGTGTTTTTTGTAGAAATCAATGGCACCTGTATTTTTCTCCCTGACCTCCAGGAACACTTCCCTGTAGCCTCTTCTGGCCGCCTCTGCCTCCATTGCTTCTATCAAAAGCGACCCAAGGCCTTTGCCATGCTGTTCTGGAATTATACCTATACTTTCTATATCAACCGAGTTTGAATCCAGTGGCTCCATTGTTGCATACCCATATATAGAGGAACTGTCCTCAACGACCATGGTAAAGCCATGGGGGCTGTTTAGCATTATCTTCAGCATGTAATTAGAATACGCACCTTCCCTGAAGGCTTTCTTTTCCACTGCCGATATAGAATTAAAATCACTATCCCTGTAGAACCTGACAAGCATATGCAACAATATTACAGATAAATATATAATTTGGCCATAAAGTTACGCGGTTTCTTCAGTATATTCCGAAATTCCGCAGTAGAGTTTTACCGGTAGTTCCTGCAAATTGCTGTCCTTGTCAATTATCGTTTTCAGCGACTTGCTTAACATGGGATCAAGCACCAGAACCTCCTCAGGTTTTATTATATTTATTACCGGGACGATATATGTCCTGAACAGCGATTCTATTATAAAGTCAAAGGTAACAATGCCATTGAATTCTGTCCTCTCGAACAGGTTGAGGAATGTTTGCTTTTCCTTTGTCCTAAGCGGTATTATATTGATCATGGATACATTGCTGGCCCTTTCCATAACAGACCGGTATTTGTTTTTATAGAATTCTATATCGTCAAAATTTTCAGGGTCGTCCCCGTGTATCCCGTTGAAGTTTATTATTAATTTCCGGGTTCTATCCCCGTTGAGGTTCAGCACTGTAAAGTCATCAACAGTAAAAAGCATATTTATATCCTGGTAATCAAGATCATCATACTCGAGCCCTCCGGGGACGAAATCATCCCTGTTTACATACGTACAGTCCTCTATTATATCCACATTAAAAAGAAAATCTATCGCGTTATTTCTCAATTTATCCAGTTCATCCATGGTATCACCACACAGTTCTCATAAACGCCACGGGGGTGATTCGAACACCCGATCCACAAGGGAACCAGCTCTCAAGGCTGGCGCCGTACCACTGGGCCACCGTGGCATTAAAAATTATTTGCGAAGCCTTCCATTGGATCTTATGGATGGCCTGCTTTTATCGCTTCCAAGCCTCCCGTGCCCAAGTCCCCTGTTTTTATATGCCGCAGATGTTAAACCCCTGTATGCCCTTCCCTTATTCTGGGGTTCTACAATCCATGAAATTTTAGGATCATTGTATATTGCCGGTGTTGCCTTGTCTACCAGTATTACCTCGTAATACTTGTAAAGTCCGTCCTCACCTACATAGTATGAGTTCAAAACCTCTGTATTCGGGTATTTATCTGCAACTCTCTCCTCTGCTATAACCTGGATATTCTTTTTCAGCGTCATTTTTGTATATCCAAGTCTTCTAGGCCTTCTACCACCCATTATCTTGGGCTTATGCTGTCCGCCTCTTCTGACCCTTGCCCTTACAACTATGTATCCTTCCTTTGCCTTGTACCCAACATTTCTTGCCTTGTCAAGTCTGGTGGGGCGATCCACTCTTTCTATGGCATTTCCCCTTCTCCATCCAATCATCCTTTCTTTTTGAAGACCGTATATGCTTGATTTTTTGAGGTGTTTCCATTCATCCCTTATTAAACTGTATGAAGTTTCCATATTATTCACTTTAGTTGGTACTCTATTTATAAATAATATTTATAGATTTTTATTCCAGATACTATAAAAATCAATACGTTAACTGTATCCTATTGCGCTGGCATATAATAATAAAATCAAAATAGTAAGGTAATATATGGTATTGTTGAAAGGGTCTGTTATAAGAAAAAGATACGTGCTGGTATTATGGGAATCCGAGGCCGAAAAAAATGACAGGTATATATACAACTGTTATCAGGTAAAAAGAAAGTACAGAAACAACAATTTTTCCATATTGATGTGTAACCAGATGAATAAAAAAACCGTTTGCGATATAATAGAAAAGAGAGGTGGAAAAATAATAACTGTAAGTGGAACCATAAAAAAATGCAGGTCCTGTATGGACAGCATTGTCAATAACCCGGTGCACCCCTGAAATGATGATTACCTGGTATCCAGTATTGAGGAGATTAATGAATACATTTTTTTATCCTTCCTCTTTATAATATTATAGAACCACATATTTCTTGACACTGTTGATATGGAAGTATGTGATATGGAGGCCATGCGCCCGGCAAAAAACATATTATTGAAAATTTCTGCATTCTTTTTCCTCAATCCAAGCTTTTTGATATATGACGGAAAGTTGTATTTTACATAATGGCTATTCTTTGCCTTAACCACCAGTGAAATACCGGCAGTCACTTCCTTTGCATAGTTATCCAGAGAAAAATCCTTGAACCTGTTGCCATAGTAAACATCTGCCGTGGAAAGCAGGTCGTAGGCATTCATGAGGTCCTCGGTATCGCTGTACT
The DNA here is from genome assembly GCA_021806295.1 of Thermoplasmata archaeon. Classification (GTDB taxonomy): domain Archaea; phylum Thermoplasmatota; class Thermoplasmata; order Thermoplasmatales; family Thermoplasmataceae; genus Ferroplasma. Next base: position 35,533 of record JAJZXS010000045.1, read on the forward strand.
CGTATGCTATATTCTCATTTATCCATTTCATGTAAAAATCTGTATCCTCATCCATTCGTGATAATGAATGCATAAGCGAGTCATAATCTGATGCCCTGAATGTATCTGATGTAAGGTAATATATGGACTCAGATGTATCCCGGCTATTGTTGCCGTAATCAGATTCATGAACCCTGTACAGGTAAAGATCGTTAATCATGGCCCTGATATCAGGTTCATTTGATTTTATGACATCATCGATTTGCATATCCGTTATGGCAATCTTTTCAGTTCCTGCTATTTTTCTTAAAACCTGTTCTACGGAATGCCTGAAGTTTTTATAATTGACCTCGTTTTTCCTTCTATAGGGAGTCATTTCAATGTCCAATGATCTGGAAATTATTTCCCGGGCATTGTTTTTTGCCTTGAATGCATAATAATCATTCATGGTTATTACAACGGGATTTTTTGTATTTTTTATTATTTCAAGTAACTCCGATATTCCACCTGAGTCACCACCTGTTGATTTATTTCTTGATTCAAAGATATTATCTGCCTCATCAATCAGTATAAGTTTATCGGGCATCCTGGTATTTTCATCAAATAGGTCCCGGTACTCAGAGGCCATGAGAGCCACCTTTTTCATATTTTCCCTGTTTCTCTGTTCGGATGCGTTCATCTCGATGATGCGCAGGCCGGCATAATTAGCAAGCGCATATGCAGTGCTGGTTTTGCCTATACCCTGCTGCCCCCAGAGTATTAGGGCCTTTTTTGTTTCGGAGTGGTTAATCCACGAATTAATCCATGAAATCATTGCCTCCCTTGCTTCGTTACTGAGTATCAATGCATTGATATCCCCCGGCCTGTAATCGTCCGCAAATGACATTAATGTACCCTTGTTCCAGGGGCCATTTCCCTGTCTGGCTTTAAGAGGGAAACGCCATTATCATCTTCCACTGCCAGAAGCATACCCTGGCTTTCCAGGCCCATGAATTTGGCCGGTTCCAGGTTATTCAGGATAATTAGCTGTTTTCCCATCATTTCCTCCGGTGTATAGTAATTTGATATGCTGGAAATGATCTGTTTCTTTTCTTCCCCAAGGTCAACTATTATTTTCAATAAATTTCTTGATTTTTCTACCTTTTCACATTCAACTACCCTGCCTACCCTGATATCCAGTTTATGGAACTCTTCTATGCTTATCTCTTCCATAACCTGTATTTTAGCGATTAAATATAAACTTATTCATTACGGAACGCCTTTCTAAAGGAAAATGGATTTAATGCCTTTATGAATTCTATTACCTGTCTCAGGGTTATCTGTCTGATTAAAATTGCAAATGCAAGGAAGATAATAATAGATACAACGGCCACAGGCAGGAAAAGTATGATGCTGTATACAGGGATATAATATGTGACCCAGTACAGGAATATAAATTGTGCGGCTGCCGGCAGAAGTTGATAGAATATGGTTAGATTTGGTTTCATAGATTCTGCCCTAAGGACAATAAGGCGGTAGGCAACTGTTTCAAATAGCATTGCCATGAATGTACTTACGGCACCACCGAGCACGCCCAGTGAAAGAAATGTAATGCCGAATACTGATGGAGGAATGAGCACCAGGTCAAGCACTATATTTATGATAAGGGCAACCACTGTGATTTCACCGATCCTCCTGGTGAGTCCACGGGCTACAAGACTTGAGGAATATGCAGAGTTAATGGCAACCAGATATGCGGAGATGGACAGGAATATAAGAATATCTGCATAGGGTATGAGAGCCGCTGACCACAGATTTGCAACATAAACCCTCAGGGCTATGAAAATAACCACAGCCGGGAGAATAAAAAGTGATATTATTCTCTCGAACGAGGAGACGTCGCCTTTGAATTTTTCATGGTCAGAGCTGCGCATCAGAAGCGGTATGAAAAATACGCTGATGGTCCCTGAAAAAGTGGTAATTGGACCGGTAATTTTCTGCAGACTGGCAAAAGCCCCTGTGGCAACTGCATGCCAGTAAAATTCAATTAGGACTTTGTCTATATTCCCGCTTACAGAACCTATTATTGAGGCAAGCGCAAGTGGATATGCTATTTTTGTGTATGCCATGAAAAGCTTCATTGAAGGCCTGTTGAATTTCCACGGACGCCCGAACATGAATGATATTATAAAGTAAAGGAAGTACGAAAAGCTGTAAATTATTGCCATTATTACTGCTGCACTTACGGTATTGTAACCGGGTATTTTCAGGATATATGCTGTCCCCAGTATGATAAAAAGTGAGTTTCTCACTATTGCCTCAGTTATCTGGGGAATAGACATGCGAGCTGATTTCATTTTTGAGTTAAAGTATATATTGGGAACATCCTTCAATCTGTTAAAGAAAAAGTATGGTAGCAGAAGTATTATTGTATATATCTCCACATTGCTCTGGAATCCCCTGTGGAGTACATCAAGCCAGACAAGAAGAGAAAGCAGTACAATGGAAACTGTAATAAATGTCTGAACTGCCCTCACAGTTAAGAAAGTGCCATTGCACTGGCCCTCATCATATTCACCTGAAGAGAGGAACCTCAGATGTGCAGTTCCATATCCAAGATCTCCAACTATGCTCAGGACCCCTATAAAAGCCAGGGAAAAACTCAGGAACCCCCATGCCTGAAGCCCCACAAACCTTATAATAAAAAAGAGGCCGATATAGCCGAAAAGGGAATTTATAATCTGTCCGAACACGAGCAGTGGAGATTTTTTAGCAATCACTTAAACTGCATATAAATTCCATCGAATAAACTTTATGAATTTATTTTATCCAGTATTTCTATTAATGCTTTCTCATATTTTTCAGCAACCTTACCATCAGTATCAAGGTATTCCTTTGAAAGCACAGATGGTTTTGGCATTATGAGCCTTGTGCTTTTCCCATGCTGGATTAGGACAATTTTGCATGGTATAAAGGCACCTATATCCTCATTGTCGTGTATGAGATCAACAGCAGCCGGAGGATAGCAAACATCAAGTATATAGTATGGATCAATTGATTTGTCCATCTTTGTAAACACCTCTTTCACATCCACGTATGAGAGTATGAGCCAGTTAGCCTCCTTTAATAGCTTATGTATCTTTCCAAAAATCTCTTCGGCGTCTGTATTGAATGTTTTTTCATATGAATACATGTATGTACATTACAGAAAAATATTTAAACTTCATTTAGCGGATTTATTTATTTCCGGTTCCTCCATGATCATGTACTGAAGTTTCTTTCCCTGTTTGATATATTTATATACAGTGCTTCCGGTGTCACTGTTCAACCTGAGTTTGATCATCCCCTTTGAGGAACTTCTTGCAGATAGTATAGATATCCCGTCAACATAAAGCTTGACAGGGCGGTTCCTGGACCCGACATCTATGAACAGTGTTTTATTTTTAATTTCTATTATGGCGTCCTGCATAATATTGGCATCATCAGACAGGGTATCCACATCAATCTTCAGACCATAGGATTTTTCAAGCCCATTTACTGTTTCGCCCTTTCTGCCTATGAGCTTGGGTATCTTGGCATCAGGAACTTTTATGGTTACCTTTCCCTCTGACATTACCTGAACATCAACATGGTCTGTATCAAGAAGTTGCATCATATCATCCCGTATTTTGGCTGCGGCAAGTGCGAACAGGGGATTCTGTCCTGTTTTTTCATCCCCTACAGGTATAACAACAACCTGGTCACCGAAGGTGTAAATTTCAGCCACAGGTTTGTTTTTCAGAAAATCTCTTATAACTATCACAGGCCTTGCCAGATCTTCCTGATTAAGGCCGTATGGAATCTTGATTTCATAATCAGTGGTGAGTACCTGTGCAACCCTTCCACCCTCTATGAAAAGAACTGTATCCACCACCTGTGGTATAAGCCCGAGCTCAATTCTGCCAACGAAACGCTGTATGGCGTCCACCGCACGTGTCGAATGGACCACGCCTACCATTCCAACTCCGGCCAGCCTCAAATCAGAATAAACCTTGAAATCAGACGTTACCCTCATTTCATCAAAAACTGTGTAGTCTTCCCGGACCAGCAGAAGGATATCCCCGGTTTTTTCCATATCCCCTTCCAGTGTTGTATACTGGGTAATATTATCGTTAACCTGCAAATCCCTTGGTTTTTCCATGGTTTTAACAATTTTGTTTTTTGAGGCGTAATATTCAGCCAGTGCAGTAACAAATGTACTTTTTCCAGCACCGGGAGAACCTGAAACAAGTATTCCATATGCCTTGTTCTGAAGGCGATCCATAATCCTCTTGTCCAGTTTATAGTCCTCAATAGAAGTTTTTACAACAGGCCTTACAGCAGTAATTTCCATTATATCCGAGAATGGTGGCCTTGTTATCACTATTCTCAGATTTTTGAGCTGTATAACTGTGGCACCGAACATATCCATTTCAATAAATGACTGATCCTCGAATTTTCCGCGCTGTACTATATTATATGCAATTTTCTCCAGCTCATCATAGGATACTATATAATCAAGTTCCTTCAGCACAACCTCCCCGGGTTTTCCTGTTTTTATGAGCGGTTTCATTCCTGCCTTTAAATGTACGGATGATGTATATTCATCAAAAAACTCCTGAATATCCTTGACATCTTTTTCCTCGCCTTTTATATATACAACGTTGATTCCCTTTATGGAGGCAATTATACTCTGGATGTGATCCCCTGTTACCAGTGTTGCATTATTATCCAGTGCTATATTCCTTATTATGTTATCAATTTCACCGCTGTGTGCATTTTTTATCTGCCATTCCATAGGGCGGTTTCCCATAAAATCTATGTATATTTTGCCGGTATTTGATAGTTCCCTGAGCTTTTTGAGTTCCTCCAGGGCAGTAAAGCCTATGGACCTTCCTTCATTTGCCTGATGCTCTATTTCTGCTATCATAGCTTCCGAGAGAATAACCCTTACATCACTTTTTCCGACTATATATTCCCTGAATTTCCCGCTGACTATTACAGATGTATCTGGTACGTAATCCACATTAGATAATTGTCTATTATTATTTAAATAATTTTAATTTTTAAAAAACCTTTATTTTCAGGGTGTTTTAAGAGGTTTACGGTTTCACATGAGAATAATGAGATTGAAAAATTATTTAATGCATCTGCTATTCAAGGTATAATGGAAAAAACTGAAATTAGCGTGAATGAGTATAAGGTATTGGATTATATAAAGGACAGAAAAGACGTGCCTGAGGACTCATTTAATGCCGGCCTGGATGACCGGATTAAATCCAGTGCAGTGTCTTACCTTGAGTTCAAGGGGTTAATTGATGTAAAAAAAGACACTTACAATACATATTCGGTTAGTGACGAGGGCCGTAAATATATTGACCAGGGATTTCCAGAGGAGAGATTGTACAGGTTGCTGATGCAGAAGAATAAATGCAGCCTTGAAGAATTGAAAAATGACCTTGGCAGTGACTATAAAATAGCTATGGCAAATATAGCAAAGATGGGTATAAAGCCCGTGAACGGGGTGCTGGAATTCACGGAGGGCCATTTTCTTGAGGAATTTAAATCGCGCAGGGACGCACTTTCCAGGATAGAAAACGGGGAAAAAATTGAAGATGAAATGCTTGAGGTGTTCATGCACAGGGGCCTTGTAACAAGGCACAGGGCAACAAGGCGAATAATAAATATAAATGAAAATGGCAGGGCTGCGCTGGAAGGCTATGGTCAAAATGATTATTTAGAGGTGCTAACACCTGAGATGATCTCTTCTGGTGAATGGAAAAACAGGAAATTTAGACCGTATGACCTCAATTCACGTGTAGAGCAAATTAACGGTGCAGGACTGCATCCATTGACTTATTTAATAGAGAACGTCAGGAAAATATTTCTGGAGATGGGGTTCACAGAGATGCATGGCCATTTTATAGAGTATACCGGATGGAACATGGATATGTTATTTATCCCACAGGACCATCCTGCCAGAGACCTTCAGGATACCTTTTATGTGAATGCCGGGAAAGAATTTGAATTTGAAAATCCGGAGATACTGGATATGGTAAAAAAGGTACATGAAAAGGGTTACGGAAAGTACAGCGGATGGGACTATAAATGGTCAGAGAATGAGGCCAGAAAGCTTATTCTCAGGACCCATACCACGGTTAATACTGTTAGATACCTGTATAATCACAGGGACAGCCCACAATTCGTATTTTCTATAGAAAAGGTATTCAGGCATGAGAGCGTTGACTGGAAACACCTTTCAGAGCTGTATCAGATAGAAGGGGCAGTTTACGGTTCAAATGTCAACCTGTCTACACTCAAATGGCTTTTGAGGGAATTTTATTCAAGGCTCGGATTTAATAATATCAGGTTGATACCCTCATATTACCCATATACTGAACCCAGCATGGATGTTGCAGTGGACATAAATGGCAGGGAGGTAGAACTTGGGGGATCAGGAATATTCAGGCCTGAGGTTACAAGACCCATGGGGCTCAGGTCACCTGTACTGGCGTTCGGCCTGGGGCTGGAAAGGCTTGCAATGTTATACTATGGCCTGAACGACATCCGTGAAATATACAACAGCGATCTAGACTGGTTAAAAAATTATAAAATAAAATTTTAAATTTATGAAGCTGTGGCTTCCTCTAATAGTTTTTGCGATGGCAGGAGGGGTAGCATTATTATTGATATTACTGAAAATAACAGCATAATAATCAGCGAGGTGTAAAGGGACACATGGACATACAGCAAAAGTGTTATAATTGCTATCCCTATGGCACCACCAACTATGTTGCCGAAACTCCATACAAGAGCATTTGAACGGGTTGAGAATTTCTGTGGAATTGTCTGTGCAACATAACCCAGGAGAACAGGAAAGCTTGTAAATGCAAATACTGCGTATAGCAGGTATATAACTGTCACCAGGTATACGTTATCGGTTATAAGCATCAAACCGAAAAATACCGTAGATGCAACGGTTGTGATTGCAATTGTAAACTTGCCACCGTATCTTTTCACAACCCTTCCAAAATATGGCTGCCCGAATACAGCTCCCAGGAAACTGATTGTAACTATATCCCCCATAATTATCTTTGAGTGGAATACATTATCAAAGTAATCCGGGGTAAATGTCACGGTTCCTGTAAGGAAAAATGCCCTTATGAAAACTATTGCGGTAAGTATGTAAAGAAATTTGCTATATTTCGCATACTCGGCTCGGGATGCCTTATCCTCAACTGTATTTTTGCGGTGTTTTTCCCTATCTACCTTTATATATTTGCTTCTTTTAAAGAAGCTCAGGCCCACGAAAATAATGAACGCAGCTATGAAGGTATAAATTGCCAGGACAACAAGTCCCCTGAAATTGCCGAAAAACAGCATGGAATACACAAGAACAGACGGGATAAGTGCCCTGCCCAGGCTTCCGAAGGACCCGTTAATACCCATTGCAGTGGATGACTCCTTCTTTCCGTATGTAAACGCCAGTATGGATGCGCCTATGGGGTGGTAGAATGCCTGGCCTGCTCCCAGAACGACAGATGCAGCCAGTATTATGTAATTTGCATAGACCTGGTCCAGAAAAGCAGCCCCGAATAATATTGCTGAAACAGCCTCCATGAATATTCCGGCGAAAATGAGCAGGCCGTCACGGTCTATCCTGTCAGCAAGTTTTCCTATGGATGGCCCCAGCAGACCAGAAAGCAAATTGTAAATTATGGCCATCACTCCGAGGAAAGCTATGCTTACATGGGGTATGACCTTGTAATATGCTATCAGGGTCGGAAAAAGCAAAAAGTTGCCATCGTTTGCAAAATGACCTAATGATGTATATATTAAAGATTTTCTGGTATCTTTCATTTTAAGTTAAATGGAAAAGCGTATATATATTTTTACTAAATCATTTACTGCTTAATTATTTAAAAGAAGTCTTCTATATTCTTTCTTGCCGGTTTCTCCTGAAAAGAGTCAGTAATTTTGCTCTGCGGGTTTTTGAATACAGTTACCTCCTTATCCAGGCTTTCCAGCACCCTGTTAAGGGTCTCCTGAAGCCTTTTAGAATAATATGCATAGTCCGGAGTATATTGGAATTCCTGTCCATCTATGAATGGCTCCACACCCTGTGGTGTTTTTCCTGCATCTGTCACTATCCACGAAACCTTCATGCCGGGAATGAATGTTTCCCCCCTGTCGATAAGCTTCTTTGCAGCATTTACATTGGCCATGGAATCCGCGTTCTTATACTGCGAAAAATTCTTTACACTTCTTGATATTACGAGCTTGCTGTTATCAATTTTCCCCTCTTTAACCTCCTTTATAAGGTCCTCAGCATATTTTTTGGCCCCGTCCACATCCCGCGACAGTATTAAATCGAATACCTTTGAAAGGGCTTCACTCTGAAGATCAAAAGAGTCTGTCCTCCTTGTTTCATATCCCCTTACAAGAATTTCACCTGCGGAAGAAGGCGGATAAACAATCTTTCCAGCATATCTTTTCTTGGCACCGTGTGAGAATAGTGGGTCCATTATTTTTTCAAATTCAAGGACAAGCTGTTCCCTCTCTGATATTTCCTGGCTCAGTTTATTGCCATACTCAATGGCTTCTTCCAGGGTTTTCTTTCCAGATTCTATGAATATTGAATCTGTATCCCCGTAAATCACTTTATTCCCGGTTTTTTCCAGATCGTCTATTATCGATGTGATTGTATTTCTGGCAAAAGCCGTAATAGCACTGCTTATTTCCCTGTTAGTGAACCTGTAAAATGATGTCCCCAGAACACCATAAAAGGTATTCATCAGAACTTTTATTGCGGCCTGCAGCCCGTCAAGGTACTCGTAGTTTGCCTTATCTACTTTCATCTGTTTCTTGACCTCGTCACGCTTTTTCATTAGCTGCTCCAGAAGGTCGGGAATCAATCCCTTCTTGATATCTGCTGAGAGAAATCTGGCACCATTCGGGGCAACAATGGTCCCATCACTGCTGAGAGTCGTGAAGCAAATATTGTACTTTATAATCATCGATGGATACATGCTTTTAAAATCCAGAACAACAATCATATCGAAAAGCCCGGGATCCATGGTGTGGACATAACCACCGGCGTATGTATCATTAGAAAATTTGGAGGAACTCATTGGCACCCCTATATTTTCACGGTCGGCCCGCCTTATAAGGAGGGAATCCACATATGTGCTTGTCCCTCCATTTGTAACATCATCCAGTGGAAGCATGGAAACCGTTGACAGGTATAAATTCCTGTCAAGTATCCTTATTTGCCTGTATATCAGGAGGGCAAGCCTTGCATCCTTGATGCAGTATTTAATTACATCATCAGGCCTCCGTGCCCATTCGTTTTCTATATCGAGCCTGTTTACATTTTCCTTTCCCTCATTGAGAAGCAGGTGTGAAACATAATTAAGTGTCTCATGCTTGGGATGCAGAACCTTTCTCACTTCCCACCATGTGTCATCTATTACCCTTCCGTGAAGCCTCCAGTACTGATCCATTATCCTTCTTGGAGGGATAAAATCCCTTCCTATTCTGAACTGGATTCTATTAAACTTCATTCTCTCTTCCAGAAGAGGCATATCGTATCCGTCTATATTGTACCCGGTAATTAAATCTGGATCCTCCTGCTGCACCAGTTTATTGAAATTTCCCAGAATTTCAGGCTCCCTTCCTGTAAGTGCCCCTTCTGTTATATTCCCTTTAAAATATATGGAATACCCTATTACAAAAATTTCCCGGGTTGATATGGAATTCTCAATATCAAAGGAAAATATCTTAAGGTGGGGGTTGAAATCATCTGTTTTTTTCACTTCCTTTATTTTAACAACAAGATCTGTTGTGTAATTGCCCTTTTCTGATTCAGCAGATTCTCCATCTATTTCTACTGTAGACCCGAGGTCAAAATCATATATGAATCTGTGATGAAACGGTATATCTGCAGCAAGTGCCTGGCATGAGCATAATTTTCTTAGTTCTGGAACCTTCCATGGAGATTTTATATATATGCGCTTTGCCCTGACATTTTTTCCGTCAAGAAATAGGTTTTTATCCTCCATTCTTATAAATTCAGGGTTATGCTCTATAGTTTTAATGCAATCATCGTCAGGTTCAACATAATCGAAATATGGCTTAAACCCATAATACAGGGCAGTTATTGATTCGCCTTCCTCTGTACGCCCATAGAGTTCCACTGTTACATCACTCTGCCTGTACGAGGCTGCAACAATTCTCATTTTAATTTTCATTTATGTATAGTATTTTAAATCAATATATATTTTTGTCCTATCCTAACATATCCGGAGCAGGATAATGTACAATGGCATATGTGGCTTCGTACCTACAAATTATGTTTAGGGCTTTCCATACTATATCCACAGTTAATGCAATGGCCTACCGCTTAAAGGTTGAAATAGGAGTATTGGTTATATTGGATCTTCATCTGTCCTTGATAAATCCTTTATGCGGTTGATTCCATCCAGGTCGTTCATTATATTGTATACTGTTTCAGGGACA
>JAJZXS010000029.1 GCA_021806295.1 Thermoplasmata archaeon
TATTATAATGAAGCCCAGGAAGATCAGGCATAAAAAGAAGAGAATACCCACGGACTGTGGGGAATTAATGCCCGTGGAGGGGAAAACCTATACCAGCAATGGCAAGTTTTTTCTGTAGAAGCGGGAAGCTCCTATCTTTAGATAGGAGAGGATGTCACAAAATTATTGAGCTTGATAATTTTGAAATATGCATCGAAAGGCCGTATATCACGATCCACACTTATTTTCATTTCATCATAAAGTTTCTCTATAAATTTGCCAAGATCAGTATAATCCTGCATAAAATCTGTTTCTATTGCATTACCCGCACTCCATTTTTTATATAAATCTTCCAGAATAATAATCTAAAGCATCATATTATAAATATATTTAGCCCATTAACAAAAAGTGTTCGGCTTATATGGTACCCCCATGGCGAAAGCAGGCTACCTGCTTTTAGGTTAAATTAATTATTCTATTCCATATTATCCCACATGGCGAATGCAGTTTTAGTCCACGGTGGTGCAGGTAGCCCCAATTCCATGAGCAGTGTACTTGACGATATCCTCAAAAATCTAAAATTTGAAAATAATGTGCTAAATATGGCCATAAGCCCGGTAATGTCAATGGAGGATAATCCCCTATTCAATGCAGGAACAGGGTCTGTTCCCAGAATTGATGGAAGCATACAGATGGATGCAGCAGTAATGTCTGGCAAAGAATTCGGGTCGGTAATATGCATAGAAAATGTTAAAAATCCCGTTCTTGTTGCAAGGGATGTCATGGTTAAAAGTCCACATATAATGCTATCCGGGGACGGGGCAACACAATTTGCAAGGGAAATGGGATATGGATATTATAATCCGGCTACTGAGAGAAGCATGGAAAGATTAAAAAAATTTAATGAGGAAACTACTAAAAATGGTATGCCTGATAAGTTTAAATTCCTGGAAAAGAAATCTGGAGATACTGTTGGATCAGTTTCCAGAATAAATGGAAAATTTGCAGCTGCAGTTTCCACAGGTGGTGCATTCCCAATGCTCAGGGGAAGGGTTGGTGATTCTCCCATAATAGGTGCAGGCATATATGCCGGAGAGAAAGGCGCAGTAGTTGCCACCGGAATAGGTGAGGAAATAGCACGCAATCTTTTATCCTACCGTATATACTCCCAGATTGGAGAAGCAAGCCTTGGAAATATAGTAAAAAAAGAGGTCGATTCCTTCACAGTAAGCTGCGGCATAATAGCAATAACAGAAAATGAATATATTTCATATTCAAACACAAGCATGGCATATGCCTACAGGGAATTTCAATGAATTAACTGTACTGGATTACTCCTATGAAAAACCTATAATAATCTATATATCAAACCAATCTTTTATAGGTTTTATTATCGTTATTATTCTTGAATTTTCATGAACATATATAAATCCATCTGCGATTAATCCTTTCATAAGCGCAGATCCCAGTGCTCCCCCAAGATGAAATTCCTTTTCCGTCAGGTCTCTGCATCCATAGGCAAAAATTCTTCCATGCTTCTTTTTTACAGGTATTTTAACGCCGCGCCTTATCATGTTAATTTCTCCCTTATCAGTTAAATCATACTCCGGTTTGTCGCTTATCTGCATAAGCCAGCCATTCAACAATAATGTTTTTAGAAGCATTACTCCTGTAAGTCCTGCCAGATGGTCATAACATCTCCTGCATTCAGAAAAAGAAACATTATTTTCTACTTTTTTTGTTGTTATAGATAGTTTAGGATTCCCTGCCATATCATCTAAATACGTCGTCAAGAGTTCAACCTGTTCAGGGATAATCCTATAAAATACCTCCCTACCATACCGGAGTTCATTAACAAAACCATATTCCAGCAATATTTTTAAATGCCCGGATACCAGTGGCTGTGAACTGTTCAATAATTCTGAAATGCCTTTAACCGTTTTCGCGCCTTTGGAAAGAATTCTTATTATTTCAAGCCGTACTGGGCTGGAAAGGCAGTAAAATAACCTGTCCATTGAGATTTTCTGGTTTTGTTCTGAATTGTTATTGAAACCTGGCATTGATTATTGTATTAGATTTGATAAATATACTTTGCCATATATCAGGGTTTCATTATGGATAATCCTACTTAATTTACAGGGAATACTCAACCTCCATGGAATATAAGAAAAATAATCCAGAAAAAGGACGGATCAATGCCGGAAGCGCGATTATAGTTCTTCTCCTCTTTTCTATAATGGCAGCGTCCAACGTTACTGCACCGATTTATGAACTTTATGCTACAAAATATAATTTCGGGCCATTCATAATCACAGATATATTCGGGATATATGTTTTGATGCTGATTCCATCACTGCTCTTCTGGGGGCAGTATTCAGATAAGCATGGGAGAAAATTGCCCGTTGGAATAGGGGTGATTATGGAAATTATTGGACTGCTTTCCTTTCTATTTGCCAGAAATATGTACATGCTATTCCTGGGACGTGCATTTATGGGTCTTGCCAGTGGGGCCATAGCCGGGCCTGCTAGTGCATTATTATTTCATTATCACAGGAAGGCGGGAGCGGTCTTAACCTCCATAGGTACTTCCGCGGGAACAGCCACAGGACCTTTAATTGGAGGGCTTATGGCCCAGTATTTGCCATACCCGCTGAGACTTGTTTATTTAGTTTCTATTGTTTTTGTCTTAATCCCTGCTATTGCAATGTACCCATTGAAAGATACATCTCCCAGGAATTCTGGATTGAAATTACATTTTCCATTGATTGATAAGGATGTTATAAGAAAGTTTATTTTAAGCTCATTTGTTGCATTCATAGCATGGTCGATTACAGCATTTTTCATGTCTCTAGCTCCTGTATATATTATCACTCTTTCAGGTATCAATAACATCGCTATCGGGGGTATAATCGTGTTCATTATGCTCGGCATAGCATCTGTTTTCCAGATCATATCCTTAAAATTTAAAATAAAAAGTTCAATGTTTACAGGCATGGCTTTTATCGCCCTTGCTATCCTGTTCATTCTTATCTCGATTATGAAAAATTCTCTGTATATATTCATTACAGGAACCGTGTTCGCAGGAATGGGACAGGGTTTTGCCTTCACCGGTGCAACAAGGGAGATCAAAGAGATTTCACCTCCAGAAAAAACCGGAGATATGCTTGCCAATTATTATATAATTATCTATACAGGAGTTGGGCTTCCGGTGATCATTCTCGGGTTTATGGACAGAATAACCGGATTATTTAATGGCATTCTATACTATGGCATCGCATTCATTGTATTCTCCATATTAATGGGTCTCTTGCTTGCTTTAGAGAATTTTAAGGATTAATAAAATTTATTTATTACCAATTATTTGATTTAATCTTTCCAGTGCTTTTTCGGTTTTTCTGTTAACATATTTTTTGATAATACCGTTAACAGGGCTTTTGCTGAAACTATTTTCCTTTATAAGTATATACTTACCATTCAAACTAAGTATATTGCCATTCTTATAATCACTGAATTCAACGCTGGACCCTGTTGCGTTCTTCATTGCCACAACTCCGGATTTCCTGGCTATAAATGCGGTCATAGGGAAATCCTTATTTTCTATTTTCATGGAATCGCCACATGCAAATACATCATCATAGTCGACTGATCGGAGATACCGGTTCACTATTATCCTTGAATGTTCTGATTTTATGCCGAGGTTTTCTATCAGAGGATTCCCTGATATTCCACCTGCATATACAGTCAAATCCGATTTGATCTCATTATCCGAAGATAATACAGAACCTTGTTTAACCTCTTTCACCCTGAAACCTGTAATAATATTTACTCCAGTGTTTTTGAGGTATTCTGACACATAATCAGATGCACCTTTCGGTCCACGGCCAAGGATTCTTAGTCCAGATTCCAGCATGGTTACTTTTTTTCCTTTTATGATGGATGCAAGTTCAATTCCCAGATAGCTTCCTCCTATGATCGTTATATTTTCGGATTTCCTGATAAGTTCCCTCATGCCTATGGCATCTTCTATAGTTTCAAGCTTATGCAGATACTGGCTACCTTCAATGGTTTTTATTTCCTGACTGTGCCCCAGGGCTATAATTAATTTTCCATACGGTATGTTTCCTTTGTCCGTCACTATAAGCCTATTTGCAAAATCAATATCTCTAACAGTTTCATTCCGATCAACCGGCCTCTGTTTATATGCGTAATTTTGATCATTGCCATTTACAACATTAACAAGTCTCGTAGAAATTGTCAAATATCTAGATTTATCTATTAATGTTGATTTCGGATTCTGCAACTTTGAATATATCCCTGAAAGCCCTGCACCTAGAATGAATACATTGCCTGCCATAAAAATCTAATTGGCAATATATATATTTAATTTATGACATGTTCTGTAGCTTTTATTTCTTCCGGTGAAATTCGTTGAGGTTGAAGCTATTGCTGTAATCATGTGAGTTTTATTTTTTAAGTATACTTTCAATTTTATCAAGATCGAATAATAACAAATTATCTTTCTCTCTAAGGGCTTTCATTTTGTCTGTGAAACCGGATTTACTGAATAATATAAAATATTCACTTCTATCCTTGTTATTCCACTGTACACCTTTCGCTTTTCTCCTTAAAGCTTCATATACGGTGATATCTACTGGTCTGTCTGTCCATTTGCATTCGCCGAACATTATATCCTTTTCTTCCTCATTAATAGCTATAATATCTATCTCTTCCTGATCTTTGCCAGCAGTATTATATCCATTCCTCCCCCACCATTTTCCGACTTTTTGTATTCTAAATGGCAAAATATGAGCTTTTTCATTGTTCATGTAGATAATTAGCTCCCTACATATCTCTTCAAATTTATGTGGAACTATAACATCAATTGACCGTATCAATGAATTAACTACTCCCCTGTAGTTACCCAGTTCAAATTGATTCATATTTGGATAAAAGCGGCCAAACCAGAATTCCGTATAATTATCAGTTAGTTTATAAATTCCTTTTTTATCAATTTTATTGTTTTTATTTGTTACAGGCAATTCATATGTTATCAAGTTCAATATATCTTTTAGTTCAAATAGATATGGCTGCAGCGATGTGGCTTTGACGTCCGTCATATTTGCTATACCGGATACTCTTGTATTTCCTGTTGCAATAGCGTAAAGTATGGAAAAGTATGTTTGAGATCTCCTACCGAATTCTTCAGTGATGAAATCTCTTGGTTCAAACACGTATACGCTGGTATTGTTCAGAAAAATATTTTTTATCATATTCTCTACGTTTTTTATGCCGTTCAAACGAAAATATTTATAAAATTGTGGAGAACCGCCAAATATTGAATACATTCTGATTGCATCCTCAATGCTAACTTTCAGATATTTATATGATGTTATAAAATCAAAATTTTTCAAATGCATTATTGAGGTGGCTCTCTTGTATAATGGCAAATTTATGTCCATAAATATTTTCTTTATAAGCCCAATTGAGGATCCAGAACAGACAATTGACAATCTCGATGTGTCGATGTATAAATCGACATTTTTCTGGAGTGCCGTAAATACAGATTTGTTGATATCCTCAAATCTCTGAAATTCATCAAAATAAACTGCTGTTTGTCTGTTCCTTGAAAGTTCAAATAAACCTTTCATAAATAAATCCCAGTCAGATGGGTTGAAAAGTGACGTGTTAAAATATTCTCTGATTATTTGGGAAAATTCCTGCAATAATAAGTTTGAGCTTTTTGTGTTATCAATATACAAATAGATCCCACCTATTTTATTTATTACTTTTTTTATAAGTTCAGTTTTTCCTACTCTTCTGTTGCCATATAATACTATCAGGGATCTATATTTTTCAATATCTGCTATTAATTCTTTCAATTCCTTGTCTCTATCGAAAAATATCTCCATGATTATGTTTATAATGATTATACTTATAATCTTTATGGCATAAACCGATGATTATAACATATTCACATATATTGATATTCTGTGAAATTAGATTTTAGTTGATATATCAGAAAATGGTATTCTTATTTGATTAAATATAAAAAATTAAAATTATTTCAAAAGCTAACTGTGGCTGTAGCCATCTTTGCTTTCTGCGTTGGCACTACAAGGGTTACTGTGTATTTTCCATGTAATTCCATTCCCGTGCTGCTTGTGAAATATGCCTTCAATCAGTGATTGACGCAATTCAAGTTGTGGATGTAGCGGGATATTCAAAAATATTATAGATTGATTATAAATTTAGTATCTCCAGATGGTTTTTTGGAAGGTGTTACTGTTGATATGTGGAAGTTAATTATATAGAAAAAACTCTTTGGCCGGGAATTCAGCCACTATGATAAATGGAAAACTTATTAATCATTTAAATAATAAATCTCAGAATTGAATGAAATCTGTTGTACTTGAGTCAGCTGGGAATATTAGAATAGAAGATGTTGAAGAACCCGGTGTCATTCCTGAGGGATATGTAAAAATTAGAGTTCGGTCTGTGGGTATCTGTGGATCTGATGTGCATTATTATTTACATGGAAAGATAGGTGATTTTGTATTAAAGAAGCCCATGATACTGGGCCATGAAACCGGTGGTGTCGCGGAATCAGACGGGGCAGCTATAAAGAAAGGAAGCGTTGTTGCCATAGAACCCGGAATTCCATGTGGGAGATGCATATACTGCAGGACTGGGAGATATAATCTGTGCCCAGATATGAGATTTTTTGCCACTCCGCCAGTGAATGGTTCTATGGTAGAATATATAGTGCATCCTGCGGAGTTCGTTTACAGTGCCGATGGACTGACACCAGATGAGGCGAGCCTTGCAGAACCTCTGTCTGTTGGTGTCTATGCTGCAAGAATGGCGCATCTCGGGCCTGAATCCAATGTCCTTATTAACGGATCTGGCCCTGTGGGTATACTTACTGCCTTTGCAGCAGAGTCGTACGGGGCAAATGTGACTGTTGTTGATATAAGGCCCGAAAGGATTGATTATGCAAGGGAATGTGGTTTTTCTTCATACATTAATAGTACGATCAGCATGCAATTTGATACAGTGTTTGAGTGCAGTGGTTATGGCCACACATATTCACTCCAAAGAACAGCCAGTGGAGGAGACCTTTTCCTTATAGGAATGGGAGAGGAAGATGGGATTAGTCCACTAAGAGCATCGATCAAAGGAATAAATATACATGGAATTTTCCGTTATGCAAATACATATTCAGAGGCTATAAGTATAATCAGGAGATACAGGAACAGACTGGCACCATTCTTGAGGAAACACATTGATGCTGATGAGCTTCCTAGATATTTAGCAACTGGTGAATACGAGAAATATCTGAAAACAATAGTAAGAATATGAACTATCTGGAAGTTGATGTTGGAACCACTTCGATGAAATGCACTGCTGTAAACGATAATGGTATTCTATTTACCAAATCCATAAGCTATCCTGTCAAGTATGGAAATTTCGGAATGGCCGAGCAGAATCCATGGGATTGGTATTATTCATTTAAAAAAATCTTCCAGGAAATAGAATTTCCCATAGATGGAATTGGTATCACTGGGCAGATGCATAGCCTGCTTGTTGCAAATGGCAGACACCCACTTATGGATTCCATGCTCTGGTCCGATACACAATCAGCCGGATTAGCAGATTATCTGGTGAAAAAGTTTGGAATTTCAGAACTGGTACGGGAGACAGGCAATTATCCACTATCCAACTTTACCCTGTTGAGATTACTATGGATCAGAAAGTATTTACCGGAAATTTATAGGAAAATAGATATGGCTTTTGTGGCAAAGGACTGGCTCAAATACATGCTGACAGGGTTCCACGGCACTGATGTTTCAGATGCTTCTGGAACCTACCTCTTCAATGTCAGAGAACGCAAATGGTCCTCAATGATGTTCAAATACTTGAAAATTGGTGAAAATCTTTTCGGTCATTCAAATGAATCTATGGAAATTCAGGATGAATACAAAGGAATACCGGTAATAGCCGGTGCTGAAGATCAGGAGGCAGCTGCCTTTGTAGCAGGGATTGGAAGCAATGAATGTGCCATGTCCCTGGGCATCTCAGGCGTGGTATTTTCAATTATACCTGAGTACCGCCTGCCAAAAAACAGATCAATACACCTCTTCTGCCACGCAGAAGCCAATAAATGGCACTGGATGGGTGTGACGCAATCCGCAACTTCATCCCTCGACTGGTTTATGAGGACTTTTCACATTGATTATGGAAGATTAAGAAACATCAGTGGAGATACCAACATAATATTTATGCCATATTTAAACGGCGAGAGGGCTCCTATCATGAAACCTGATTCCCGCAGTATGTTCTATGGCATATCTTCAAATACCTCACGAGATGAAATAATTTTATCCATAATGGAGGGCGTTGCTTTCAGCCTCAAACATGTTTATGATTCTATGGGCTTGAAAAAGAATAGGATAATTCTGACCGGTGGCGGGACTAAAATAAAAATCTGGAACCAGATAATTGCGGATGTGTTCAACATGGAAATTGACATTCCAGAGGACTCAGGTTCTTCCCTGGGTGCTGCAATGCTTGCATCCAGTGGAAAATTAAGAGTATATTCGGAGCCCGAAAAATATTTTCCAGTAAATCACAGTTCTTATATAGAAAAATATGAAAAATACAAAAAAATTGCTAAAAGTTACGGTAATTGTTCTAATCTTCCTCCGCCACCTGTTTTGGCTGGTCAGTCTCATTTATTGTTTCGTCTTCTATGTATTCAAGTGATTTATCATTAGTTTCTATGGCAAGTATAATCGATCCTGTAATAAGTGCAATTCTGAAATATTTTTTCATTTATCATAAATAAGGGAATATATAATAATTTTTTTAAATAAAATTTGTTGTTAAATTTATTCTTCCATTTCCTGTTCAGATACCGGCTCTAACATATGTTCCTGTTCTCTACCTATTGATTTTAGATCAGATGGGTGCTTTCTGACAAACAGTACAATGGTTATGGCTATGCCGGCGATTATTGCTGCTATGATAGAATAGGGTGCTATGTATCCGGGGTATGTTGTGGGTATAGGTACAAATTCTCCATATATGGCAAATGCGTAAACAACAGTTGCCAGTACAGGGCCCAAGGCTAGAGGTAAAAGTCCCCTCAACTTTAACTTCAGAGTCTTTTTCCCGTATATGGGAAGGGAGAAATTTGCGAGTATATGCACTATATAAAGTGAAACTCCGTTTACTGCCGTTATAATAGCAGCCCCTTCAAATGGGCCAAAAACAAGGCCGCCCACGAGAGTTAATGCAACTACAATGAACCATTCTACAATTATGATTTTATTTGGAGATCCGAATTTTTTATGAACAGTTGCCAATGACTTCGGAAATACGATTCCATCCCTCGCCATGGCAAATCCTTCCCGGCTGAAAGCATTCCCCTCTGCTATTCCATTAGACAGGAAACTGTTCAGAGTAATAATAATGAATACAATCATAACAACAGGCCCGAAATAATTATCGACAACCGTGAACCCTGGATCTGTTGCAGTTGAGAAAGCTGCCATTTTGTTTATACCATAACCTACAACCATGGCATATGATACAAGAATGTACACTACTGCGGTTATGAGCATTCCAACAACTATTGATTTTTTAACAATTTTCTTGGGGTTGTGAAGTTCTTCTGATAACGTTATCACCGACCCTATACCGACAAATCCTAATATTGAATAGACAGTAGCCAGTCCCAGATTGCCGAAAGAATTGCCATGAGGCGTAAAGGGAATAAATGTATTGTGTGGACCGAGCCTTATTATTATTGCAACAGAAATTATAATGAGCGTGCCCACTTCTATTATGCCGCCGATGATGGTATATTTCATGGAGGGCCTTAGCCCACGGTAAAGAAGCACTAAAATAAGCACCAGAGGTATAAATGCTATGGGTATCCATCCGTAGGGATTGGAAGAGAGCTGGGGAATCAGAGGCCATAAAACTCCTGCAAAGAAAAGTACTGCAAATCCTGCAAGTGCACCGAGAATATTAACAAAGTATAACCATCCTGAGAAAATTCCGAATCTTGGCCCCAGGCCTGCCCGTACATATGCATAATAGCCTCCGGCATGGGATATTCTTCCGGAGAAAACATAATTCATATACATTGCAGAGGTTACGCCTATTAAAGCCAGAAGAAAAACAAATGTGGTTGAGGCACCGACATATGCAGTTTCCTCAACAAGGAATGATGCTGCTGTTGCCGCTGGGGCAACATAGGAAATAGCCTGAAATGTTCCGGACCATAGCCCTCCAGCATTCTTCTTCAGTCTATCTACCATTTTGTCTTCACCACCTTCTCAAAGATTTGTACTCCTGTATCAAGCAATTTCTGATCAATGTTCAATGCTCCCATGAACCTGAATGTATTTCCGTAATGCCCGCAGGTGTGCATTATGAGTCCGTTTTCTATAAGGATCTTCTTGTACTTTGCCATGGCGTTTGAATCCACAGGCCTTCCGTTTTTACCCAGTTCAATTCCTATCATGAATCCCTTTCCACGAACCTGTGCAATAACATCACTATCGATGTCCCCGAATGCCTTCAGCAGATATTTCCCCCTCTCCTTTACACTATCAAGAACTGCCGGAGTTCTTTTTAGCACTTCCTTTCCTGCTGCAAGTGCCAGTGGATTTGCACGGTAAGTACCGAGATGGAATGGCGTGGGCAATTTTTCATCAAAGTCACCCCTGTAATATACCAGTGACATAGGTATTCCGCCACCAACTGATTTGCCTGCGCATACTATGTCAGGCTTTATTCCGTCATGCTCGAATGCCCACATTTTTCCGGTTCTTCCCATTCCTGCCTGAACCTCATCTACTATCATTATTATGTTATTTTCATCGCAGAGTTTTCTCAGTGCCTTCAGGAACCCTTCAGGGGGAACAACGTAGCCACCCTCTCCCAGTACTGGCTCAACCAGAAGAGAATCTACAACATTCTCCCTGATAGCAGTCTGGATGTAATCTATAACATCTCCCACCGAGTAATTTTCCCACAGGATACCAGGATATGGCGATCTTATTACCTTAAATCCCGGACTGTTATTGCCTGCCTTGTACTTGCCCTCATAGGTTGCAGCTATTATTCCACCTGAGACTCCATGGTATGCACCCTCAAAAACAATAGTATGGGCATCCTTGCCAGATACTGCATGGGCTAAATTCACTGCCGTTTCACAGGCATCCGCACCGCTGATCCCGAAAATTGTTTTGTAGTCCTGCATGTTGGCTGGAAATGAGGACCTCAGGGCCTTGAGGAATTCAATCCTTGCCTCAGTGGGAATCTCCAGTGCATGCCAGGTGCTTTCCATTTCCTCTTTCACAGCGTCCCTTATAAATTCTGAGTAGCCAAGGTTAAGGACGGATATACCTGTAAGCCAGTCTATAAAGAGATT
>JAJZXS010000008.1 GCA_021806295.1 Thermoplasmata archaeon
TAACCCGGACAAAATACTGGACGCTGCCTGTGGGAAGGGCGAGCTAACATTTAGCATCAGACAATTTTCCAGTGCATATACAGTTATGAGCGATTATTCCGAAAATATGCTCAGGAATTCAATTGTGAGCGGGGATATGGTGCTTGCATCCTTCGATAATTTGCCTTTTAAGGACGGGTCGTTTAACTCTGTAATGAGCACCTTTGCGCTTCATGCTGCAGACAATATTGAAGATGTTGTGAGGAAATTCGCCAGGGTAACTTCAAATTCAATCGGAGTTATAGCCATGGGGAAATCTGATAACCGCTTTTTCCGTTTTATTTCAGGCGTATATCTGAAATACATTCAACCGTATATGGCAGTACTTGGCAGGGAGAAATCATCCGATTACCGGTTTATATATTATATTTACAAAAGGATACCGACAAATTCAGAAATAAAAGCAATTTTTGAAAAATATTTTTTACTGGACTTTTTTGAGGAAAAAGCATTTGGTACAGTTTATATCGTATCAGGTAGAAAGAAATAGATCATAATAATCATAAATAAGCTTTATTTCCTGTTCACCTGCACCGGCTTCTCAAATATGTATCCTGAGGGAAATTCCGGATCTGGAGGAAGCCCAAGATACCTTGCTATACCGGCCGGTGCGCATGTTGTGCCGTTATCTGTATACATGAAAGATTTCCCTGAGAGTACTGTATAGTATTCTAGTTCACTCCTATAAAATACAATCTGTGCAACACCATTTCTGAATACCTTTTCATTGTTGCGCATAAATTTCCACTGTTTATTTATGAATCCCCTTGATCTGGTAGATTTAAAGGCATAATCTGAGATATCTATACCGCCAAGAAAGAAATAAAATTTGGCCACTGGCTTCATGCCGTATGAATCCATAAGCTTTATAGATGGGTAATTGCTTGCCTCCACCAGGCATCGCAGATACGTCAGCCCCTTGCCTGAAGCGAAATTAAGGGCAAAATCCAGCAGCTTTGTTCCCAGATGTTTCCTTCTGGATTCGGGGCTTATGCGCAGGCCGCTGAACCACAGAGAACCATCATCCATCTTCTCCAGTTTAATGAATCCTTCAATAGTTTGATCTATGATCACATAGACGTCTCCGGTATCCAGATACGTCGGTCCATGGTGTGCATTAATGTAGTCATCGTAACCAGCTCTCGCAGAAATATCACTTACATTATTCCAGTCATCTCTGTTAGCCTGCCTGATCATAATGGTAGAATTTGAACAGCTTCATAACATTTCTTATATGAATCAAATCATTTTTCTTTTTCCTCTTTAGATTTTTCCGAATATTCTATTGGTTTTCTGAACATAGAAATAATTCCAGCAAGGGCCGTAATTCCGAATCCTACATAGAAGACATCATGCATGGATGTCATGAATGCCGGGGCAATTGTTTCCGGAAACCAGTGATGGCCAGTAATTGTGTTCAATGTATTGCTGGAAATTCCTGAGATCACACCATTTGGTACAGTTGTTAAAACATCCTTTACCGTATTAAGACCCAGAAACGTTGAAAATAAAATCTCTGTGGGTGGTATTGTCGAAAAATATGATGTAAGTTTTGTTGCATGTTCTCCGGCAAGTGCCGAGGTTATAGACCCGGGATAATAAAGTGCAAGGCCAAGTATAAGTATGGAAAAGAATGCACCTATGCTGGCAGTATAACCCGCATTTCTCATGGTATTGAGAATTCCGGAGGTTGCCCCCCTCTCACTGGGAGGCACAGATGACATGGCTACTGTAAGGTTCGGAACGTTAAATATTCCATAACCTATTCCAAATATAGTAATTACTACGGAAAGGAAAATATATGAAAAATCATATGTTAGAAACACCAGAGCAAGCAATGCAAATGCTGATATGAAAAGACCTGCTGTGGTAAGAATTCTGGGATCAAAATGCAGTGATAATTTACTTGAAAGAACTCCGAAGATGCCCATGGAAATCGGAAGCGGAAGCATATATATTCCGGCCCATAATGGTGTTACTGAATACCTGTATCCATGTATAGGAAGCCATATACCCTGAAAAATAAGGGTCAGCATGTACATTAACCCCATCATGCCCAGGGCAGATATAAAGGCTGTAAATATACTTATACTGAAATTTCTGGATTTGAACAGCCTGGCGTCAAACATGGGACTTCTGGCTTTCCTCTCAACGAAGGGCAATAACAGCAGCAATGCTGTTCCAGCGACAAGGGCCATAATAACTAACGGATTTGTCCAGCCCATTGGATTGCTTCTATATGGTGTTATTCCGTATGTAATCCCAAGCAAAAGTATAATCAGGCCCACTGCATAAAGTATATTACCTGCTATATCTATATACCTCACCGCTCTTTCTCTCTTATCTTTCAGTTTAAGAAATGACCAGAAAGTACCGAATATTCCCACAGGTATACTCACAAGGAATATGTCACGCCAGTAGATAGTGGCAAGTATGCCCCCGAGGACAATGCCTATGCTGACCCCGGAAACCGCAGCAACACTGTTGATTGATATGGCAAAACCCCGCTCCTTCGGGGAAAAGTTATCAGTGATTATTGCAAATGTATTTGCCATTATAAAAGAGCCACCAACAGCCTGTATGATTCGGAATATTATAAGTTCCAGTGCAATGGTATAGCCCTTTCCCGGAGCAAGATAGAGGAGTACGGACCCTATGGTAAATATCAGGAAGCCGAGATTGAATATCCGAACCCTTCCAAAAATATCAGAAAGCTTTCCGATGCTGACAAGAAGCACTGACAGCACAATCATATAGCTCATTATAAGCCAGAGAAGATATGGAAAAGAAGCAGCATCCATTGGATTTAAATGGATTCCATCGAAGATGGCAGGGAGGGCCACAATAATTATGCTTGTATTGATAGTTGCCATTAACTGGCCAATTGTTGTATTGCTCAGGGCTATCCATTTATCCTGCATTATCCTGTAATATTGCAGTAAAATATTTAAATATTATTACTAAATAATTTATCAATAAACTGTATTGCCACATCAACCGGAGTGTATTCTTTTTAGATATCTATGAAGTGGATAAATTAATTAAATGATCTGAAATTACAGGTCATGGCCACAGTAAAGCCATATTCAGATGAAGATCGTTATCTTGCACATGAATTCCTCATGAAGGATCCCTATAAAAATACCACAATGTCAGCCCTACTGGAAGAGAGCGGTAAGAATTCTATACTTATCTATGATAGCGGGATTATAAGGGGAATACTGGCCGTATCTCCTGATTACAGGAATCTCTGGTTTTATGGAAACAGGGCATCTTTCAGGGCTGCCTCTGACAGCATTGGCTATACTGAATTCAACCTATATATAGACCCTAAAAATCTTGACATAGCAATGAACAGATTCAATTTGTCCTATGCAAGAATCCTTGTAATGCGCCTGAAGATCAGGGATTATAAGGGCAATTCAGATCCTGCCAGCAGGCTGGAGGAGAAGGATATACCTTTATATGGAGATTCCTTTGGGTCTGTACCTGAATACGGGCTTACATTGGTTGAATATAGAAATGGAACCATGGTGGCTGCCGGAGGTATTGCATCCATAAACAGCAAATCATGTGCACTGGATTCAGTTAAATGGATCGAGGGAAATGAGGATGCTATATCCAGCATCGTTTCAGGTGTGCTATCATTATATGGTTCAAAGACAGAAAATATAGTGATATATTTTAACTACAGTGAAAAGCTAAAAAATGCCCTGGAAAGCCTTGGATTCATTTTCACAGGGGAAATTATTAAACTGCATAAAAAAATCTGAACACAGGAAAATATATAATTTACGTGCAAAATATTGGAAAAATCACTGAAAATAAGGTATCTAAACATACATTTATATAAATCCTAGACTTTCCAAATCATATGAAGTATGATATCGTTGTTGTGGGTGCAGGAATAACCGGTTTAAGTTCGGCATACCATCTTAAAAAGATGGATTCGTCACTTAAAATTCTGGTAGTCGACAAGGCAAAAACGTTCTCACAGGGTAATACGGCAAAGAGTGCTGCTGCCTTCAGAGATTTCTTTACACTGAGGGAGAATCAGGTAATGGCGCAGAGTTCGATTAACTTTTATAAACATCTTCAGAACGATATGGGAGTAGACATCGGCATGAAATTTACCGGGTATTTGTTCCTGTTTGACCATGATACCGATAAGGAATGGGTATCAAGATATCCCCATTCAAGACTTGTTGATGAAGATATGTCACAGCTTTTCAATCTAAACATTGATAAGGACACGCATGATGTTATGGGAATAGGTTCAATAAAGTCAGCTGTTATTGATGAAAATGCTGGAATTATAGAGCCTGACCTCCTCTCAGGATGGTATTACAATCAGCTTCTGGAAATGGGCGTAGAATTCAAATTCAATACTATGGTTAAGCGTCTTGTTCTCGCCCCCATGGAATCCATGAATTATCCAGGAGAACCATTCAACTGGCAAAAATCAGAGATAAAATATGCAGAAACCGACAAGGGGATAATAGAATCCGATTTTTACGTTCTATGCACTGATGTGTGGACAACCTCACTGCTTGACCCTGTGGGTATTGATTCCCATTTGAGGCCTAAAAAAAGGCAGATATTCCAGATAACTTCACCGGGTATCCAGAAACTTATAAACAAGAATATATTCAATGATTCCGGTGTGTTTCCATTCACAATATTTCCAACAGGTGTATATATGAGGCCGTATCCACAGGCAAGCTCATTCTGGACTAGCCTTGCAGATGAATTGAATAGAGACTTCTCATTTACAGAAAACCCTGAGCCGGAACCGGATTTCTATACATATAATATTAAGCCCATACTGGATAATTATTTCCCCGCCTCAGAGGATTCCAGAATAACATCATCGTGGGCAGGGTACTACTCATACAATACCATTGATTTTATGCCTTATATATTCAATGATATAAACATTATAGTAGTTTCAGGATCAACCGGTGGTGGAATAATGAAGGGAGATTCAATAGGTAGAATAGTGGCCTCAAGATACGACCGGAAAAATAGTACAACACTTTATGGCGGAAAGAAAATAGTAAATACATATAATGGAAAGTACAGAAAAACAAAAATTGAGGATATGGTTCTATAATATCCCCATCTATCTATAGACCGGACTTCTTGATTATAAGTTAAAACTGAAATGGTATCAGTTTTTATTATAGCATTTATTTAAAATAATCTGTAGCCATCTGTGTACTGCCTGAATCTACTGTAATTACCTGCCCTGTGATGGATTCGTTTTTTATCAGGAATATAACGGCATCTGCCACTTCCTCAGGTGTAATGAGCTTTCCTGTGAGTGTAAACTTTCTCGAGAATTCAGCCCCGTCAAGGTTCATCAGGTTAAGTAGGCTGTCTCCCATTCTGGTTTTAACAATGCCTGGAGCAACGGCATTTACTCTGATTCCATGAGATGCCATTTCCAGTGACATGTACTTTGTAAGTCCTATCAATGCTGATTTGGTCGCACCGTATACTGCGAGGCCTGGGAACGGATTGATTCCTGCCAGTGATGCCATATTAATTATAACACCGCCATGTGAATCTTTCATGAATCTTTCTGAAAGTCTGAGAGGGGAAAATAGATTAGTGCGGAACATAAGCTCCAGATTTTTTTCTTCTATGCTTCCCAGCGGTTCCAGAATGCCCACACCGGCATTATTAATAAGAATTTCTGGCGGCCCGAGTTTCTTCTCTGCCCCTGCAAAAAGCAGTTCCCTGCCACTCGCTGTGGATATATCTGCTGTAACAAGCATTCCAGAGGATATTTTGTTTATTTCATTCAATGTTTGTTCTCCCTCATTAATACTTTTCCTTACATTGACCACAATTTTGCCTCCCTCCGCTGCAAGCTTCATTGCTATCGCCCTTCCGATACCCCTGCCAGACCCTGTAACTATACATACTCTGTTTCTTATACCATACGTCTAGACCACCCCCAATAGATGAAATGTTAAAATCATCCCGTAAATATTTAATTTAAGGTGATATATAATCTTTCCCAGAATCTATTATTTCCATAAAACCAAGGTTAAATATGACCTCACGTCTCCGGAACTAATAACCTTGTAAACATTTTCAAAATGAACTGAACGATATCTATATTGACATGACATAAGGCGATTAGCCATATGCCCATATTTTAATCCAAAGGCCGGAAATTACAAACGTTTACCCTACAGTTATAACTTAAACCATAATTTTTGATTTATTTGCCATAACTCTTATCAGGTCTATGGATAAATGTGGCATTTATTGAAAAGTATTAAAGATAAATCTATTAAAAATTGAGCCCGCCGGGATTCGAACCCGGATTATAGGCTCCGGAGGCCTATATGATAATCCGTTACACCACGGGCCCTCAGGATTTATAACCGATGTCTCTTAGAAACTTTCTGCGTTTTTCTTTATCGTCATCAGATTCTATGCCCACTGGAGAATAGCCGTCAGCAACACCTATTATTGCATTTGTATTTTCAGTTTTTGCCACTATTACTTTCAAAGGATTTGCGGTGGCTGCATATATTGTTCCTATTTCCTGGCTCATCTTCAACTGTGGGAGAATACTAATGGGAAATGCATTTTTTAGCATTATGATAAAGGTATGCCCAGCAGATATCTTTTCAATGTTACTTATTCCTGCTTCTATCAATTCCCTGTTATTACCCTCAAATCTTATCAGCCTGTCTCCTGATGCCTCTGAGAATACCACAGCATACTCGCAGCCAGGGATTACAGTTTTTATGATCTCATTGATGTCCTCAACTGTTTTTATGAAATGTGAATAGCCAATTATTACATTTACATCTCTGGGCTTTTCGATTTCAACTGCTGTGATATCCATAATTCATTATTAAACAAAGAGATATTAATTTAATGCAAATTTTTAAAATTTATTGCCTCATAAATCTAAAAAGCATAACTATAGCTGCAATGCCCAGTATGCTTAGAGCCATTAGTGGTATGGCAACGGTAGCCCCAAGGAATCTGGAAAAGTAATAATAGATATATATTGTAAGTGCACTCTGAAGGGTGAATATGGATGTAAAGGAAATAACCTGAAGATAAACTTTTGCCCTATATTTTCTGTAAGATATGGCATAAAGAATAACAAGTATAAGTAGGGCAATCAGCTCGAATAGTGCAATAATAATATCAGATATCCAGAATATTTCCATATTTTACCACGGCACTCAGATTAAGAATAAATATATATTAATATATTTTTTTATTCCAGGCTGGATAGCTTCCCAGACCCCGTTATATGGAATGTCTCATCCACTATCTTGTAATCCACATTATTGTTTGCTGAATGGTCCATATTATAATATACCAGGGTATACGTTGTGTTAATGTATTCAAAGTCATGTGTAGATGAACTCTGGACAACAAACTGTGTGAAATTTGCTGTTATGGTTGCTGTACTTCCATTTACTGTTACTATTGGATTACTGGTTGTACCTGTTGATGCATAGAACCATACTGCCTGCCAGGCTGTGAAGAACTTCCCCCATGTAGTATTTATTGCCGAGGATCCATGATATGTCCCGTTTAGAGGGCCCCCTATCCAGTTCAACGTAGCATTGCTAGCATACTGCTTCATGATCAGAGACTGGTTTTCAATTGCTATTTGGTTCCAGTGTTCTGTGGCAAGCTCATTTGCGTCATTTACCTCAAGCTGTTTCTTCTCCTTGGCAATTGCCGAGCTATCAAGATAGTACACGCCTATAAATGCACCTGCAAAGATGATTGTAAGTGCAATGAATACTGCCGATATTATTTTCCAATTCATGTTAATCTCTTAATAATCAACCTGCAGGGATAAAACTGTATTTCAATATTATATACAAATTATATACAAATTAATTACATAGAAGCAAAATATTTCACAGGGATCATTTCCTTTTATTTTTAATGGTGTCCATGATTGCCTCATAATTTTTCTGATAATAATCTGAAAGGAAATAAATACACCCGTAGCCATGGCCCTCCTTCTTAATAATTCCATTATCCAGAAGAACTTTAATATGATGCTCCACTGTTCGGTAATTGGTTCCAAGTTCCATGGATATCTGATTTATGTTTCCAGGGTCATTATGGATACGATCTAATATCCTGGTTCTCGTGTTTCCGCCACGGGTCGCCACCAGGAGCCACCACAATATCCTGTGGTATTCATCGGGAAAATTCATTAATTTTTGTTATAAAGGTTTGAATATAAATATTTTGAATTCAGAATTCCAATAAAAATAAAAAATGGTATTATTATTGCTGGGTTCTCATATTGAATTCCCCCGCATCTTTAAGTATTTCGGGATGCTTATTCCTGTAATACAGTGTTACTATCAATCCTCCGGCCAGTATCCAGACAATGGTTACAATGAATGATGCAAAATAAGCGTCGTTCACAGCACTTGGCGCAGTAAAATACTTTGTGAATATATCACGCATTGTGAAGTATATTACAACAAGACCCACTATGGTTGCTGCTGTCGGAAGTATGCCATGTTTCAAAAGGCTGAATTTATTGATTCTGCGTGTGTATATTGTAAGCGAGCTGTTTGCCAGTATGTGAACTATAATTATTGATATACCAGTTCCCGCTTCCAGAACAAATGCAGCACTCAGAGGACCGTAAATCAAACCCATAGTTACATCCAGCACGAATGACAGCAATGCCCATATAACCACAGCGTTGGCCGGCGAGTGGTGCTTGGGATTGATCTTTCCCACAGATTGGGGGAAAACAACATTATCCCTAGCAGCAGAGTACCACCATCTGCTAACAGCAGTGGCTTTGGAGACACCGTTGGAGAAGTAACTGTTGATGGTGAACACTATAAGAAGCACAAGTCCTACAGGTCCGAGATATCTATAAAAGACAGTCAGGCCGGCATCGTTATGTGTCGCAAAGGAACCTATACTACTTACACCCCATCCTACGGTTAATGCATAGGCTGCTGGAATCAATGCAACTGCGGTAAGTATCATTGCAAATACTATAGATTTGCCAATGTTCTTCTTCGGCTCTGTAATCTCCTCTGATACGGTTGTAACTACACCCGAACCAGTAAAATCCAGTATAGAGAATACAGATGCAAACATAATGGATGAAAATCCTATGCTGTATGGCCCCGATATTTCAAATGGGATGGCCGAGTTATGTGCACCAACTCTGATAATAATTATTATGGACCCTATAAGGAGAAACATCACCTCGAGCAATCCTGTGATTGCTGTATAATTAAGGGATGGTCTTATTCCCAGATATGTCACTATGATTATGAATGCAGTAAATATTCCGGCAAAGAGTATCCAGATATATGGGATAGATGTGACCTCCGGGGCCATCAGGAATATAAAACTTGAAAGACCCAGGATTCCGAATGCTGCACCGGTAATATCATAGTACATAAAACTCAATGCGGTAATCGGCCCGAGGTGGCCCTTTTCAGTAGACCCGGCTGCATAGGCATAATAACTCCCGGCGTTTGATTTCAATTTGGAAAATTCATAGGGAGTTATCATCCATAATGCATATATTATCCAGCCAATTATTACAGAAAGCACTGTCTGTGCGCCAGAGATTGAAAACGACGCTACAAGAAGTATAGCTATATCAGCCGCAGGCGCCACCTGCCCCAGAGATTGAAATGTACCCTGGAGAAGCCCGACAGAGTTTCTTTTTAATTTGGTGTGCGTAATAACCATAAATACACCTGTATGTATTATCTTTAAATAATATAAAGGTTTTTTGTTTTATAAATCAAAATTTTATATAATTATAATAGTAATATAGTGAGAAATTATTTCTTTTAGCAATTGTTGGTATTAGCCATTATTATAATTTAAAGAGCAATTTCTGTTTGCAAAGACACATATTATAATGTTAATATTCTTGATGTATAACTAAAAAAATTATAACTAAAAAATAGATCTGAATTATTCAGCTCTCTTAATGTTTGATAAGTTTCCAGTCGCTTTTTGCAGCAACCTTGCCCTTAAGATTCTGGACGAAGTTATACGCGGATAAAGCCGCAGTTGCACCCTGACCGGCTGAAATTACGGCCTGCTTATATGGTGTATCAGTGACATCACCGCAGGCAAATACACCCTCGTGTGATGTTCTGCCGAATTTATCCACTACTATTTCATTGCTTTTATTCAACTCAACAAGATTTTTCACAAAACCCGTTTTGGCTATGTATCCCATTTCGGCAAATACAGCGGAAAGTTTTAAATCGGTTGTTTCTCCTGAAGATTTATTCCTGAACGTTACTGATTCAACGGATTTTTCTCCATTAACGGATAGAAGGGTACTGTCAAAATAGATTTCCTTATTTTTAATTCCCTTAACAGTATCAATCAATGATTCTTCCCCTGCGAGTTTTTTGGCATTGGTAATATAGAAAACCTTACCCGCGACCGAAGATAGGTAAACAAGAGCCTCAAGGGCATGGCTTCCATTGCCGGCAACAGCCACCTCCTTCCCCCTAAATAGTGGTCCGTCGCATATTGCACAGTAGGAAATTCCATGACCTCTTAATGTCGATTCTCCCGGTACATTGAGATCCCTGGGTGTCTTTCCGAAGGCGAGTATGATTGAAAGTGCGGTAAATTCTGACCCGGATGTTTTAACCGTGAATCTGTCACCGCCAGCATTCACTGAAAGAGCCTCATCATATACAAATTCAGTACCGTAGTATTCTGCCTGTTCCTTGAATTTATTCGTAAGCTCGAAGCCGCCGATCATATCGAATCCAGGATAGTTCTGGATATCCGTGGTCAAAAGAGCCTGCCCCCCGATGTCTTTGGTGATTACAAGGGTTTTCATGCCCTGCCTGGCAGTGTATATAGCTGAGGTAAGACCTGCAGAAGCGCCTCCTATTATTATAGTATCATACGTTTCCATATTTGCCCTTTTATGCCAGATCTTTGATTTTCTTTACCAGCACTTCCTTGGGAACTACACCTATGGACATGCCAACCGGCTTCCCGTTTTTAAAGAACATTATTGTGGGAATGCTCTCTATCCTGAGTTCTCTGGAAGTTACTGGATTCTCATCTACGTTTACTTTTCCAAAATTGGCAACTCCTGCATATTCTTTAGAAAGCTCATCAACAACCGGTGAAATATACCTGCAGGGAGCGCACCATGCTGCCCAGAGATCTATTACCGATAGCTTTGGAGATGCCACAAATGATTTGAAATTCCCATCAGTCAACTCAACCGGCCCTTCTTTTCCTGTACCTTTCCCGAACACGTTTTTATTTTCCATTTTTAACACCCCTGAAAACACATAATAGGAATGTGCTTTCAATTAATTCTATATTTCTAAAGAATATATAACTGTATTGTATGGTATTGTATCAACAG
This sequence comes from Thermoplasmata archaeon, assembly GCA_021806295.1. GTDB lineage: Archaea > Thermoplasmatota > Thermoplasmata > Thermoplasmatales > Thermoplasmataceae > Ferroplasma. The sequence continues at coordinate 11,441 of JAJZXS010000008.1, forward strand.
TACAATACAGTTATATAGCCCTTTAAAATATACTAATATGGGATCATTTAATCAGATTCTGGATGAAAATGCCACATGCCGTGATATATTTGAATACTTCTTCGATCTTTCACCAACTGATATCAATGTGCTATACTCAATAGATGATAAAAAACCTGAAACTGCTGATGATATCGCTTTGCGGTTGAAGAGAGATCGCACAACGGTTTTCAGGTCATTGCAAAGACTTGTGGGTTCAGGCCTTGTATCCAAGAGAAAGCAGTGCATGGAAAAGGGTGGGTATTACTATTCATACTTAAGGATAACCCCTGAAAAAATCAGTGACCTTGTAAATAAAAAAGAGAAAGAATTTCATCAGGTTCTTCAGTGCCTGTTAAAGGATATCAACAGGGAATTCAATGAATAAATGCTACAATGCCCCTGACCGGTGCATTGCATAAAAATATTAAAAATATTTATAGCAATTGGGTATTGTTATTCCAATGATAAGGATACAGGCTGAAAAAATTAATCCCGTGGAAATTATCGATAGTGTTAGAAATAACAGTGCAGGCGCTGTTGTCTCCTTCTTTGGAACTGTAAGGTCTGAGGACGAAACCTCCAGTGACATTGTTGCGCTTTTTTATGAAGCATACAATGAAATGGCCTTGAAAAAAATAGGAGAAATTATTGAGGAGGCAAGAAATATGTATTCTATTATTGATGTTTCTGTTGTTCAGCGCACAGGCCGGGTTAACCTTAAAGAGGATTCGATCGGAATAGCTGTATCATCGGTGCACAGAAAAGATGCTTTTCTTGCCTGCAATTACATTATAGATAAAATAAAAATAATTCCGCCTATATGGAAAAAGGAGATTTATTCATCTGGAGAGGTATGGAAATCAGAAACTTTATGATTTCTGAAATATCCACTCCTTCCTGCAACCAGCGCAATTACAGTAAATGATCCAACTATAAGGAACAGGATAACCGTATTGAACCGTAATCCTACTATTACAAGGATGGCACCTGAGGTCAGGCCACTAACTGCCTCCGTAATTTTGTTGAACATGTAATTCCATCCATTGCCTACTCCCCTTAAAGAGGTGGGTATAAACTCATTCAGCACCGCATTATATGCCATAGGGCCACAATAATTCATGAATATTATTACAATAGAAAGTGGAATAACAAAGTATACCGGAAATATATGGTCAAACGTGAGGAAAAGCGCAAATATTGCCACAGAAGCAACGATGGCGGGAATTACTGCAGATTTATATATCCCGAAATGCCTTGCCATGTGGGGGGATAAAAGTGCGCCCATGAATCCGAATGCATATATAATTGCATCTGCTTCCAGTACCTGGTAGAAGGCCAGGAATTTTAGAACCGCGAGCATATAGGTTATATAAAAGCCGAATCCCCATCCTATGAATCCCACTATGCCATTAAGTGAAAATGTGAATATGAGGTCTCTGTTCAATCCTTTATGGAACAGGTTAATCAGGTTTTTCACTGTTATATGGTCTCTCTCAACACTGTCTCCTATATCCAGGTCTTCCCCGTACACTTTCTTTACCACATCCTTTGTTTCCCTGTATTTTCCATTGCCATACAGCCATACAGGTGTTTCAGTAATTTTTGTTCTGAGCAACAGTATAACAGCTGCGAATACACCGCCAATTACAAATATATACCGCCATACCGAGTCGTTATTAATTTCCCTTGTCAGGAAAAATACAGACCCAACTGCTATAAGTGCCACCACTGAAAAGCTATATGCCCAGAGGGAGTAATAATGATTTCTCTGTCCTCTGCTTATATACTCATATATATAGGAAAATCCAGTCGCAACATCGCTCCCTATGGAGAATCCCACTACCAGCCTGAAAGCTATGAACTGGTATATGTTTGTTGAAACCGCGATAAGAAATGAGAAAACCACGAAAACAGCCATATTATAAATCAAAAGTCTCTTTCTTCCGAACTTATCGGTAAGATATCCACCTAAAATAGCACCTGCTATGGCACCTATGTTGGCCGCTGCCACAGAAACTCCCAGTATTATCCCTACAGGCAGGAAGGTGGCCTTGAAGAATGTAAGCACAAATCCGAATGCGGTTAAATCCCACACGTCAAGGAATACGCTGGCCGATGCAATTAAAACCATATACATGCCCTTAACGTTGTTATGCCTGTAAACATAATCAGCAACGGTATTGGTTTCCATAAATCAGTAAAACTCTGGCTATTATAAACATTTCTAAACAGAATCATGATTATGAAAATCCTTAATAATAGGGATGTTTTACATTTAGCATGCAGAAGCAAGAAACAGATGCCATATCAGAGCTAATTTCAAAGCTGGGAAACAAAAAAATTCTTACCACGAAGGAAGAGCTTATTCCTTTTATGAAGGATGCCTCTTACATAACCGGTAAACTTCCTCTTGCAGTATGCCTTCCTGATAACGCCGGGGATATTTCAACAATTCTCAGTGTGTGCAATAACTACAGAATCAATGTAACAGTACGTAGTGGTGGAACATCCCTTACAGGTTCATCCGTAACAGATTTCAACGGTATTATAATCAGCACCATGAATTTAAACAGAATACTTGAAATAAACACATCTTCCAGATATGCTGTATGTGAGCCCGGTGTAAGGATAGACTTACTGAATCAGGAACTGAAGAAGTGTAATTTTTTTTATCCACCTGATCCGGCAAGCTCCAGGGCATCAACAATAGGCGGGTCTTTATCCACAAACGCAGGGGGATTAAGAGCGGTTAGATACGGTGCAACCAAAGAATGGGTCCTGGGCATGGATGTCGTGGTCCCGGACGGGCATATAATCAGAACAGGCGAGTATACACTCAAGAGAAGCGCAGGGTACGACATTACTGCACTCATGATAGGCAGTGAGGGAACACTTGGCGTGGTAACAAAGGCCATACTGAAGATAGAGCCACTGCCCGAGGCAACTGCAAAACTCATAGCTTTTTATAAGGATATTGAAAGTGTGGGAAAATCCATGAATTCAATAAAAAGTAAGGGAATAACTCCCCTGATAGCAGAGTTCATGGATCTGGGAACAATTAATTCCATAAGAAAAAACATGGAAATAGATATACCAGAATATACACAGTTCCTCCTGATGATTGATGTGGATAGCCCTGAAGAGGGACTTGCAAGGAAGATACAAAATGTAAAAAGTATACTGGAAGGATTTACTGATGATGTGACAGTTATAACCGACCAGAACCATATGGATAGAATTTACGCTGCCAGGAAGGGTGCATATTCTGCCCTTCTTGATCTCCGGGAAAATAATCATCAGCTGGTGGTAATTGGAGACGTAATAGTACCATCAAGTGAACTTGCAAGTACGATGAAAGAAATTGCAGAGTCCATAAATAATGATGGAATGAAGGCTACTTTATTCGGCCACATAGGCGACGGGAATATTCATGCAAACATATTCATGGATAACACTGATGAAGGCAGAAAGAAGATGGAAAAACTCCAGATGGACATAGCCAGGGCGGCAATAAGGCACAGAGGTTCAGTTTCAGCAGAACACGGGATAGGCACTGAAAAAAACAGACTTCTCTATGAGGAATACCTTGAAAGGAATTCCATTTATACGCTTGAAATCATGAAATCCATCAAGAAAGTGTTTGATCCGAATAATATACTGAACAGGGGCAAGATTTTTTATGAATCTGATTGAAGAGATAGAGAATATAACCGATAAATGCATAAGCTGTGGGTTCTGTGAAAGTGTTTGCCCTACGCTGGGTGCCAGCCAGTATAATTCTGTTTTCGGTGCACGTGGAAGGGTTATACTGGCAGATTTCGCTCTTAAGAATCCGGATAATGATTTAGAACTGGGAGATTCATTTTACTCATGCCTTGACTGCTATGCATGTGTAAACGTATGCCCGGCAGGTGTGAATGCCGGTGTTGTCAGTGAACTCATGCGGGAATTCATTGTAACCGGGGAAAGGGGGAAAAAGAATCCTGTTGCGGCCCTTATAAGGGAGAGCATCATGGAGTATGAAAGCCCGCTGGGCCTAAAGAGAGAGGCTGCTGAATGGGCAGATGGCATAAGCTTCCAGAAGAGCGATACCGTCATCATTACAGGGCATATGTATCAGATGATGCCATATACCCGGGCGATAAACAGGATAAGGAAGCATATAGATGAAAGTGTTGTGAAAAATGTTGCATCTGCAATGAAAAATCACATTTCATTAATAAAGCTGTCAAGGCATTTTTATGATAAAAAACTGAAGGAAAACATGGACGCCGATTTGAGGAATATAGTCGCAATGCTGAAAAAATCAGGCGTTGAGTTTGGATACCTTGGAGAAAATGAGCCATATCCCGGGATGTTTCTATATGATCTGGGCTACAGGGAAGATTTCAGGGAATATGCAGGGAGATTTTATAATTTTTTAAAGGAAAACGGCGTCAGGAGGGTAATAACTGTAGACCCGCACACACATGACCTGCTTCTCAATGGATACCCGGAATATGTTCCCGGCTTTGACATTGATGTGGTATATTATACTGACCTTCTGGACCTTAAGTACAGAAAATTCAATGATGGTATTACAATTCAGGAACCCTGCCATATAGTACTGCATAATAATCAATTCCGGGCATTGGATATATTGAATTCCATTACTGATGTAAGCATGCCGGAACGGAATGGAAAACTCAATATGTGCTGTGGAGGCCCGGATGAACTGCTGTTCCCGGATACTGCGAAAAATGTATCCATGCAGAGATACAGTGAATTAAAGGAAAAATCCGAAAACGTTGTTACAATATGCCCACTATGCTATAACAATCTGGCATATGACAGCAAAGTAAAGGACTTTTCGCAGTTTGTAAAAGAAATGGTTATAGATTAATATTATCTAAAACAAATATATAATTTAACGTGATATTTTATAACATGCATGTATAATAAATTACTCACCCTCATTTAGTTATATAATGGTTTCATAAAACCTTTATAGTGAAGTGTTATACAAAATGAAAGTGGTAAAATGCAAGTTGTAAAGATAGGTGGATCAATATTGAAAAATAAGGAAGATTTAATCCTTATAAAACAAAAATTGATGGACTGCCATAATTGCATTATTGTTACATCCGCCCTTAAGAATGTAACGAATATGTTGATAGAAGCCTATGAAACAAAAAACACAGGCATTATTGAAAATATTTACAACATGCATATCACAATGACCGACCTGACTGATGAAATAAAAGGCCTTCTGCGAAAGTTCAGGGACGAGTTGAAAACGCTTGTTTTGATGGATAAAAATTTGCAGTTGCGGGACCTTGTAATATCATATGGGGAGAGAATGTCAACTGTGGTAATCTACAGTTTTTTGCGTGATAACGGCTTTAAAATATCATATATAATAGACCCCTTGATTGTCACCGACAGTGTTTTCGGGAATGCAACGTTTATAGAGGGCAGAACTGCTGAAAGGATAAAGAATACGGTATTTGGCGATATTACCATAGTTCCAGGATTTTATGGCGCCAGTGAGGATGGAAAAATAACCACAGTAGGTCGTGGTGGGAGTGATTACACTGCAATGATATTTGCATCTGTGCTGAATTGCAACGTAAGAATAATAACTGACGTTCCTGGAATAATGACGTCCGATCCGCGGATATTTTCAGATTCTAGGACACTCCCCGAGGTTTCCCTCAGTGAGGTACTCAAAATGTCCCATTTCGGTGTTAAGAATTTTAATTACAAGACATTTACACCTGTGATAGGGAAGGATATAGATATAACAGTGGAATCCCTTTATGAGATGGGGAAAACCAGGATCACCAGAAAACCGGTGAAATCGGTTAAATGCGTTGCCCTGGCATCCTATGGCGCTGCACCTGAAAGGAACCTGCTTGTTTTCATAGGGCATGGAATATCAGATCCTGAGGTAAGCAAAAATATACTTTCAGTGATAGGGCATGAACATCTATATCACATGGATGCACTTTCGCTTTCACTTCTTCTGGATGAGGACCTTATAAACAATAAAAAATGCTTCCAGGAGGCATCTTCATGGATAAAATAAGGGTATCATTACTGGGTGCTACCGGCATGGTAGGCCAGAAAATGGTCAGGATTTTAGCAGATCACCCCTATATTGACCTGGTTAAACTCAGTGCCTCCCAATCCAGGATAGGAAAAGAGTATGGTAAAACTGTAAACTGGATAGAACAGGGGCCCATCCCGGAGAGGTACAGAAACATGGCACTGGTATCCGCATCTCCGGAGGATCACAGGGATGTGGATTATGTCCTTTCAGCCCTTCCGCCTGAGGCTGCGGAGGGTATAGAATTGAAACTTATCAAAAGGGGAATAAATGTTATATCCAATGCATCACCCTTTAGGATGTCTGAAGATGTACCGCTGATAAATCCGGAGCTAAACTTCAATCATCTTAAGATTCTGGAAGATAAAGAAACCAAATATGTTAAAAATCCCAACTGTACATCGGCAATTATGGCCATGCCACTGTCTGAAATACTTGGAATAGATTATAGAAGAATTTCTATTGTGTCAATGCAGGCAATCAGTGGTGCCGGTTATTCAGGCCTTCCATACATGTCCATAGACGACAATATTGTACCGTATATCCATGGAGAGGAGGAAAAGATACCTGCAGAGATATCAAAAATGTATGGTTCAGTCGAAAATGGTAAGATAAAGAATAGAAAAATGCGGGTAAATGTAACATCTGTAAGGGTTCCTGTTAAGGTCGGGCATATGGGCGTTATAAACATAGAAACTGATATAGACCCTGATCTGGAAAAACTGAAGCAGAACATGGTCAATTTTGCACCGCTGAAAGGGTTTCATGGTCTGTATACCGCCCCGGACCATCCACTCGTAGTACACGAGGAGGAGGATAGGCCACAGAACGCGCTGGATACATATAATGGTATGGAAGTCCACGTTGGACGTGTATCTTACAGGGACGGGATAATCAGAATGGTAGTACTGGGCAACAATCTTGTCAGGGGTGCGGCCGGCATAACAGTACTTACCATGGAAACCATGAAACAGATGAATCTAATATGATTCCAGAAATTTTATAAGCCCACTTAAATCATTTTCCATGCTGGCACTGGATATTTTCAGTAATAAATCGCTGTCAGAGTTGAAGGCTATGAAATTTGGTACCGCCCTGTACATGGAATAATCAGATTCTGAATCCCCGACAGCAATGCATTCTCCTGGTTTTAACCCATATTTTGCCATGACCTTTCCCATAACATAATCCTTGTATGAGGGGTCCACCTGGACCTCGCCATCCGGAATTATGCGTCCATTATCATCACAGTATATTTTATTTGCGTATGCCTCATATATTCCATAATCCCTGGCAATACGATCTGAAAGCCATGATATCCCACCGGATACAATTACAGAAATTATGTTCTTATTTTTCAGGTATTTCATCGTTTTCCCCAGTCCTGTTACAGGCTTGATTTCATTAAGGATGTTTTTAATATAATTCCCCTCAATGCCAGGATATTTTTCTATCCAGGCTTTTAAATCAAGCCGGAAGAAATCAGGGTATGGCAACTGCCCTTTCATGTATTTCATATAATTTTCCCTGTTGTTTATTCCCAGTTTATTGTTTACATAAAACCAGCTGCTTTTTTCAACAGTAAGCACCCCGTCCATATCAAAAAATGCAAGTTTTATCATATCAGTATGTCCTTGAAAAGGCAGATATTTTCCCGGGCCTGCCGCAAACTATGCATGGACCGGATTTATCCATACCCCTGACAGCCCCTAGTGCAGTCTTCTCAGATAATGCTTCTATTCTATCCGAGCATTCCTTTCTGCCACACCAGTATGCAGTTACCATTCTGTCTTCCTTAATTTCATTGATGTTGTCTATAAAAACTCTATTGCTGTCATAGAATTCAGAGGAATGCTTTTTTATATCCTCATTAACAGCCTGAAGATAACTGTGTATATTATTTAATTCATCCAGGGATATTTTTATTTTTTTCCTCCTGGTCCTCATGGATAATGTAAGTGTGTTATCCTCGACCTCCCTTTTTCCTATTTCTATTCTCAGTGGAACTCCCTTCATTTCCCAGTCATTGTATTTGTATCCAGGCGTGTACTCACGTTCATCTATCTGGCATTTTATACTCTGAGATTTTAATTTTTGGAGAATTGTCCCTGAATAACTTATTATTTTCTCATAATCATCCCCGGGTATGGGAACTATAATAACCTGAACAGGTGCAAGCTTGTATGGCAGCACCAATCCCTTATCATCTCCATGGATTCCTATTACTGCAGCAAGCAACCTTTCACTTAAACCGAAGGTGGTCTGTGATACAAAATTCATATTGCCTTCATCGTCAAGATATTTTATTCCATAATTTTTTGCAAAATTTTCTCCGTATTCATGTATTGTTCCTATTTGAAGTGACCTTGATCCGGGCATTGGCGTGTCAAAGGCAACAGAGTACATTGCTCCCGGGAACTTATCCCAGTCAGGCCTTACGTCCATGGAAAAATTTATGCAGAGGTCATCCGCAAGCCGGTTCATTATTTTTATGTACTCTTCCATCTGTCTTTCCGCATCCTCAAAATCTTTATGTGCAGTATGTGCCTCATAAAAATGAATTTCGCGTACACGTATGAATGACCTTGTATGCTTGGTTTCGTACCTGTAAACGCTAACAATCTGATAAATCCTGAAGGGCAAATCTGTATGTGACCTTATCCACAGGGGGAACATTGTGTACATAGCAGCCTCACTTGTCGGTCTTAGTGCGAGGTCTATGTCCAGGGGATTGGTTCCACCCTTTGTAACCCAGTAGATTTCATTTTCAAATCCCTTTACGTGCTCGAATTCTACTTCCAACTGCTCTCTGGATATAAGAACAGGAAAACTTACCTCCTCTATGCCACTCTCTTCTGAATAATCTCTCAACAAACTATCAATAGAATGCATGATTTTTAATCCATATGGTAACCATACATTCATTCCCTTTATCAAATAACGCTTATCACTGAGTTTTGCAATATCTATAATCTCATTGTACCATTCACTGAAATCGGTTTTTTTGTTTTCCATTCTGCATTTATCTTTAACCATTATATATTATTTTTTAGAGGTAGCCTTATTGAGATAATAAGTGTTTATCCATGCATAAATGTACAGTATTATTAACCCTGCGGTGAAGATTATAATAGAATAAACAAATAACTCAAGTTTTGTAAATACCCAGAGCATATAATCTGAAAAAGTTGAAATCCCAACAGGAAATACATAGGCCCACACAGTCATTGACTGCCTGTATTTTATATGGGTAATGGCTATCGCAGCAGATACTAAAAACAGGAATAGGTCGAAACCCCAGAGCATCATAGAAAAATCCACGGCAAGATCGGCAGGAACCTGAAAAATTCCTATATAATTAAACTGTGGCATGAACATTATATTTATAATTAGCATGCTGGATGCGCCTACTGGAATCATTGCCGCCGGTGATGCCTGGAGATAATTTGGCCTGTTGCTTATATGGGATATATATGCAGATATTCCAACGAATAAAAACTGGAAGAAGGATATTCCAAAGGCAACCAGGGTCATTACATATACTGTTTTCAGTATATTGATACTGTAGTATGCCGCGATAGGTGGAGTTAGTAGTACAGATGTGAGAATGATATTGGCACTGAGGACTATAGAGGGCACAAGTATAGCATATGTAACCTTATCAAAGCTGTATTTATTGGTATACAAATTGTAATTGAGCACAATATTTACAACTATTACGAATAGGTAGAAGAATACAAACAGATAAAGAAATAAATATGCCACAAACGGGCTTATGCCAATATAAGCGGTATAGAAAAAGGCAATGGCATAATATAGAACCCCGAGAAAGGCGAGAAAACTGAGTTTTATTATATCATTATAGTCCTCCATTATCAACTTTTTATTTCTTATATACCTGTATATCCATGATATAAATACAAAGGCAAAAAATGCCAGGACAATGAAATAAATCAACTTTCCAACATCGAAAATTATCTGGTTATGGAATACCAGATATATAATAAAAAAGGCAAGTGATATGGACAGTGTGCCAAGAACAACAGGAAACCAGCCAGAGTCCAGTCCTTTATATGTCATGCCCCGGTATATAATTTAAACATTAATAATATTACCCGTTTATCTTATAATAACATCCTCCACTTATGGCAGATGGCAGGCTGCATTCAGGTTAATATTTCAAAAAATATATGCGCCATGGTTAAATGAATATCATATGAACAACAAAGAATTTCTCGAGTATGCTGGCACAAGAGATTTAAGAAAAATTACAGGCCCACCCTGTGACTGGCTAAAAACATATAATTTGAAATCCTGGGGATTCAGGCGTTATGATAAAACGGAGAAAGCTTATGAATCTTTTAAAACAGGAGACATCTTCGTATTTCATTCCATGAAACAGGAATATTTACCCCAAGATCCGGGTATAAAATCAGGAATAATTGGGGTCGGGATACTTTCTGGCAAAAAAATAATTGAAAATGAGCCTTCTGATGGGGCCTTTACCCCAGAGGGATTTAGGCCGATAAAGATATATTTTTCGGATATATGGTTCTTTGGAGATACTGATAAAATAATAAATGAAAGTATTGCCGAGAAAAAACAGAAAGGAATGAACTATATCTTAAGAGATATTTACAATCTTACTAATAATATAATAATGTTTCAGGAGATGCGGGACAATAATTGTACAATTTCCACACAGGGTGCAGTTTCAAAAATTTCCGGTGATAAATCCATCAGATTATTACAATTAATAAGATCAAGATTGAAATAATAAATAAAATATATTTTTCAAATTAATAAATTTAGATAAAGTTATGCTGGAGGTATATACTTTGATGTTTCTCTTACTATAGTGAAGGTTTCCGCATAGAGGAAGCCGATTATTATCCATGCAAAGAAAAGATACTGTATAATGAGGGATATGCCCGGCAATGAGTCGATTAATATAAATATCGATATAGCTACTGCAACTATACCGACTGTTAGTTCTTTTATACTCCTTTTTGATTTTCTGGTGGCTATTTTTATCAGAGAAAAATCTGCAGATGTATGGATTATAAGATTCATCAGACCCGCTAATGCCCCCATGGCAAGGAATGTTGCGTATAATCCAATAAAGTATGTCATTGTACCCAGAACAATTACAAATATTGTAGCTATTAATAATTCAGATAATACCGGCTTACCTTTATATTTTCTTGAAAATATTTTTGGAAATCTTCCATCTTCGCTCATTGCACCGAAAGTTCTTGAATCGGCCAGTATATACGCAATACCCCCAAGAACTCCATCGCTCAATGCTATGATAGGTACTATTATTAAGCCCAGTATTCCAAAATGAGTTATAAGATAAATAATCAAATTGCCGGTAAAATTCAATGAACCTAAGGAATAAAAGAATAATGTTGCAAGCAGTCCTCCGAATATCACAACGGTGATTGCTGCCCTTCCGATTGCCTTGCTATCCTTCGCATCACCACCAAGTGGAGCAATTGATCCATAACCTGTCGGGATTCCAAGACCAAATATAACTGCTACAAGAAGGTATGGTGAATATATTACAGGATTGTAGAAATGCCGGCCTGAACTGTGCAGAAATATTATCGATAATACAACTATTATAGTCATCTCTATTGTTGACATTATCATTGCATATTTTGCTGAAATCTTTACTCCGGCTATTACTATTGTGGAAGCTACTAAGGAAGCAAGAAACACTGTGATTATCTGGTTGATGCCGAGAACATATGATAAAACGTATGCACCACCGGCAAGCAATGTTCCACCGTAGGCAAGTGCATATAATAGATATGACCATCCTGTTTCTATACCTAACCCACCTGACAGGCCATAAAGGGCATAGATGTAGTATCCTCCACTTCTACGGTATCTTCTTGAAAGAAAGTAAACAACTATTCCATTGAAGAATACTACAGTTGTGGCTATCATCATAGCAAATGCTCCTGCAGTTCCCACCATTGCAATCATAACCGTTCCGAATGTCAATAGGGAAATAAAAGGCGCCTGCCCGCCAAATGATATGAAAAAGAGTTCAGGAAATGATAATTTCTTTTCCAAATTTTCGCCTTTATTTATAATGTTGCTACTATTATTTTTCATTCCATTTCACCTTCATATTTAACCAAATTATTTTGACTTACATTTTCAGTCTCTGTATATGAAATAAAAAGTTTATTTACCCCTTCAAATATATTATAAATTCTTTAAAATTTAAAAATATCATTGATTGATCTCTGTATGTGTTTTAACATACTGATGAGCGTCCAGCATTTCAAGTATTATAAACCCTAATATTATAAAACCTAAAACAAGTTCTATCATGTATGTATCAGATGTAAGGAGCGAGTAAATGAATACAAATCCCGACACTATTATTCCGAGAATTCCAATGCCTAATTCTCTGATCCTCCTTTGAGCTCTAACAAGATTTTCCTTGAACAATGAGAAGTTTGCCGTTAGATGAACCATCAGATTGCCCAGTCCTGCAATTGAACCTAAAGCCAGGAATATGATAAAGGCATTTACAAATATCAAAGTGGGCATAAGTATTATCGCTGCTGCAATTAAGGTTATTATTCCTGCTATGACAGGCGTTCCTCTCTTGCTGTGCAGTTTGCTTAAAGCTTTGCTAATGACACCTCTTTCTGACATAGCGTATAGATTCCTGGAAAACGCTGTAAGGAAAGCCAGCGATCCCAGAATACCGTCATTTATTGCTGCGAATAATAATAAAGGTAAAGCAATCGGTCCTGTGATCTTATCCATTACGGTGATAACCGGCACATTTGATGATACAAGAGCTGAAAATGAGTGCGTAGCAATTCCATAGTCAACAAGGGAATATAATACCAGTGCTTCAAGGGTTCCCCCTACAATTATTACAAGAATTGCCGCTTTTCCAACATTTCTTTTAGCATTCTTTACCTCGCCTGAAACTGGTGTAATAGCACCGTATCCTGTAGGTATGCCAACGGCGAATAAAATTCCCAGGAATATTATGGCCGGAGATGGGATGCTGGTAAATGGATTATATACCAGGAAGTGAGCGCCATAAAAACCTGCTGCGATGATTCCCAAGAGAACAACTAATTCCAGGCTTGCTGAAAAGACTGCATATTTTGAGGATGGTCTTATGCCCAGTAAAAGAAATGCTGCTGTGGGAATGAAAACTATCAGGAATGCAACCAGTGGGGGAATCGATATATATGGTGAAGCAACATATGTCAGGACAAATATTGACCCGGTAATGTAACCGCCTGCATACAGCAGTGAATAGAAAAGATATAACCATCCCGTTTCAAAACCGAACCTGTGCGATAATGATTTATAAGCATAGTTGAAATATCCGCCCTCCTCATCATGTTTTCTTGATAAGTAATAAACACCCGCCCCGTTGATCAAAACCACAAGAGTTCCTATAATAAGTACAATTGGAGAGAAGAACAGTGTCAGTATCAAGGCAGCTGTAGCATATGTTAACATCGAAAGAAAAGGTGCCTGACCTCCGAACGACATAAAAAATATGTCTGCGAATCCAACACTTCTTGTTAGCTTACTTTTACTTTCTATATCTATATCCCTAATATTTTTGACATTTTCCATTTTTGCTCTCAAGGATAGAGACATCGGGAGTATATAAACTTTATGAGTTACTATACCATATATATTTAATTTGACAATATAAATTAAATTTATGTATAAATTGAATTTTTTGTTAAAATTTATTGAAAATATTATGAAAACATATCAAAATTTATTAAAATTAAAAATATGGAATTTGTATTTATTTAGATTTTTCAAAATTTAGATTGTTATGTAAAGCAGCAAGTACAAGATATCTAGAAACCGACACACCTTCCATAAGGGCTTTCTCCTCTATTACTGCTTTTTCATCTTTCCTGATATACACACTTATCTTGTTATATTTGTTAGAGCTTATCATGATATTACTAATACTTAATACGATATAAGGTTTTTTAAATTAATTAAAACATTAACCCACGGGGTAACCAATACATAACAATAGCGTAATTTCATGCTCCGGCCGGGATTTGGACCCGAGTCGGGGGATTGAGAGTCCCTAATGCTTGGCCTGGCTACACCACCGGAGCTTATGACCAGTATCACTTTTTTCTATTTAACTCTTAAGCGAAAAGCCCTCCCTGTAACAGGGAGTTATTATACACTTCAGGGAACATGGAGCATATAATTTCATATATTAATATTTATAATTTAGAAAAGTCTTTTTAGCCTGATTTATATATATAATTATGAAACCCCTGACAACAAAAATTGTTGTGATTATAATTGCTGCTGCAATAATTGCACCGGCTGCGTATTTTGCATATGAATATTATGGCAAATCAAATGTCTCGGCATCTGTTCAGCCATTTGAATACATACCTAGCAATTCAACCATGATATCTACTGTAAATTCGAATGGAACTGAATATTATATTTTCCTGGATGGCAACAGCCTGGGAATTGTTGCAAATATATCATCTGCGGCGTTGATTGATTCAAATATAACATCCTCATCCTCCCAGAAAGCCGATTTGTCAGGGAACAGTGGACACATATTTTCCGGATCTAATGTTAAGACATCAACATATGACCATGTAACCGTTTATGAAATACAAAACGTCAATTTAACTGGATTGCTTGGACATGTTCTGAATGGAAATGTGAGTGGGAACCTTTTAAACACCAGCATCAACATATTTGCTTATGATACTTCAGGAAATTACATAGTTCTCGGTGAAGAGAATGCAATTAATGCTTCCATTTCATCACATCTGACTTCAAAGGATGCTATGAGTTATAGGAGTTATTTTAACCAGACTGCAAATGTTTCACTTTACTATAAATTTAACAGCACTGTACCCACAATAAGTTACATAACTCTTAATTCCACAGCAAATAGAACATACATCAATATAATACCGGCAAGCCACAATGATCTGGTTCTTGACGAATCGTTTATTAAAATAGCACTTTCCAGTAATGAATTTACAAATTTAACTGGAGGGAAATATACAGTAACAACTCCAAATAATATGATTCATATTGAACTTTATAGGGGCACTGGCAATATTTCTGCGCTGCTTAAAGTCTTAAATACGACAACACTATAGGTAAATATATGTCTAAAACGTCTACAATTTATTTCCAGTACATAAAGAATTACTACAGATCGAGAAGTTTTTTTCTCATGCTGTTTCTGATTCTTATAATAGGCTTCATGATGTCATATTTTTCAGTAAAATATGTTAATGATCTTCCAAAATTCCTTGGGGGGTCGGTTTTTCCCAGCTCTATAAAGGTAGAAGTGTTTTACTATCTATGGACACTTGTGTTGCTTTATGTGCCTGTATTTGCTTCCGTATTTTTCGGTTCACCGGCAATTTCCAGTGAAATAGAAAATAAAACAGCCTATTATATATTCCCACTTCCAATTAACAGGTATAAGCTTTTCTTTGGAAAGTATTTTGCTGCTTTTACTGTAACACTCTTTATAATAGGTTTATATATGGTATTTGAACTGGTAACATTAACCTACCTGCTTGGTACTATACCTGTTACATATTTTCTTAGCTCTTTTTTGATGCTAATACTGTTTATTCTCAGCATAATGGCAGTGACATTCCTTATAAGTGCCATATTCAATAAAAATACCTATGCATATATAACGGTATTTGTCATTTATTATATAGTATTTGAAGCAGGTGCATTTATAATAGAGCTTCTGTATAAATATACTCCAGTTTACTTCCTAAATGAGGCCGGCAGCATAATTGAAAGAGTATATATCAACATAAACCCTGGAAATGCTTTTGTATCGCACGTTGATATTAATCCAGCACCTTTCTCAGACATAGTGTTATCCGGCATGATAATGATTATATATACTGTTGTTGCACTGGTAATAGGGATGCTCTTATTTGACAGGAAAGAGGTGTCATGATGGAAATATATATGGATGGGCTTACCAAAAACTATGGAAAAATACATGCACTGGATTCAATCAATTTAAAGATAGAGGGCCATGGCTGCACCGGGCTTCTCGGCCCCAATGGCGCCGGAAAAACAACAATGCTCAAACTGGCAACTAATATTATTAAACCTTCAAAGGGAAAGGTAGAGCTAAATAGCGTTGATGTGTCAGTGTATCCAGAAAGGGCACTGGAAAATGTAGGGGCATTAATTGAGCAGCCTGAATTTTATAGTTATTTAACCGGATATGAAATACTTGAATTTACCGCTAAAATTAAGGGATTGACCAAAGGAGAATTTGCATCCGAAATCAAACGGCTGGGTGATCTCACGGAAATTAACA
The DNA here is from genome assembly GCA_021806295.1 of Thermoplasmata archaeon. GTDB lineage: Archaea > Thermoplasmatota > Thermoplasmata > Thermoplasmatales > Thermoplasmataceae > Ferroplasma. The sequence goes on from JAJZXS010000008.1 coordinate 27,913, forward strand.
GTTTCCTGGACAGAAAAACAGGAAGCTACTCAAGAGGAATGAAACAGAGATTGGCCCTGTCTGTTGCAATGCTCGGGAATCCAGAAATTATAATACTGGACGAGCCAACCTTCGGGCTGGACCCTAAGGGAATGGTTGATATAAGGAATATAATTAAATCACTGGCTAAAGACCATCTGGTGCTACTGAGCACACATCTTATTTACGAGGCAAGGGAACTTTGTGACAGAACCATTATAATAAACAGGGGAAAAATAGAATATGATTCGGCAATGGCACCGGAAAGAGACCTGATAAAAATCACTGCTGAAAATAATATAAACATATCAGGCGATAAAATTAGGGATTATACAAGAAATGGCAACGTATTCATAATTGAAAAAAATGGCAAAGTAAACAATGCAGATATTATAGCCGAATTAATGGAACAGGGATTGAGAATAGATTATGTAGAAAAATATGACAACCTTGAAGATATATATGTTTCCGTTATAAATGGGAAAATTACAGATAATATCTCTTCATAATATAGTCGCCGAGGCTTTCTATTGATGAGAATATTTTATCATCCACCTTGAATTTTCCATGCCTGTATTTTACCAGTACATTCGGCATATCCTTCATTGAAAGATTGTATGATAGCTGTTCAAATGTATTTCCCGAGTCTATAAATATGTACATGGCCGGCACAGAAATTGCTGTCGATATGATCTGCTCCAGGGTTTTGAATGATCCCATTTTTACGAACTTATACCTGGAATTTTTTATTTCCCTCTCTATAAGTATGTCATCATCCTGCTCCACCTTCTGATACTTTTTTCCGGTGTATTCCTCCAGTGAAACTTTGTTTACAAGTTTTTGAACTGCAAAACAACTTGAAATTCTCTTAAGGTCCCCTTTCAAATTACTGTACACCTCATGGCTGTCCGATACTATGCTGAAATAACTGAAATCAGTATTTTCCAGTAATGTTTCTAACTCTTCATAATTTATCATATTTCTTTTCCCCCTCCAGTATATTTTCTATTTTGCTATATTCCTCATCTGCGTTCTTTAGCATGCCGGAAACAATATTCTTTCTCCAGGCCTCCCTTATTATCTCCTCATATGCCCCGTCTATGCTTTTATAAAATCCACCGGATACCATTTTACTCACTGCCTTTTCTATTAACGGGTCGGGATGTATGCTATTATTTTTTGTTATAATTCCTACACGTTTAATTGAAATATATTCAAGAACTGCCATTCTGATGAATTCAGACCTGCTGGTATAGCTGTTATTGTATGAAAGAAAAGAATCTATTTCCTCCAGTTCATCGTTCGAGATTCTTATTGTCAATTTTTCATTCTTTTCATTCATTAATAAAGTTAACAAATAGTTATATTTAAATTTATCTAATGTAAGGACATTTTATGTAATCTGTACATATAAATTTAATTTAAATAATAAAAATATTACATCAAAAAAGCCTGAATCAAAGGTTTATTATACTATATGAATTTATACCAAATTTTCTTACTATAATTATTTAAATTTTGTACATTTAATTTTAAAAATAAATAATAAAACAATGTTAATTAACCTCTTTACAATTATATATCATGGAATTTGATTATAATAAATTGCTAAATGATGCATCAGGCGTACTATCATCCAAAACACATACAGAGGAGAGGCTAAAGGTTCCGGAACCTGAGATTATATTCGAAGGAAAGGCAACCATTATCAGAAATTTTCTTGATATAGCTGAAATGCTGAACAGGAACCCTGAAGATCTTGTAAAATATCTAACAAAGGAATTCGGAATCGGAGCCAGCATCAGTGGAAGAAGACTGGTAATCAACAGAAAACTCAGGGAGGAGGATATAAAAGATAAGTTGAACGCATATATGGCAACGTATGTACTGTGCTACGAATGCTCCTCGCCCGACACAACTATTGAAAAGGTTGGCCGTACATATCTTCTGGTTTGTAAGGCATGTGGGGCCGAACATCCTATCAGGGCATCCAGGGAAATTAAGGAGAACGAAGAGCAGATTTCTGAGGGCAAGACGTATAACGTTACCATAAATGAGATAGGGCGTTCCGGCGAAGGACACGCATTCTACGGTGACTTTACAATATATGTTCCCGGAACTAAAAAGGGAGAACACGTAAAGGTTCTTGTTAAAAAAATCAGAAAAAACATAGCCATAGGAGAAGTCGTAAAATAATGCAGAAACTGCTTCTGGATACAAACTCACTGATCTACGCAATAAAGAATAGGATAGACCTTGAATACCAGCTAAAAGGGTTGCCAGAACCCCTATCACCTGCTGTTCCGGAATGCGTGGTGGTGGAGTTGAATGGCCTGGGAACAACAAAATGGTACGCAAAAGCTGCTCTGGAATACAGCAAAAGGTTTGAATCTGTTCCTTCCAGCGGGGAAGGTGATTTCTGCATTATGATGGCCGCAGTACATATGAATGCTGCGGTACTTACCAATGACAGGCAATTTTTGAAAAAATTGAAAAAAAGAGGTATAAGGTGCCTGACCCTTACAGGTGAACACAGAATTCAATTTTATTGAAATATTTTTATGGCTTTCATCTTTAAATGTTAAAAACAATATAAATATAATATAAACATATCCGTATATGGATTATAACCTGTATAATACCGTAAAGGTGTTAAAAAAACTATCCGGTTCAGGAAATACCGTATATTTATCGTCCGGACAGCTTGCAGAAGAACTGAATGTAAGCCAGCAGACCGCTTCAAGATTTATCATTGAATTAACAGATGGAAAGTATATAGAGAGAACGCTTCAGAACAGAAAACAGAAAATAACGCTTCTGGAGCCGTCACTGGATCTACTTTATTCCGAATTAAATGAACTCAATTCTATTCTGGAAATGAGACAGGATTTCGAGTTAAAAGGAGAAATACAGAGTGGCCTCGGAGAAGGAAAATACTACATATCCCAGGAGGGATATATGAGCCAGTTCTGGACAAAGCTGGGAATAAAGCCATACCCGGGAACCCTGAATATAAAAATTTATCCGGAATATGAAAACGTATTGCGTAGAATAAGGAGTGCAGATGGCGTACACATAGAAGGTTTTAAGGATAATGAAAGGACCTTCGGTGCTGTAAAATGTTTCCAGGGAAGGATTGACGGTACTGCTGCCTGGCTCATATTCCCTGAAAGAAGCAGCTATACCGACATAGTTGAAATAATATCTGAAAAATTCCTGAGAAGGGACCTGAATCTCAATGACCATGACCGGCTAACTGTAAGAGTAACACTGGATAAATGAGTTTTAATGAAGGCGATTTCGTTATTTTCAGGGGGCAAGGATTCGTTTTTATCTGCAATGATTGCTGCTGAACAGGGATATGAAATAGAATACGGCATTACTATTGTACCTGAAGAATACTCCATGATGTTTCATTACCCGAATTCCAGAGTTTCTGAATATGCTGCATCACTTCTAGGGTTCCCTGTAAAATACATAAAAGAGGAGGAATACATGGAATACATCTCCAGAGTATGCAGGGGAGAAATAGACGCAATAGTAACCGGAGCCATAGCTTCAGATTACCAGAAAACCAGAATAGAAAAGTTATGTTATGAAACACGCACTATTGTTTATTCTCCCCTCTGGAGGAAAAAACAGGACTTTGTAATAGAACAGCTTATCCTCCGAAATATAAGAGCGATGATAGTTTCCGTCTCTGCTGAAGGCTTCAATGAGGCAGACCTGGGCGCAACTATAAATGAAAATTATTTTCTTCATTTGAAGGAACTCGAAAGCAGATACAGAATAAATGTTGCAGGTGAGGGGGGAGAGTATGAAACATTTGTTTACGGGCTCGGAAAAGAAAATATAGATTTGCCGAAAGGTGAAAAAATATGGAAAAATTCCGGGGGATACCTGATCCTTAAACCGTAGTTTACACCATAAATCCTTATAAATAATAGTTTAAATATTTCTCAGGATTTCATCCCCTGACATTTCCTTCTTGCAGTATATGCATTTAATTGTCAGAGGGTTGGTTTCAACGGTGCTGAATTCAGATCTGACAGGCTCACCGGCGTTTGTAATGCAGTTCTGGTTGTCACATTTTACTATGCCCTTGAATGTTTCAGGCATGTCGAGACTGAATTTTTCAATTATTTCATAATTTTTAATAATGCTTATTGTTGCCCTGTTTGCTATCAATGCTATCTTGTCCAGTTCAATTTTTTCAAGGAATTTATTTTCAATTTTAATCACGTCCTTGTACCCTATTTTTCCGCTCATAACCCGTATCCCGATACTTATAGAATTTGATTCGTCTATGCCCAGTATGTTAAGCACTTTCAGGGCCTTCCCTGCATCAATGTGATCTATGACTGTTCCATCCTTTATTTTGGATATTTTTAACGTTTTGTCCATTTTTATTCACCTGCAATCATGGATATAAGTGCCATTCTCACCGGCACACCATAATAAGCCTGCCTGAAATATTTTGCTGGTTCCCTGTTATCAACCTCAGGTGATATTTCATCAACCCTGGGAAGGGGATGCATTATAATTGCCCCTGATGGCAGCATATCCGCCTCTCTTCCGGTGATTTTATAGGAGCCTATAAGTCTGGCATATTCATTTTTATCGGTAAATCTTTCTTTCTGTATTCTGGTAACATATAGTATGTCTGTCTGGGCCAGGAATGGTTCAAGGTCTGTGGAAACATTAACCTTCAATCTGCCTTTAATTTCATTATACACATGCTTTGGCAGGGCAAGGCTCTCCGGAGAAACTAGATTTACATTGACCCTGTACCTCGCCAGTGCAGAAAGCAATGAATGCACTGTTCTTCCGTACTTCAGGTCTCCTATGATTGTGATTGTCTTTCCATCTATGGACCCGGATTCTTTGCGTATTGTATAGAGGTCAATCAGTGTCTGTGTGGGATGCTCGCCGGAACCGTCCCCTGCGTTTATTACCGGTTTAGATGAAAATTTTGATGCAAGCAGGGCGGCGCCTTCAAGTGGATGCCGTATAACTATAATATCAGAGTATGATTCAACTATTCTAACCGTGTCAGCCAGTGTTTCTCCCTTGGATGTTGATGAGGTTTTAGAATCCGCCATACTTATAACTGAACCCCCCAGTCTCTGCATTGCAGATTCGAAAGACAACCGGGTTCTCGTACTTGGCTCATAGAAAAGGGTTGCCAGTATACGTGATTCCATATCATTCATTTTTTGCCCGGAATTGAGGTTTTCGAGCATTTTATCTGCCTCTGTGAATATTTCATTGATATCCTCATCTGACAGGTCTGCAATTGAAATAATACTTCTGTTTTTTAACATTATAAACATTATTATTAACAGTATCTTTAACTTTTTTATGGGATTTTCTACAGATCAAACTTTGCTTAAGATCTTTATGGCATCGAAAAAAGTTATAACTATCAAACGCATATAGTAATTCAGCCCCATGAAGTATAAATATTCCAGAATGGTGGGCAAAAATTTGAGGGCGAAGTGATAACAATGGAAGAACTGGAAAAACTTGTAAGAAAATATTATGATGCCGTGGACGCCAATGATCTTGAAACATTGTTTTCTGTATTTTCGGAAGACATAGTTTATGAAAGGCCCGGGTATAGCCCTATAACAGGAATGAAGGTTTTCAAAGATTTTTACAGGAATAACAGGATTATAAAGAAGGGAAAGCACACACTATCGAATATAATAGTCCATGAACCATATGTAATTGTTGAGGGCGAATTCAGAGGTACCCTGAAGGACGGCAGAGAATCCTACACAAAATTTGTGGATGTTTATACATTTTCCGGGAAGAAAGCCATAAAAAGGCATACATACTTTGATGGGCAGAACGTTTAAAATATTATTTTTTGAAGCACAAGAACCAGCCTTATAAAGTCCAGGCTCCATAGATTGATAAGATATTTTTCAGGGTAGTTATAAAAGCCATATGGATGAAGAACCCTTGAATATGAAGCGTAAAATTTCCCGAGATCTGAAACATCATGGCCGGTGTAGAGACCGAGCATTCCCAGTATGGCCCCTGCCTTGGGCAGTGCAATGGTGAACCTTACTGCGTCTCTGCCACATTTCGCACATTTTTCCCTTATTATAATGCCTGTTTCATTTTCTATTTCCTCTACAGTCCTTGAATATTTTACAAGGGATTTAGAATGGATGCCGCAAAGTGGAACTCCGCTCAGAAAAATGGATATTCCCCTGGGAATGTAATCTTTCCCTGTGTAATGCCATACCCTTCCTGTAAACTGCTGAAGACCGTATATTATAAATTTTTTATCTATAAGCCTGTGCCATTCCATATGCTCCAGTGCCATTTCATAGGGATTATTATCCGTATCCATCTCCTCTATTTCCCTCAGCAGTGCAACACGCTCAAGGAAAAATCTTGTATTTTCGAATGCAGCACTTGCCATGCCATTCACCGCAGATGTGTATGCATGTTTCATGGCTAAAATAGCACTGCCTGCAATTCTGAAATTGAAATTATTTTTAATATCATTTCCCATCAGTTCTATAAGGTCCAGAGCATGATTTTCGTTATTTTCCTTGATAACTGTATTGCTCCCCAGATAATCAAGAATAGAATCTTCCCTGAAATTTCGTATATATTTTCTATAGCTGCTATATGGGCTTCTGGGCATATTATATAATGCCATGATGTTTTATATGCTTTTCATTTCAATAACAGCATTGAGTAACTTCATGATATATTCATCAGGCATATATGGCACCGTATATTTGATTTGAAGAATTACAGTGTTAAAAACAGGTTTTGCTGATAAAAGTTAATAATATATAAATGATTACTCGATATGGATTCCTTGATACACGGCTTTCATAATATGAGTATCGAAGAGCGGAGAAAACTCATAAAAGAATTTTCAGGATTGACAGAAGAAGATATGGAAACTATGGATTACAGAATGCCCATGGATGCAGCCGGGAATATGATCGAAAATGTATATACAGTCATGGATTATCCCGTTGGCATAGCAACAAATTTCAGGATAAATGGTAAGTATTATTTGATCCCCATGAGCCTTGAGGAGCCATCAGTTGTTGCTGCCTGCTCAAATGGTGCAAGATATGCGAGGCCGGGAGGATTTACAGCATATTCAACAGCATCTTTAATGAGGGGAGAGATCGAACTTTACAACGTGCCCGATCCCGATTATGCTATAATTAAAATACTTCAGAATAAGGAAAAAATACTGGAAATGGCAAATACCAGATCAAGAACACTTTCCAGCCTGAACGCCGGTGCAAAATCCATTGAGGTCCACTATGTAAATAATGAATTGATTGTTAATCTCGTCATTGATGTTGCGGATGCAATGGGGGCAAACATAATTAACACAATGCTCGAATATGTTTCAGGTTACATAGAAGAACTGACAGGGGCAAAATCCAATTTAAGGATTATGAGCAACCTTACCACAGAGAGAATAACATATGCCTATGCAAAATTTGATGGAAAAAAACTCGGCCGGGAAACAGTCGAAAGAATTATAATGGCAAATGAATTTGCAAAACATGATATATACCGGGCCACAACACACAACAAGGGTATAATGAACGGGATAGATGCCGTACTCCTTGCCACAATGAATGATTTCAGGGCACAGGAGGCAAATGCCCATGCCTATGCATCAATAAACGGTTATGGGCCGCTCACAGATTACCGGGAGGATTCTGATGGAAACCTGATAGGGTCAATAAAAGTCCCTGTTGCAGTAGGCACTGTTGGCGGGGCCACAAAAACCTCAAAGAAGGCAATGCTTGCTATGAAGATTATGAAAATTTCGGGGTCTACAGAATTTGCAACAGTACTGGCATCTGTAGGGCTTGCACAGAATTTTGCTGCCCTGAGGGCACTTGCAGATGAGGGCATACAGAGCGGACATATGAAGCTGCATGCCAGAAACATTGCAATAGCTGCAGGCGCCACCGGGGACATGATTGAAAAGGTTGCCGGTGAAATGATACTAAGAAAGAACATAAGCTATACAGCAGCAAAGGAAATCATTGAAAAAATAAGAGGATGAATAAACATGGAAGATTATGAAGAAAATATAAAAAATGGAGACAACTTTGTAAAGAAGGAAAAATATATGGACGCTATCAGGGAGTATACAAAGGCCTATGAGGGCATAAAGCAAGATGACCTGAAGGCAGAAATTTGCTATAAACTTTCCCAGTGCTATTTTTCCTTAGACCATAAAAGCACCGAAAATCCGCTTAAGTATGCGGGAGAATCCCTGGACCTGCATAAAAAGCTGGACGATAAGGAGTTGGAGATCATGGACCTTCTTAACATAGGCTATATATACCTCGACAGTGGAAAGCGCGACGATGCCATAGGATACTTCGACCAGGCAATAGGTGTTGCCGATGAGATAAAGGATGGCCAGCTTTTTGCCCTGGCCAACAATTCAAAGGCGGAAGCGTTATCATCCCTTAAATCCAAACAGCCGGCGGCCATGGAAATTTATGACAGGGTTATGGAATTATCAGAGAAATCCGAGGACTGGGAAAACTATTTTGAGGCGATTTACGGGAAGATAAACATACTCAGGGATAGTGATATCAATGCCGCCTTCGAACTTGGCAAAACAGCACTGAACAAAATAGACACCGTGATGGAAACGATTAAGACAAAGAAGGACAAAAAGGAATTCAAAACCAGTATGGGTTACCTCTACGATTCCGTATCTGATATTGCAATGGAGCTGGAAAATATCGACGAGGCAATGAAGATTGCCTCCAGATCACGTGAGTGAAATGCAGAGGAAATACTGCCAGACCCCTTATGGGAAAATATCATTCCTGGACAGGGATAATGGCTATCCTGTGATTTTCCTCCATGGTCTGGGTGGAACCGGCAATACCTGGCTGAAAATTGAACCATTGCTGGATGCCGGGATCAGGCCAATACTTGTGGATCTTCTTGGCCATGGGCACTCAGATAAGCCGGAAATTGATTATACAATAAGCCAGCAGGCAAATGCAGTGAAGTCCCTGGTAGATAGCCTTGGGCTGGAAAATTTCTCCATGGTCGGGAACTCATATGGCGGATGGATATCGTTGAAATTTGCCTCCACAATATCAAATCCTGATATGCTTTTCCTGGTAGACAGTGCCGGCATATCTCCGACACCGGGAGAGCTTGGGCCTGAAGTGGTTAAGAGTTTTATTGATTCCATACTGAGAGTCAGAAATTATAAAAACAGGGACGCATTAGAACGCATTATGAAGAATAATGCCCGCAGGGAGGAAAAAATTACCATGGAAGAACTTGCCGGAATTAAGTGCCCTACGACTATTATATGGGGCATGGAGGATAGGGTAATATCGCTCGACTATGGAGAAAAATTAAATGAGGGAATAAGGGGAAGCCAGATAATCGTTATAGATGGTGCAGGTCACACCCCCTTTATCGACTTGCCAGATAAATTTGCCAGCATTATAAACAAAAAAATTTCCGACCAGATCTAAAAATTATTTAACTCCCGATCTATTTTTAATATCCAGCACTATTGTCCTGTATTCCCCGTATCTTGTTTTATCATCCTTGGAAGGCTGTGCAAAGTTTTCAAAGGGCAGCAGAAACCTTTCATCGTTGATTATCAGCTCGGGAAATTTATCATCAGTCAAATCGGAGAGGCTAATATTTTTGATATCTGTTAAATTTATTTTTTCATACTGCTGCGCTGTTTTGTTTTTTAATATTTCATCTGTTTTAACCTGATTTTTCTCGTAGTATTCACGGGTTATTTTCTGTACCATGTTTTTTATTCTGTTAAACAGATCCTCTGGTTCCACGGGGTCTGTGGCACCCGGTACTATTAAAGAGTCTATATACTCCATATCTTTCTTTAATTTCAGTTCCTCTGCTATGTATTTTCCCGAAAATATACGGTAAAACTCTATACTACTATCATTTACAACAATTCTGAATATTCCGCCGGTGGTAAGTGGAACCTTCCAGGCATTCTCTATGCTTTTCATATAAGCATATGGCTAAGCACTTATTAAAATATTTCCGACTAACTGTTATTCTATTTTGGTCTTGGCAATCTGGCTAAATTTTGTAATATTTCCCTCAGTATCTATGCTCAGATAAACTGTATAGTGATATCCTGATAGATCGAATTCTGTTGACACATCGTATCTATCACTGTTATTTACTATGCTGTTGACTGTAAAATTTTCAATCGTATCAGAATACATATCCTTGATATTTTTCTCGGTTATGTTCTTGACATCCTTCATACTTTCAATATCCATAAAAGGTTATTATAATTATATTATTAATTATTTCTTAATGGTTTAATTTTATATATATCCATAACTGACTGCGATTGACCCCCAGAATGTTAACGGATAACAAATAGCTATATATATAAAAAAATAATTATAACCGGATTAAAATGAAATTCTTTCTTGACAGCTGTGATTTAAATGAGATAAAGGAAATTTCAGATTACGGATTTATAGATGGAGTTACCACGGACCCCTCTTCAATTGCACATGAGGTATGCAAGGGGAGTACAACAGAGCAGGTGATAGGTAGCATAATAAAAGCTGTTAACGGCGAAGTGCACATACAGGTTGTTGCACAGGATTATGATACAATAATGTCACAGGCATTGAAGATCCATTCCCTGGGAATGAACGTAATAGTAAAAATCCCGGCAACTCTTGTGGGTTTAAAGGCAATGCTAAAACTGAACGACAAGAAAGTAAAATGTTCGGCATCCTCTGTTTATAACTCTGTGCAGGCAATTATGGCGGCGCAGAACTATGCTGAATATGTTTCCATAAGAACAGGCGCAATAGAGAGCAACGGGAGGGACGGCATGGAGCTGGCATATATCGCCTCTGAAACATTTAAAAATAGCAAATTTGATTCCAAAGTGCTTGTTACCAATATCTCAAACCCTGAGCATATAGTACGTGCCGGAATGATGGGCGTTGGTGCAATCTCTGTGCCGTACAATTTGATAAAAATGCTCGGGAGCCATATAAACACAGAGAAGGATATTGTGGAATATATGCAGGGCTGGAACAGAATACCGGAGAGCAGCAGGACATTTTTTAATTCTTAAGCGGGAGCCTCCTTTAGTTAGCTACGGGAGGATGCCACTTAATAGAAATAAACATAATTTAGTTCTGATCCTAATAAAATTCCTCAAATGGCTATTAATAAAAGTGTTTTTTTAAAATTCGCCACATCATCTTTTTATATACTGATTATATGTATAAGAGATTAATATGGTAAACGAAGGAGAAATGGCCCCTGATTTTGAGGCACTTGATACTGGATTGAAGGGCAGAAAGTTATCGGATTATAAGGGAAATGTGACAGTTCTGGCGTTTTTCCCCGGTGCATTTACATCAGTTTGTACAAAGGAAATGTGCACATTCAGAGATTCTATGGCAAACTTCAATAAATTGAATGCAAAGGTAGTGGGAATAAGTGTGGATTCACCATTCTCTCTGAAGGAGTTTGCAACAAAAAACAACCTTCAGTTTGACCTGCTCAGTGATGGAAACAGAGAGATATCACAAAAATACGGAGTTTTATATCAGAATTTCCTTAACCTAAACAAATTAACCGCATCCAAGAGGTCTGTATTTGTCCTCGATAAAACCGGGAAAGTTGTATACAGGTGGGTAAGTGAGGATGCAGGAAAAGAGCCGGATTATAAAAAGATAGAAGAAGTTGTATCAAAATACAACTGAAAAATTCTCTATTTTTATTAGATTACAGTGGATAATCTTTAAGATTTTTTGCGTACCGGTTGCAAAATGTGTTATAATTTTCTTTATATTTTTTCCATAAATCCATATAATTCTCAGTTACAGTACTGACAACTTTAGCTGGTATGCCAACTGCAATTGATTTTTCTGGTATTACACTATTGTTTTTGACAACAGCACCCTCCCCTATTGCAGCCCATTCACCGATCTTTGCAAAATCTGAAACCGTGGAATTCATACCAATAACGGCATAATCACCTATTATACCTGTATGGATTACAGAAAGGTGCCCGACAGTTACATGTTCTCCAATAATGGTTTTTTCACCTGGCCTTGCATGTATAACACAGTTGTCTTCGATTGCAGAATACGATCCCACACTGATGGCACCGTAATCTCCACGCAGAACCGCTCCCGGGCCTATCCATACATTATCGCCTATATGTACATCCCCGATTACAGTGGCATTTTCAAAAATATACGTATTTTTTCCTATTTTGGGAGTCCTTCCCTCAAATTCATATATCATGCAGGTTAAACCAGTAATGTAATTTAAATTTGACTTCTATGAAAAATATAATTTATTTCTTATTTTGTTTATTGATTTTAAAATACCGGACAAGTTTGCCCTCACTGTCGTAAATATCCCTGTACTCCACCTTGTCAGCCCATATAAGCGAGGTTAGCTCCATATGTACCATCCACTCCTCGTGACCCTTCCCCAGGTGATCTTTCAGTTCCTTTAATGTATATGCGTTTTCCCTGTTCTTTTCCAGGAAATCCAGGATAGTGTTTTTAGTATCAACATTTTCAGATGAATTGAATGTCTGGCTATCAACAGGCATTTTTATTCCACCGTTTCCCCTTCAAGGGCATTTTTATAGCTCTTAACAAGTTTGGTTATGTATTTCTGTGATGCACTTTTCATCATCCTTGCCCCCATACTGGCAGCAGTTCCAACAACATTCATTTCAGCCTTCCAGTCAACTTTTGTAATATCACCGTCGCCTGTAAACCTGAAGTTGAGGGTAAAATCTACAGATGCACCAGATCCATTGCCCCTGCCCTTGAGGGTTATTTCCCGATTTTCAGTTTTATCTGTAACATCCAGAATAAGGTCAAATTTGCCCTTGATAAATGAAACTCCGGCCTTTGCTGTAAGTTTCATTTCAGTTTCACTTACCTGTTCGTGGCTTATCAGGTCCGGCACCAGTTTGACAAGTGCTTCCATATCCGCTACCTGGCTATATGCATTTTCAGGTGTTGTCTTTACTTCAAAGGAATCCTCAAAGGTTAACATAAATTTATATTATTACATTGTAAATAAATGTTTATGCCGGAAATATTCCATGGCCGTTATTCATTGATGGATGCCATTTCATAAACCCCAAGCACCTTGAAGGGATTGGTTATATCCCGTATCCTCGAGAGGGCCGCATCTGAACTGTTATTCCTTTCTATATCTATAAAAAATATGTAATTGAATGGGTTATACTGCACAGGCCGGGATTCAATTTTAGTCATATTAATTCCGTATTCATTGAATACTTTTAGAATACTGTAAAGTGACCCTGCCTTATTCTCCGTTGAAAATACTATTGATATTTTTGCCCTGCCTTCCGGGGAAACTGGACTTCTGGCCATGAGGAAAAACCTTGTATAATTCGAACTGTTATTTTCTATATGCCTGGCAAGTATCTTCATCCCGTATATTCCCGCTGCCAGTTCACTGGCTATGGCGGCTCGGGAACTATCAGTACCATCCTTTACGATTTTAACGCTTCCCGCTGTGTCGTACTCACTGATTGTCTTTAACCCATGACTGTATATGAACTCTGAGCACTGGGCCAGTGCCTGTGGATGCGAGATCGCATATTTTATATCGTTTAGTTTTGAATCCGGTTTTCCAATAAGGCAGTGCCTTACCCTTAGATAATACTCCTTTACAATATAAAAATCTGTTTTAAAGAGAAAGTCATATGTCTGGTTTACTGCTCCCTCAATAGAGTTTTCCACGGGAACGACACCGAAATCTATACTATGGTCCTGAAGTGCACTGAATACAGCACGTACAGAATCCAGCGGTATGTATTCACCGGATGCCATGCGGATAGCAGCCATATTGCTGTATGCCCCGGGTTCACCAAAATATCCAACTTTCAATAAAGGAGTATATATTATTTATATTTAAAACTGGTTAAAATCATATTCATCAGGCTGCTGCTCCTGCTTATGCCCGTACTCAGCCGAATTAATACGCCTGAAAAGCCATATCAGAAAGGCTATAATGAATATTGAGGGAATCCACATATAGAAAGCATCAAATGGATGCGCAGATTCCTCCAACAGGATTTCTGAAGTTTCTATTGCCCCTGCAAATGCGAGCTCCAGCACAATAAACATGTACATGTAAATAATTTTCAGATAGTTATCCTTCATGATACCCTTTATCAGATAATAAAATATGTAAATATCGGTACTTACTGCAACTGCATATGCAGGAAGCTCCAGCCATGAATGTGGCAGGAGCATTAGGCTGGCAAATATGGCAAAACCATTTACATGGGTTGAAGTGCCCTCAACTGCTATCACAGATGCTGTGGAACCTATAGAGAATAAAAACATGAAGATGCCTATAATAGGGATGAATTCTATTGATGCAATAAGGAGATTATGTGGGAATATACTCAGCCACATAGGGAAGAATGATTGAGATATAATTGAATGGTCCTCTGACTTAAAACTGGCATAAAGTGCCGGATTATGTATTGGCAGTGAGGATATTATGGCAAATCCGGCAAGCTCTATTATAAACGATATCAGGAATACCCGTCTGAGCCGGGGCATCTTTATTTGCATATATTCCACATTTCAATCATATTATTTATATTTTGGTCAAAAATTTCCTTATTGTTCTGATTCCTGCGCCCTTATAGTTTTTACATTGTCCTCATACTTATTTAATATCGATTCCAGTGTAATAATGCCTATAAATTTACCGTTGTCAACGACAGCGCACCATTTTGTTCTGTTTTTCATCATCAATTCCCATGCGTTTTCTGCGCTATTATCAAATTTAACATAGGAAATCCCTGGCCTGTAGTAATCCTTTACATAACCATATGATTTATTATCAATATCATATAGATAGACAGCTCCCATGAGCTTATCATGGTAAACCACAGGAAGCGAGAGAAGGTCGTTTTCCTTCATTATATTGTCCGCCCTATATATGGTATAGTAAAGGTCAGCGTATATGTCATTTCTTATTTTTAAACTGGAAACTTTCATTTCCAGAAGTAGTGGAGTGTGGTATTCTCCCATATTGGCCGGGGAATCACGTCTCTGCTCTACCTGCGATTCATATATACTGTACTTTGTCCCGGAGGCAATGTATGCAATTGAGACAGCCAGCATTGCTCCCGGGAGAAGCTGTAGGCTTCCAGTCATTTCTACCACCATCAGTATAACAGCTAGTGGCACCTTTCCTGCAGCTCCGAAGAATGATAGCATGCCTATTATAACAAAGGGTGCTACCTCAGGAACAATGCCCGGCGCAAAGGAGTGGAAAAGAACGCCGAAAAGGGCTCCGAGGGATGCTCCAATGAATATCCCCGGGGCAAATACACCTCCGCTTCCGCCAGATGATACTGTAAAGGATGTCGCAATAATTTTAACAAAGGGTAACAGGACCAGCACGAGAAGTATGGGCAATCCAAATGTCACAAGTTCATTAAATTTGCCGAGCTCCAGTATTTCAACCCAGCCATATCCAGTTCCAAGTATTTCCGGAAAGAGGAGGGCAATGATACCAACAACAACACCTCCTATCATAGGTTTTATATGATTCGGTATGTGCCATTTTTTGAATATATCCCTAAGACTATAAAATGTCTGTACATAAAGTATGGCCATTAGCCCCGCAACAAGACCCAATATGGCATAAAATGGCAATCTAAACACATTAAATTGTTCAATATAATCACCAAATATGGGCTTAAACCCTACCACAGAGGCAAATATGGAATAACCTATAGATGATGCGACTAGGGAAGGAAATATTACTTCTGATTCAAAATCACGTCTGTACAGTATTTCAGCACCCAGTACTGCACCACCTATTGGTGCCTTAAATATTGTTCCTATACCTGCGCCTATTCCAACTGCAACGGCTATTCTTCTATCCTTGGGGCTTAACCCAAGAACATCAGCCAGAAATGACCCTATCCCTGCAGCAATCAGAGCAGTTGGGCCCTCTCTCCCAGCACTTCCGCCAGAACCTATTGTAATAGCCGATGCTATTGTCTTCACAATGGGTGTTCGCCTTCTTATCTTTCCATGATTATTATGAAAGGATCTTATTGCAGCATCGGTTCCGTGGCCCTCTGCAGAAGGGTCAAATGTATAAACGATTATACCACTTATAAGACCGCCTACCGCAACAACAACTGGTATAAGGTAATAACGCAGAGCAAAAAAATGATATATAGGGGAGCCATGCTCGCCCAGGGGTCTTGGAATTGGCATACCAACAATATGTGCGAAAAATATGATTTCAAAAAGCCTGATTGCATAGTAGAATGCCAGGGCTCCGAAACCTGCAACTATTCCTATTATGGCACCGACTATAAACCATTTCTCAAAATATGGCAAAGATGAAAGTTTAAGATTCATTTTATGATTTCCCCCTCACCAAAATGGAAATACAGAAAACGCTGGATTTTAATATAGTGAAAGCGCCTTTAATGCCTTTATAGCAGTATAGCCCCATATGAGATGAGTAATAGTAATACCTTATATAAATCTTGAGTGAACGCCATAAAAATGGTCTTTACTGCCTTATAAATTAATTTCATTCCCTTGAAAAATATTCTTTTAATTTATCAGAAACTATGCCCGCCGTTGTTTTCAATAGGGCAACCGGCGACCACGGGATAAGCAGTTCTGGATTCATAAGTCTAAACCAGTAGTTTTCCCGTATATTTTCCACCATATATCTTGTTCTGTAGGCAAGTATAAATTCATCGAATACAGATTTATAAAATCTGTATG
>JAJZXS010000011.1 GCA_021806295.1 Thermoplasmata archaeon
GAATTATGATGTATCAATTGGAGAAATAATAGTTGCATACAACTGTATTGTAATGGCAAATAAAATAACCGGAATCTCAGGGAGGAAAATAATGTACATCGTGAGTTGACGTATGTTTGGACACTCTAAGAATATGCTATTAATACAGAAACGTTGGATGCCTCAATAATTGTTGAAAATCCTACAAAATATACAAACAACAGGCTTATTGCCATTGAAAGTAGAATGGAAGACAATGGAGTGCCGAATTTATCTATTTTACCAAATCTTTGCGGTATTTCCCTGTCCCTGCCCATGGCAAAGAGAACCGTTCCTGAAATATTATGCATTGCTATGCAGATACTTCTTGCAGTCGCTGGAATTCTCAATAACTACATGATCTGGATGGTACAGGTAATTATTCTTCATGGAATCCCAGGAGGAACTGCCACTCACGGTAAACGGGGTACCGCACAGGTATAATCCCCTTACAGAAATAGACAATGATGATAGTCTATCCCTGTTAAAGGTTACACCACAGTTAATGCATTTTGATTCCTTCCAGATAGGGTGCCTTAATTTACCACCACATACAGGACATTCTGAAGAAGTCCCCTCTGGATTTACGTATAATGTTCTATTTTTGGATTTATAATCAATAAGCTTCTGGAACAATCTATATGGCCATCTGTTGATATCTGTCCTGAACCTTTTGTTTTTATGATTCTTATTCTTATTACTTTTTTCATTGATGGCCTTGCTGTCTTTATTATTCTTATATTTTTTATTATTATTCTTCTTTCCCTTCTTTTTTATATCTGTCAGGTCTTCGAACACAAAGGTCTTATCACTGTTATCATTGACAATTTCAGTTGTCAGTTTCTGGAGTTTATCCATTACAGTGTTCTTCTGCCTGTGGCCTGCCTCCATTAATTTCCTGTCCCTTTTGGCAGGATTCTTTATATGCTTCTGTATCTTTGTCCTCTTCCTTGCATAGTCCCTTTGAGTTTTTGCTATGTCAGATGTATCTACTGAGTCAACCTTCACTATTTCGTTGTTCTTTATAATGGTATAATCAACAGATTTGAAGTTCAGGTCAAATCCTATTATATTATCATCCATTACCGGCTTGTTTAATGTTCCTGTCCTGAAAGTAATGCATACCTTACTGTCTGTCAATAATACCTCTGATAATTTATATTTAGAATATTCGCTGAACTTCTTATTTTTGTCAACAATGCCAATGTATTCATACTCATGGGGCTTTATAGTTATTCTTAATTTATTATTCTCTATTTTTATTAATTCAGAATCTATCCTCATTGCCAGCCTTTCTGCTTTGATAACCCTTAATTCCCCATTATTGTTCTTCTTATAGGATCTTAATATTGCTATTGCATTCCTGCATGCAGGATTAATATGGTGCTTTGCATAAATGATATTATTATCATAATAATTCTTTAATGACCTTCTTAAAACAATAGGCGATGGCAGTTCATTATTGTTAGATTTTGCCATGGCATATGCATTTATTATTGCCCTATTTATTAAATTCCTCATATCGGTTAGATATTGTATGATGTTATTACCTGGACTATAGCTGAATACTATGGTTCGCTTCTCATCAGTGGATTTCCATGGATGTGTCATTCCCTTACAGCCTCTAGGATGTTCTTCATCTTATGCGACCTGAGACCGTAGAGCCTCGCTGAAAAGGAGGTTATTATGGATATCAAATCTCTGGTGAGTTCTTCATTTGCTGATAGTATTTCTTCCCCGTCTACCTCTATTATTTTTGTATTATGTATCTTGCATATACTTTCTATTAAATCAAAGCCGAACCTTGCCAGCCTGTCCCTATGGGTAATATATATGTTATTTATCTTATTGTCCTCGATCATATTCAATAATTCAATGAATCCCTTCCTGTTGAACTTCAATCCTGATTTAATGTCGCTGAATACCTGTGCATCCCTATACAGTGATTTTAATCTATCTATTTGATTATACAAATCATTCTTCTGGTCACTGGATGATACCCTGGCATATATTGCATCTATCCTGTTGCTCTTTACTCCTAATATTCTGTTGATTTCCTCTTCTGGCACCCTTCTGAAGTTGTTTGACAATCTTATGCAGTGTATTTTTCCCTCATGGTCCCACCTTCTAAGTGTGGTTGCATCTATCTGCAGTATATCGCATGCCTCCCTGATTGTGTATATCCTGCCCATATATATTGCATAATAATAAATAACTATATATAATGTTTACATTAACAGTTTAAGCCCTGCTGGTTCCCAGTATTCCCGTTAAGACTACACCGGCAGTGGCTGTGATCCCCCCTACTGCTATTATTACAATTAAATATGGGTTATGCAGGACCTTTATCGCAGCAGACAATGGTGCCGATGCTGATGCTAAGTTAGATGCAGGTATCAATCCTATGGCCACAACTGCGACTATTGAATACAGTGCAGAGGAAATGATTATGGAAATAATGATGGCTTTCGGTATATTTTTTTCAGGGTCTTTTACCTCATCTCCCACAGTTGTAATTCTGGAAAATCCGGTAAAAGCAAAGAATATAAGGGCAGAACCTTCCATTATACCTGTAAAACCTCTGGGCGCAAAATTTGTAAAATCTGCTGCCTTAAAATAGAATAATCCGGAAATAATAAATATTATTAAAATTACCACATTCACGCCAACAAGAATTGACAGTGTCTTGGCTGAATTCTTTATTCCCAGCATGTTTAGAACCGCAAAAAGTATGATAACAGGAATTCCGTAAATAATTAAATCAAGATTGAGATGGAATAATGAGTTTATGTAGCTGCCCATGCTCAATGATACTGCAGAGATGGCTATCATATTAGAAAAGGTCCACATAGTTCCACCGATAAAGCCTGCAGATGGGGCAAAAGATTCTTTTGCATACTCGTATACTCCACCTTCCTTGGAAATATGCTGCGCAATTTCTGAAAAACTTAATCCTGTGAATATGGCTATAATGGCAGATATGAAAATAGACAGGATTATGGCTGGTCCTGCCTTTCCTGCTGCTATCCCTATTATGACGAATATTCCGGCACCGATTATGGCTCCAAGGTTTATTATAACAGCGGATCTGAGACCAAGAATTCTTTTCAATTCATATGACGCCATTAACTGTGAATAATAGCATAATAAATCAAACTACCGGATATTATGGAAACAATTTAGGTGTCTGTGAATAAATTATTATATCTGGTAATAATATATTACCATGAGTATTAAAGGTTTTAATTCCAGAGCGGTACATGGTGGAGAATTATATATCCCGGAAATAGGAAATGTAACAACGCCAATTTTTGAGGATTCCACATATAAGTACCCAAATAATTCAAAGGATATAATTGCGGATAATACAAGCAAGTCAACATTTCTTTATTCGAGATGGGGAAATCCCACAGTACAGTCCTTTGAGGGTAAATACAGATCACTGGAAAAGACTGAGTATGCAGTTGCTTTCTCCACCGGGATGGGTGCAATTACTGCAACAGTTCTATCAATAATGAAGAGTGGGGATAGAATGCTGGCAATAAACGTACTTTATGGGCAAACATATTATTTCTTTGCCAGAAAACTCAAATCATATGGCATAAATGTGGATATGGTTTCAGTGGAAGACATGAATAACCTGAATATTGAAAAGAAAGATTATAAAATGATATATATTGAATCTATCCCGAATCCACTCATGGATGTTCTGGATATAAAGAAAATAGGTGCGTACTGCAGAAAAAACAATATAATACTTATTGTTGATGCAACCTTTGCTTCTCCATTTAACCAAACACCTGTAGATTTCGGTGCGGATATTATAATACACAGTGGAACAAAATATATTGGTGGACATTCTGATGTCCTTGTCGGTGTGGTTGGATGCAATGACAATAAATATTACAGCGGGATAGTTGATATGAGAAAAACTTTAGGAGCATCTCCTGATGCGTTCCAGGCTTATCTGGCATATCGTGGGCTTAAAACTCTCGGGCTTAGAATGGAGAGGCACAACTCTAACGGATTGAAAATTGCCCAATTTTTGGAAAGTTCTGATAAGATAGTAGAGGTATATTATCCTGGATTGAAATCCGGAAAGTACTATGAAATTGCTAAAGACAACCTCAGAGGATTCGGTGGGATGATTTCATTCAAGCTGAAAGGCGGCATTGAAGAATCTCATAAATTTATCCAAAATCTTGAAATACCCATGCCGGCGGTGAGTCTCGGAGGTGTAGAAAGCCTTATTACGATTCCTGCTGAAACAACACATAGTGAAATGACCGGGGAAGAAAGAAAGAAATCAGGGATCACGGACAATCTAATAAGGCTCTCTGTGGGAATTGAGGATTATGAAGATCTGGAAAATGACCTTTACCAGGCATTGAATAAAATTTAATACTAACTTTATGGGTCTGTCCGGATTTGGACCGGAGTTTCCAACTCCCGAAGCTGGAAGGATACCAGGCTACCCCACAAACCCTAGGGTCTTAATTGATTTACCGTATAAAAAGTTATTTTTTAATTTCTTCCCTGATAAATTTTGCCACAGAAACGGCGTCAGCATCTCCCAGATTATCAAGATTTATTGCTATATTTTCCATGTCCTCAGGGCGATTCTGACTGAGCTTGAATTTTGCAGTAATTTTCGAAACACGTATTTTAAAACCCACGATCTGCAGCACCATTCTGCTATAATATTCCCTCTTATCATTTCTTTCCTCTGCCCATTTCTCATCATAAAACTGTGACATTTCCAGCAAAAATTTTCTCGTTTCCGGTTCATCCATTAACTCCAGTTTTCCATCCATCCTGACTGTCATATAATCCCATGTGGGCACTGAATCCTTGTCTTGATAGTATAATGGAGAAATATAATGATGAGGTCCTGTGAATAATGCAGTGACAGCCTGATCACGGGACCTGTACCACTGCATATTAGCCCTTGCCATATGACCTTTCAATACAAATTTTTCATCTTCTTTACCCAGCATCAGGGGTATTTGAGTATTATATATCTCATTATTATATATGCTCAGAAGAATGCCGAAATTATTATCTTCAACGAAATTCACAATCTTTTTAAGATCTTCAATTTTAAATTCATGGGGGATGTACATACAATAAAATATTATTTCTCTATAAAAATATTTGCAGCAATAATTCAGGTTAACAGTATACATATCCAGAATTCTTGAAAAATAATATTATATAATGTATTCATTACTGTTTATGGATACTTTTCCTTTTTATACCATGAACGATTTTGACTTTACCGGCAAAAGAGTTTACCTGAGGATAGATATAAATTCCCCTATCAACCCCATTAATGGAGAAATACTTGATGATACCAGATTCAGGCACCATATACAGACAATAAATGAACTGAAAAATTCAAAGCTCGTCATTGTAGCACACCAGGGAAGACCAGGAGACAGCGATTTTGTCAGTTTGCGTAACCATGCAAGGCATCTTGAAAAGCTCATAGGCAGGGATGTAACTTTTGTGGATTCCCTTATCGGATCTGCAGCTGAGGATGGAATCAGGCGTATGAAGACAGGGGAAATCGTGATGCTGGAGAATTCAAGGTTTTACAGCGAGGAGGTGGTTGTGAAGGACGAGGAAAATTCTCTGGAAAATACTCATATTATAAAGACTCTTTCACAGTTTTTTGATTATTATGTCATAGATGCATTTGCGGCAATACACAGGGCACAGGCAACACTCACCGGCTTCCGAAACGCCGGGCCAAATATTGCCGGACGGCTCATGGAGAACGAGGTAAAAAATATAGAAATGTTCAAAACATCAAATAGACACCCGAAACTGGCAATACTGGGTGGTTCAAAAATAACCGATGCAATACAGGTAGCAAGGCCATTCCTGGAAAATAATATTGTGGATGATATAATACTCGGTGGTGTTGTTGCAAATATATTTCTGTGGGCTTCCGGAGTGGATATAGGCCTTAGAAATAAGGAATTCATAATGAAGCACAGCAAGAATTATGAAAGGCTGATAGAGGATTGTAAATATCTTCTATCAAAATATAGAAAAAGCATACATATGCCTGTTGACTTCGTCCTGAACCCATCAGGAGACAGGATAAATTCCGGTGAACATGTCCCAGAAGGGGAATTAATTGCGGACATAGGTATGGAATCTGTGGCAAATTTCAGCAAAATTATTGGAAACGCAAAAAATATCTTCCTGAATGGCCCGATGGGAATGTACGAAATAAATGAGTATTCACTTGGCACAAGGGAATTATTCAATGACGTTGCGCAGTCAAATGCCTCCAAAATAGTTGGAGGTGGCCATACCATTAATGCAATAAATGAATTTTCACTGACAAGGTCAATGGGATATATATCAACAGGTGGAGGGGCCCTGATAAATTATTTATCCGGTGAGTCCATACCAGTTATAGAATCACTTATCAAAAACAGGGAGATATTTGGAGGTAATTAAATGGCAGGAGAAAATGAATTAATGGAACAGATAGAATATTTAAAGAATTTAATAGAGAACATAGATTCAAGATTGAATCTTTTAATGAAAACACTTGAGGAATCTGCTGATACACTGGCACTTCTAAAGGATAATGATTATAAGAATTCGAATGATGTAAAAATATCAATAGGTTCAGGACTTTTTTCAAAGGCAACCCTGGATACTGAGAAGATCGTGGTTCCAATAGGGTCCAGCATATACATAGAGGAAGAAAGGGAAAAAACTATACAGAGAATGGAAGAAAATATCAAAAGCCTTCAGGACACATACAATAACCTGATCAAACAGAAACAGACAGCCCAGAATAATTACGATGCCTTGATGTATTCAATACAGAGATCACAGGAAGGAAGAAGCTGATGTTTGATAAGCTCAAGAAAAAATTTTCAGAGGTTTTCTCTGGCCATGGTGACATGGAGGTTAATCAGAACCACCAGTCTACCGGAGGCAAAGCGCTGGCACAGGACAGGATAATACGCAGGGTAGACCTTGAAGACACGATTCAGGAGACATTACTGGAGTCCGATGTGAGCTTTGATGCTACAGAGGAGATTATAGGGCAGTTAAAGTCAAATCTGGGCAAAATAAAGAGGAGGATTGATTATTCAACAGTTCAAAATGAACTCAAAAATGTTATCAGGGATCTGGTTAACAAGAATAATAATCAGGCCACAGATCTCTTAAATATTGATAAAAAACCTTACGTTATTTTATTCCTGGGCATAAACGGGACAGGCAAAACAACAACAATTGGAAAACTGGCATATTACCTGAAAGATCATAATAAGAGCGTTGTGCTTTCGGCCTCAGATACATTCAGGGCAGGAGCCATAGACCAGCTTGGGATACTTGCCAGAAATGTCGGCGTTGAGATAATAAAACATGAGTTCAAAAGCGATCCAGCCTCGGTTGCCTTTGACGCAATCGACCATGCAAGGGCAAGGAAAATGGATTTTGTGCTTATAGATTCAGCCGGAAGAATGCAGACGAATAAAAACCTCCTAGATGAAATGAAAAAAATAAAGCGTGTGGCAAAGCCCGATATGACACTCCTTGTTCTTGATGCCATGATTGGGCAGGACGTAATAGAACAGGCAACAACGTTTTCAAGAGAAATAAATTATGATGGAATAATTGTAACAAAGCTGGATACAGATGCAAGGGGAGGATCAATTATAAGCATTTCTGCAGGAATAAAAAAACCCATACTTTTTGTTGGAATTGGACAGAATATGGGAGATTTAATACCATTTGATGTGGAATGGTATCTCAATAAAATATTTTCATCTTAAAAGGTTCATAACAGATGATATTGTTTTGTAATCCATATCTGTTTTAATTAAGGGTATATTTTCAATTTCAGATAGTTTTATTGCCAGTTCATCCACATTTCCGGGTTTAATGTATACAACTGCCGCAGGCTTCAGTGGATGGGCCCTGATTGCAATCATGGGGCTCCTTCCATAGGATACATCCGTTATAAAGATAATACGCTGGCTTGACCATCCATACAGTTTGCTGTATTCTGCATATGAAAATTTAAGAATGGCCTTGATTCCATCTATCATTGTGTATCCCCTGATATTTCTCTTTAGATCAGCCCTGGAACAGGCAGTGCCCCGAATTTTAGTCATTATATACCTGAGTTCTATATCATGGTCATAGTCCTTTATGTCCAGAAGTGCATCGGAAGGTATTCCGCTATTGTACCTCCTCAAAAGGGTACCACCCCTTGATTCATCTATTTTTATAAGTGCGTCCACTATTTTTTTGATCGAGTTGGCTCCCGGTGATTTTCTTCTTCCTGATTCATAATCACTGATTACTGATGGCGATACATCCATGAATTTTGATAATTCCATCTGGGAAATACCGAATTCCTCACGCCACTTTTTTATGGTTATTCCCGGAGTTTCAGATATTGTTATTTCTCCGGCAATCTTTTCACTGATATCCATGGCATATAATGACAGTATAGGATAAAAATATATTCATTCGATTATAATAGAATTTCACTTCACTTTTTAATGACATGCCTGCTGGAGAAGAATCCAAGGAAGATACCCCATACAGCCCCATAAAATATGTGCATGGTGTAATAGAAGAATGTTGATGGAATATAGTATTTTTCATACACATAGAGGTGGAGCAGGAATATATTTACAGGCAGGCTGAACACAAGCAGTATCAGAAACCCTGCCAGTACTCCTGTGCCAAGCCCTGATAAAGTGGTATTTATTCTCAGGTGGGGAATATAATAGGATATTAGCGCCGCAAATAATCCAACCACTGTCCCCACCAGAAAATGCAGTAAAAGACCGTAAAATTCTCCATAGATTCCGGAAATTTTGAGCAGTCTCATGCCTATGGCTGTAAACTGGTATCCAGGTGAAAGTGAGGATAAAACATCATACAGGTAAAACATTACAGCCTCAAATATGGCCGAAATGAATCCGGAAATCAATCCGAAAAATAGATATCTTCTTATTTTCATGGTATATTATTACAGCAACTTACAAATACATTCTCGATATCCATTTTTAGCTTTTAGCTGGAAAGACCCTGCAGGTTGGTATTGAACAGGAATAATGTGTCAAACTACTGTCAGCCATGGGGGTTTCACCGGCATAAAATTTAAAATTCCGTAATTTTTGCAATATATTAAAATAACCCTTATGGAATACACTTATATGGAATGTGAAACAATCAACTGGCTTAACCGGCATCACGGGAAATATGAGCTCAGCCATAGTGGGATGTCAAATGTTTTTAATTTAAAAGAGTATTTAAGCAATTCTCCTGTAAAGAATGACAGTGATTTAAAGGAAGAAATAGCCGGACTGCATGCATGTAGCCTAAAACAGGTCGTCATAACACATGGTGCTACAGAGGCATTTTCCATGGTTCTTTTCCATCTGGCCGGAAAGTACAGGTCTTTCAGTGTAAACCGGCCTGAATACGAAATGATATATAAAACACCTGAAATATTAGGTTTCAGGAATGGGGAAGAAGTATTTACAGCCAGCAATCCAAATAATCCTACAGGGACAATGGCAAAACTGCCAGAAAAGTATGAATCTGCTGTAATAGATGAAACCTTCATGGAATTTGTTGACACCCTGGATCATTACACATATAGAAATGGATTTATTGTTAACACTTTTACAAAGGTCTACGGTGGAGGGGACCTGAGACTCGGATATATAGTGGCGCCCGATGAGAGAGATGCGTCGGCACTGGAAGGATTCAAGGGACTCATCACAGAGGATGTTTCGGTGCTGAACATTTCTGCCGGTTACCATGTCCTGAAAAAACATGATGAATTATTGCAGCAGGTAAGGGAGGTCATAGGAAAAAATCACAGTGTCCTTTTGAAGGACAGGGGGAAATTAAAATTCTTCAATGAAAAAACACCCCTTGCACTTCCCGTTTCATTTATGGATTACTCTGCATATACAGAAAGGGATTCAGATACTGTAAGTGAAAAACTTGCAGAAAAAGGCATTATAGCATTACCGGCAAGATACTTCGGAATATCTGGAACATATCTCAGGGTCTGCATAACAGGAACAGATTTCCCAGAGGCGTACAGCCAGTTAATCGGTGCGCTGGAAAATATGGAATAGACTTATTCCCTGCTGTAGATTGCATAGAATTCTGCTTCAGGTGTCAGTTTATCAAGAATCTTGTATGAATTTTCAGCATCAATTTTTTTTCTGCTCACGGCCTCTTTCATCCTGTAAATTTTTATGAAATATCTGTGGTCACCATCTCCTCTGGGAGGGCATGGGCCCCTGTAACCCAGCTCACCGAAATCGTTCATCCCCTGATAATATCCCTCGGCAGTTATCTCCTTGCTGCCCATATTTTCTTCCAGGGTAACGATCCCTGCCGGTATGTTATATATTAGCCAGTGGGTAAACAGCCCTGAAGGTGCGTCTGGATCGTTCATAACAATAAAATAATAGCCATCTTCATTTCTATCATGTATCTCTATCTTCGGGGAATAATCCTTTCCGCCACAGGTAAATTTATCCGGTATTC
This sequence comes from Thermoplasmata archaeon, assembly GCA_021806295.1. Taxonomy (GTDB): domain Archaea; phylum Thermoplasmatota; class Thermoplasmata; order Thermoplasmatales; family Thermoplasmataceae; genus Ferroplasma. The sequence goes on from JAJZXS010000011.1 coordinate 10,579, forward strand.
TGCGACCCTCAGACATCCCTATAACCCTCAATTCCATGCATAACAATTAAGAAAATACTTATAAATTTATCTAATCTGGAAAATCCTGTGTGAGGGGGTAATAAAATTTTTAAAGTACAGCCTGATCAATATTTCTGGATAGCCTTGTCCGTAACCTGAGAGAGTTTAATACAACCGTAGTGGAACTCAGGCCCATTGCCAGGGCTGCGAATATGGGAAGCACATAATATATTCCGAGCCCCAGCAGAGGAACCAGGACTCCGGCTGCAACAGGTATAAGTGCAGAATTATATCCTATCGCCCAGCCAATATTCTGCTTTATTTTCTTTATTGTGTATTTCCCAATGTATATGCTCCTCAAAATGTTTTTTAAATCGTTGTTCAAAAGTATAATGTCTCCTGTTGCACTTGCTATGTCCGATCCTGAGGCCATTGCAACGCCCACATCAGCAGTCTTCATTGCTACAGTATCATTTATTCCGTCACCAACAAACATAACATATCTTCCGGCTTCCTGCTCCTTTTTTACAATGTCTGCCTTCATATCCGGCTTCATGGAACAGTAATATTCTGTTATGCCAAGTTTACCGGCAATCCCAGAGGTATTTTCCTCGGTATCACCAGTAACTATCATGACCTTGATGTGATTCCTGATGAGGTTTTTCACATCCTCTTCTATCCCCTTCCTCATGGAATGGTCTATTTCCAGTGATGCCATCTCTTTTCCATCAAGGAATAATGATATATGCCCCTCAGACCTCTTTGCTTCCAAACCGGTACTATTATAAATTCCGCTTACGCCTGTGCCGGGGATCTCTCTGAATTCCTTGATCTCAATCTTTTCCGGGTTTCTATCCTTAAGATAGGAACATATTGCTACCGCAACGGGATGGTTGGATAGAGATTCAATGGAATAAAGAAGTGAAACTGCAAGATGTTCATCACCATGAATACTGAACTTTGTAACCTTCAGAGTGTTGTCTGTAATTGTACCTGTTTTATCGAATATTACTGTATCAATTTTTGAAAGCCTGTCCATTGAGCTTGAATTTTTTATCAGTATGCCATCTCTGGAGGATGCGTTGGAGGAAATAAGAAGGGTAATGGGGGCCGCAAGTCCTATTGCACAGGGACATGCTATTACAACAACAGAAACAAAAACAAGCACTGCAATTATGGAATATAGTGGATTTCCTAGGGATCTCAAATAAAAGTACCAGAAAATGGCTGATGACCCCGCTGCAACAAGCACTATGGGTACAAAATAAGATGAGAATATATCCGATATTTTTTGTATTTTTGCCCTTCCCATTGATGCCATCTGTATCATGGAGTAAATTTTATTTACAGTAGAATTGTTTCCAGTTTCTTTCACGGAAATAGTGATAAGCCCGTTCAGGTTCACTGTCCCCGAGATTACCGCAGAATCCTTATTTTTGAGTACTGGCTCCCCCTCTCCTGTAACCATGGATTCATCTACCTCAGAAGAACCATCTACCACAATGCCATCTGCCGGAATATTCTCACCGGGTCTTACCTGTATTATATCACCGGGTACCATGGATTCTATGGGCATATCAACAGTTTCACCATTCTTAAGCACATGTACTTTATCCGGCAGAAGTGATAAAAGTGTGGTGGCCGAAGAATTGGCTTTTTTCTTTGTAAGTGATTCTATATAGCTTCCTGTAAGAATCAGCGTTATTATAAAAACTGATGCATCATAATAGGTATAGCTGACAGGAAATATGTGTGGATCAACGGTCACCGTCAGGGAAAAGAAAAACGCTGTCAGGGTTCCCAGTGTAATGAGGAGGTCCATATTGCCCATTTTATCCTTTATGGCCTCATAAGCACCACGGTAAAAATCAAGTCCCACATAAAATTGAACTGGAAGTGCAAGTATAAGCAAGACAAAATTTTTGAATGGAAAAACTAACAGGTAATCAATAAAAATAACTGCTAAAGAAAATGGCCATGCGATAAAGAGTTTGGTTTTCAACGCACCGCTTTCCTCATCTGGCTTGTCGAATTTATCCTTGCAGCCCTGAGAGCAGAAATAGTACCTGACCCCGTCTCTATCTGAGTATATAGCAGAATCCTCTGATACATACATTCCACAAACAGGATCTACAGCCATTCATTCACCTTGTATATTTTACAGGATTTTTATTAAATTCTTCCCTGCATTCTTCCCTGCAGAAGTAATATGTTTTGCCACCATACTCGCTGGATATTTCCTTTTTTCCTTTCATTCCACAAACTGGGTCTGTTGCCATGTTTTAGAATTGATAAAGCCTATTTATATGTTTACAGGGCAGAATGCCTATTTTTTATAGGTTTTTGTGTGTTTTCGTTGTTCATATAATCACTCCTGCAGGTGTTGCAGCAGAAATATAATGTTCCATCCGGGGTATCAGTTTTCAGAGGTTTCCCTGCTATAATGCCACCACAGTAATCACAGTACAGATCTATTGCTGGTGGAATTTTGTTGATAACTCTATGGTGCGCTATATCTACCCTGATGTAGCGTATACCCGTCCCAATCGTATCCCTGTTCATTATAACAGTGTAGTGGCCGTTGGCCAGCTCGAAATATTCTATAACTTTATCCTTATCAACGGAATTTATGTCGTCTGTCTCCATAATTATGTAAAGGCTATCCTCGGATTCTTTTGTTTCCAGAGTGTATCTTTCTATGATACCGCTATTCAATTTTTTTATGATATTCGACACGGTATTCCTGTTGAGTCCGAGCTTTCTGGAGATATCAAGAACTGATATTCTTGAGTCTTCCATTAAAAGTCTTAGAACTTTTGATTCGTTATAAGTAATTTTATCATGCATATTCCATTATTATTAAACAATATAAAATCATATTGCTATATTTTATTAATTTAAATTTAACATAATGCACATAATAACACTTTAATAATACATATGGATAATCTCTTATGAAAATCCAGGTGGGCAATGGCTCAATTGAAATCGGAGACAAAGAGTTTAAACTGATAGGAAAGAGGGTTCTATCAATATCAGTTACCACAATACAGGGTCCATGCACTGATGAAATGTGCCCGCTAATCAAAAAACCTGTATGTACCATCATTGATCATTTTACGCCAAACAATGATTATAGAATAGAGAATCCTTTACAAATTGAAATGCAGCAGGAGATATATAATTCTATTAATAAAGAAAGGCAGGCTGTAAAGATAAAATATAAAATCGGGGGAAAATTTGAAATTAAAGGATTATCACTGATCGGCGCTGCTTGAATATGTGTTTTCTGCTTCAAATTTTTTCTCTGCTTTGATAGAGAAATGAATTCCAGCAAAGTAGAGTGCAATCATGGGTATGGCTATTACAACCATGGTAAATCCAGTAACACCGGGTGAGAATATCATACCATAGACCAGTGCACCTATAACCGCATATCTCCAGTTCTTTTTCCATGTATCCGCTGTGACTATGCCGAACCTACTCAGGCCCACCATGAACACCGGAATTTCAAATGAAAGACCAAAAGCTATGGTGTACATAAATATGAAAGAAACAAAACTGGATATCCCCATAGTTACATCTGCACCCACACCCAAATCAAAATCTGCAAAAATCCTGAACAGTACAGGTGCAATAAAATAAATTCCCACAAATGCTCCAGCAAAGAATAGAAGGGATGCAGGTATTATTATTGATCTTAAAAGTTCCTTTTCACTGTTTTTTAGCGCCGGGTCAATGAACTTTGAAACTTCATATATTATAACGGGCATAGAAATTATGAGTGAAATGGCCATACATGTGTAAAAATCAGCCATTACACCATCAACAGGCTTCAATACAAGAAGCGTTGTATTTGAGGTAAGGTCATGGGATTTTAAGAGGTATAACACCTGGGCACCGACATTATCCAGAGGATCTGGATATAAAAAAAGGAATCTCTGACCGAATATAGAAACATACTGGATTCTGAAAATAACGAAAATTCCAAAAAACACAGCAAAAACTGCCAGTATTCTGATTACCCTGTATCTAATTTCGTCTGAATATTTGACCAGATAGTTCAATAATTCGTTTTCCATATTAGTTTTGCTTGGTTTCTACTGCCCCTTCCACAGGCTTTGATGAGGTGCCCAGCTTCTCATTAATTTCACTGATTATTTGATCTATTGTTTTGTCCTTTATATCTATATTTAGATCTTCGGCAATTTTCATGTAATTAACCTGGCCTTTGTTTGCCTGTGCAGTGCTTGTTCCGTTTTTCAACTCATTTTCAATCTCCATCTGGCCCCTTTTAAATTCACCAGTAGCCTTACCCAAATTTCTCGCCATTTCCGGTATCTTCTTTGTTCCGCCGAATATGATCAGCGCAACAACCGCAATTATCAATATATCCATGTAGGAATCAAACATCAGCTATCACTTATTCATAATTAACTTGGAATTAAAAATATGTTTTGTTTTTATTGAACATATTCAGGGAATTAAGTAAACATTTAGATATCTTACAAATCAACATTCATGGTCAATGATAAGAACTATATTCCTGAGCCTGAGAAAAGGGCTTTTCTGAAGGGAGCAGGTCTTTCTATCGCAGCTCTGATGGTGGGGGGATTATCTATGGAACGTTACGTTGTACCAAGTGACCGGAGCGTACCTGTGATGGATAACTTTCCTCTGGCTGTTCTGGAGGACCCCAGTGGAAACAGGATTACAATATCTGATGTTATAGAATATGCAGCAGCAAGTCCTACATCAACAAGTACACCCATACTTGTTTTTAATTATCCCTTGCAGGACGAACCTACCTTTTTAATTGTTCTGAAGAATGTTAAGGTTACAACACCCAATACATCTCCTTCAAGTGGATTTGCCCCAGTATCTCCATCTTCAACTGCTCCCATGGACGGAATCATTTATGTAAAGAACTATAAAGGGTCTGGAGATAATTATTCTATCCTTGCTCTAAGCGGCATATGCCAGCATCTGGGATGCGTGCCTCCATTTCTGGATTACCACCCAGGACAGAGTATACCTTTTGAATCCAAGCTTATCGGATATAAACCCGATGCCCCGGGAACACCGGCACAGTGGCCAGAGTACGGTTTAATTTACTGCAAGTGCCACGGAAGCCAGTACAACCCTGTATGGGGGGGCAGAAACCTTTACAATAATGGTCCTGCATCAAGCCCAGCAAATCATTCTTTGCCGCAGATTATGCTTGCAACAGATAGTAATGGCTCCAATGGAGGCGGCAATATATATGTTTATGGAATAAATTCAAGCAATGCTGTTATAAGAACGCATCTTAAGTTCCCGGGCGGGGAAACTTATGGTTCACAGGTTAAAACAGAAGATCTCACAGGCGGGACTGCGATAAGAACTTCCAGAAACCCGACTTCTTATCCATCCACAATGTATACTGGAGAAGTTAATAATTCTAGTTCTTCAAATTACAAAAGTCTGGCAACTTCAGCTTTGGAGTTGAATAGCAACAGCAGTGGCGTCATATTATATAGAACTACAGTAGTAAGCAACCAAAATGATAGTGCCAATAATTTGAACTGGAAAGGAAGTTTTTCCGGAAATAGCTCTAGTAGGAGCTCGTAGGTGAAATAAATGGAAAAGGCAGAAGCTAATAATTATAATTTAACCGATTTGATGAAGGAAGAAAAAGATCTCCCAGATGGTTCCTATACGTTAGGATTTAAATCAGTAACAAAAAGAGGCTATAAAATAGATGAATGGACTGGGGCATGGGTTGCAACCGCACTTATTTATCAGATAGTTTCAGGAATAGTCCTGTTCTTTTATTACAGTCAGGTTGATCCATATCAATCTACCCAGTACATTATATCCGATGTCCCGTTCGGGCATATAATACTGACATCCCATCTTTATATGGCATACGCCATGATAGGGCTGGTTTATTTCCATATGATGAGGCAGTGGTTTGTTGGCTCATATAAGGGAAAATGGAGGTGGCTACAGTGGATTCTGGGAGTTATTTTATTCCTGCTTACAATATTTACGGCTATACTTGGGTACATGCTTGCAAATACTGCAATAGCAATGGCAGCCGTGCATATCGGTTTACTATTTATGCAGAGAAGCGTGCTTGGCAGAATACTTCCAGGAGCATTCATAAACTGGCTTGAGGCAATACTTATAGGAAATGGAACAACCACAGCTACTTTCTCCCATCTGTTAGCGCTTCATGTGGCAGTGTTTTCAACGTTGATGTTGGCTCTCTTTGCAGTGCATTTTATGCTATTCGAGAGATCTGGCCTAGCAAGCGAAAAACCAAAGAAGGGGGAAATGATACCATGGTTTCCCACAAACCTACTCTATGCAATGTTCTCCGGAATTGTAATGGTGGGAGTAATACTATTGATATCAGCTGCATTCCCACAACAGCTAACACTTGCATACGGTTCTCTTGCCTACGGAACATTTCCAGTTCCTGACTGGTACATAACACCTGTTTACAAACTAATGGATGTGGCAGGTTACGGTTTGAGCACAGGAGGAGTTCCTCTGATAATAGGTATGCTTGTATTCATACTTATACTACCCTTCATAGACAGATACCATAATAAGGGAGTGCTGGAAAGGCCATGGATTACTGCATTTGGAATATTTATGCTTATTGGACTGGCTGTCATGACAGTATGGGGATATTCGCAACCGGGGCTTAGCCAGACAAGGCTAATGACAATGTACCTGTGGTGGTCTATAACCTTCATATCATTTATAACAGTATATGCTATGAGATTCGCAAAAAGGGATGGTGAGGCAAATGAAAGTAACTAATATTGTTTACCTGATAGGCATACTGCAACTTGTTGTTGTGGATCCTATAATGTGGTATATTACCCAGGAGTATCCATTTAAATATGAAAGTCTCTGGGCAGTAGTGCTTGTAATTAATTTATTCATGTTCGCAGCGATTATTTTTTTAATGCTGCAGAGAACAATAAAGGCGAGGGTTTAAAATGGATAAAAAATCTATATATCTATATTATTATTCGATGATAATTTACCTGTTTGGCAGCGTGCCATTTATCCTGTATGCGGTATTAATCAAACCCATAGGGGCAATGTACCATGAAAATCCTTCTACCATGGTATCCCCCGTGTTCGGAAACTTTGCCGTCTATGAGGAGGGGTTGCTTGTAATAACACTGGTACTTGTTATAATATCAATAATACTGTATGCTATTTCTCTGGGACATAATAGATCCAGAAATGGCAAGATTTCGTCGAGGACCGTGATTGCACCGATACTTCTGTATATATTCACATTTGCTGTTATAGGGGTGGCTTTAATATGATGAGAGAGAAATTTGATAAAATGAGAAAAAGTTCGAAGTATATGATGGTGACAGGAATTATATTTCTTATAATTTCAATTCCCACATTTCTGGATTACAGTGCATTTCCGACTATTAATTCCCAGATAGGGCCACATCAGATTTCCAGCTGGATATCTTTCTTCTTCACATTTGTCGGATTTGTACTGCTGGTAATGGCTTTCGGGCAGGAAGATATGTGAATAATTTTATTATATTTAAAAACTTATTATATTCCTCGAAATGGAGATAAATGTTATTTTATAATCTGGAAATTAATTTTATTGCCAGGGTATATTGCTTGATTTTAGTTTTTTCTGCCAATTTCCTGGGCCTTTCTATATGAACCCAGTACAGCATTTGCAATAGCAGTTCTGACGTTGGCCTTTTCCATTTCGTATATACCTGTGACTGTTGTGCCCCCGGGAGTCATTACTTCGTCCCTGAGATCTGATGCGGATATGCCCCTTTCCCTCATTAGCTGCATTGTATTTATAAAGGTATCAATTACAAGGTCTGTTGCCTGCTGTCTCGGTATTCCCGCCAGTATTCCAGCATTTATCATGGAATCTGCCATGATTGCAACGAAGGCTGGGCCACTACCACTCAACCCGGTAACAGCGTCCATATTAGACTCCTCAACTTTCACATAGGATCCGAATCCTGCAAGGATCTTTTTCATCAGTTCGATCTCTTTATTATCAAGATTTTTATAACTGTATGCAGTAACGGACTTCTGTACAAGCATGGGTATACTTGGCATTGCCCTGGCAATATGTGATTCCTTCAGCCTTTCCTGCATATGGTTAAGTGTCACACCTGCCATGAAGGATATTACAAGCTTATTTCTGGATGCTGCCTGTATTTCCTCCATCACAGAATCTGATATGCCCGGTTTTATGGTGAGGAGTATTACCTCTGCATTCTTCGCGTTGTCAACATTGTTATCAAAGATTTGAAATCTTTCATTATTCCATTTTTTTAATTTTTCAAATGAACCTGAACTCAGGGATACGCTGAAATCATTCTTTATGCCCTCTGCTATAGATTTACCAACTGTGCCTGCACCTATTATTGCAACTTTCATAATTTATAATTACAGTATATTATATTATTGTTTATGCAGTGATTTTTTCCAGCCAAAATATGAAGGCCTATGAGGTATCTCAAATGGCAGAATCTATGAAAAATATTAATAACTTCATTTCCCATTAAATTTTATGTCATTGCTCTTTGATATAATTGCATTGCTGATAGCCATTGTAATAATTTCCCTGCCAGCCTACGCGGCCTCACTTATTGTTGTTCATAAATCTACTGCAAATTTCGGAAATGCCATTGTAGTAACTCTCCTTACACCCATAATAATTATATTCTTCTCTCTGGGGCTTCACTTTGTTTTTGCGCCTCTGGCAGCCCTGGGAAGCCTCCTTGCATTTATAATAACACTGGTGATACTTTTATATGTGTACAGCATCATTTACGATATCAGCATAGGCAGAAGCTTTGTTCTAGCAATAGTTGAAATAATAATATGGTTCATATTCTTCTTCATAACCGGAATCCTGGTTGCACTCCCGGGAATAATATAAAATTATGAAAGAAGCAGAATATCATTGACAACCTGGGCTGCTGTTTCCAGCGGGCCATCGTGCTTTTCAAAAACCGTAAGATCATCATTATTGTCGGTTCTCTCCAGGTATCCCATAGAAAGTGAATCCATAGAAGCCACAGGATCTTCCTGCTTTATGGTAAATATTTTAGATTCTACAACTGGATCTTTCCCGCCGGTTATATGGGAAAGTACACGGTAAACTTCTCCGGAATTTTTCATATAGTTGATATCCTTTATATTATCAATGCCCTCATATGCCACATCTTTCAGTGTATAATCCTTCCCGAGGAGTGCGTTGGCGATGATCACCGTTTTTCTGGCGCCATCAAGGCCATTTGTGTCATCACGGTAATCAGTTTCGGCTATTCCCATGTTCTGTGCTGTTTTTATAGCCTCATGGAAATCAACTCCGGCGATCATCTGATTCAAAACAAAATTTATTGTGGAACTTACCTGCCCCCTGAATTCCAGGAGTTTTGATGATTTTAAAGAATATTTATTCAGGTTAAAAAGGGGAACACCCCCTCCCACAGAGGATTCGTAAAGTATTTTTTTCCTGTTTTTCAGTGATGATTCCATAATCTCGTTCCAGTGCAGTGCCAGAGGTGCCTTGTTGGATGTCACAACATGCTTTCCGGCCTCAAATGCACCGGTATACATTTTCATTCCTGCTATCCCATCCTTTGTTGCAGGTGACATATCAACTATTATATCTGAATGCAGAGAATAAATTTCATCCATGCCTATAACCTCGGCAACCTCATCAAGTTCTTTTCTCTCCTTGTACATGAGTACCTTATCCAGATTTAAACCATTCTTGTCATAAATAGTATTTCTTGAATCAGAAACAGATATTACCCTTATATCTGCATTGAATTTAGACTTAAAATATTCATGATTTTCATTTAAAATGCCAACTACTGCCTTTCCTATGTGACCCAACCCCACAAGAGAAATATCCATGGTTGCTGATTATTACTTATTTTATAAAACTTATTATACAGTTTTATAAAAAAATCAGATAAATTTTATATTCCAGGTAGGTTCAAAAAAATTAATTTAAAATGCTAAAAAATTCACAGCACGGATGCTGCCACTACCTGGTCATTGTCATCAACATTGATAAGTTTAACCCCGGAGGTTACTCTCGACTGAATCCTGATTTCATCAGAGTTGAGCCTTATTGTTTTATTGTTTCTTGTTACAATAAGAACCTCCTGGCCGTCCTGAACAGGTATGGCAGTAACCAGAGAACCGGTTCTCTCACTTTCCTTGAATATTAAATTGCCAGAAGTTCCTCTGTGGTGTATTGAGAAATCAGTTATCGAGGTCCTTTTACCGAGCCCATTCTCTGTTATGCTCATGACTGTATCGTTATCATCCACCATGAAGGAGTTGATTACTTCAGCACCGTTTAATTTCATTGATTTTACACCACGTGATGCACGGCCCGTTACAGATACCTCATCACTGAGAAATACAGCAGCCTTATTATTTGATGCGGCCACAAATATTTTCGATGGCTTTTCCAGATCCATTACAGAAACAACTTCATCCTGGTCATCCAGCTTTATTATCTTGAGCCCTGATTCACGCATATCCAGTATCTCCTTTACAGGAGTTTTTTTGATGAACCCCTTCTTGGTTACTATGATCAGGTGATTTTTAGAACTTTCAGGGGACTTCATTATCTGCCTGATTTTTTCGTTTTCTCCCATTTTCAGGAAGGTCCCCCCGATGCTTCCAAGAGACGTACGGGATTTCTTTTCTATTGTGTATGCCTTGGCTTTCAGTACCCTGCCGGTGTTGGTGAAGAAGTATATCATGTCATGGGACATGCATGAAAGTATGCTCCTTACAGTATCCTCCTTCCTGGTGGCAGTTATTGTGCCCTTACCTCCCCTTCTCTGGACATTGTATTCCTCAGTTGAAACCCTTTTGATCAGCCCGTTTTCGCTCAGTATCATTATTGATTCTTCGTTAGGTATGAGATCCTCGTCATTCCTTGAATTAATGTCCCTGTTAAGTATTCCGGTTCTTCTTTCATCGCCGAACTGCTTTTTTATCTCCAGCGTTTCCTGCTTTAATACATCACGCCTTGCGGAATCGTTATTTATAATCTGATTCAGCCTTGCTATATTTTCCTTAATGCTTACCAGTTCCTCATTTATCTTCCTTATTTCAAGGCCTGTTAACCTCTGTAATCTCATGTCCAGTATTGCAACAGCCTGCTTTTCAGAAAGACTTAGCTGGGACATCAATGAGGTTCTGGCTATCTCAGCGTTATCAGATGACTTTATTATTTTTATTACCAGATCAATATTCTGCAGGGCTATGGCCAGGCCTGCAAGTATATGCTCCCTGTCCAGCAATCTGTTGACGTCGTAAATTGAACGCTTCTTTATTATATCTAGCCTGAAATCAATGAAGCCAAGAATCATTTCATCCAGGGTCATTACCTTGGGCTCGTTGTTGAGAAGGACAAGGTTGTTTACACCTATTGTAGTTTCCAGGGGAGTGTGTTCATATAGCTGGTTGATTGTAAGTCCCTTGCTATCTTCATTTTTAACCTTTATAACAACCCTGATTCCATTCCTGTCGCTTTCATCTCTTATATCAGAAATATTGTTGATTACCCCATTCTTAACCTGTTCAGCTACGTTCTGTATATATAATGCCTTATTGACGCCGTATGGCAATGTTTTTATGATTATCTTTTTCTTTTCTGTATCGTCTATTTCACCCTGGCAGAAAACCTTGCCGTGGCCCGTCCTGTATATATTCAGAAGGTCAGAATTACGGTAAATGACTCCACCGCCCGGGAAATCTGGGCCTTTTACAAATTTCAGCAAATCTTCAACATTGCAACCGGGATTATCGATAGCATACATAATTGCATCAGAAACCTCTGTCAGGTTGTGGGGCACCATATTTGTAGCCATTCCAACGGCAATGCCAGATGTGCCGTTTATAAGAAGCTGTGGAATTCTTGAGGGGAAATATACAGGCTCATCCAGGGAACCGTCAAAGTTGGGGCTGAAGGGGACTGTTTCCTTTTCTATGTCCCGTACCATTTCCTCAGCCATTCTTCCCAGCCTGGCCTCTGTGTACCTCATTGCTGCAGGTGCATCCCCGTCAATGGACCCAAAGTTGCCCTGGCCATCTATCAATGTATATCTCAATGAAAAATCCTGGGCCATCCTTGCCAGTGCCTCATATATTGATGAATCACCGTGTGGATGGTATTTACCCATGGTTTCTCCTATGATACGGGCTGATTTTTTGTATGGTTTATCGTGGGTAACGCCAAGCTCAAACATAGAATATATTATCCTTCTCTGAACAGGCTTTAATCCATCACGAAAATCCGGTATGGCTCTGCTGACAATTACACTCATTGCATAATCTAGATATGATGTTTTGATTTCTTCTTCAATCGGTCTAAGTAACATTTATTTCACCTATATGTCAAGATTCTGGACGTACCTCGCGTTGTCCTCTATGAATTTTCTCCTGGGCTCAACCTTCTCTCCCATGAGTATATTGAAAAGCTGGTCAGCGTACAGTGCATCCTCTATGCTCACCTGTACAAGTTTTCTGGTTTCAGGGTTCATTGTGGTTTCCCATAACTGTTCTGGATTCATCTCTCCCAGACCCTTGAACCTCTGTATAACCACATTCTTTCCCATTCTGGCCACCTCCTTATCCTTTTCATCCTCACTGAAAACATAGACTATTTCGTTTCCCTTCTGGACGCGGAATAATGGCGGCTGGGCAAAGTATACATGCCCTCCCTGTATAAGCTCATTCATAAATCTGTAGAAGAACGTCAGGAGCAGTGTCCTTATATGCGCACCGTCAACATCCGCATCGGTCATTATGATAATTTTGCCATAACGGAGGTTTTTCAGGTCAAACTTATCCTTTATATTTGTACCTATGGCGGTAATAAGGTTCTTTATTTCCTCATTTTCCAGGGCCTTGTTATCATTGGACTTTTCAACATTTAATATTTTGCCCCTAAGTGGAAGTATTGCCTGATATTCTCTGTTCCTTGCCTGCTTTGCAGAACCCCCTGCAGAATCTCCCTCAACAATATATACCTCTGTTTTATCGGAATCATTTGATGAGCAATCTGCAAGTTTTCCCGGCAGTGTCCCGCTCTCCAGAGCTGTTTTTCTCCTGACAAGCTCCTTTGCCTTTCTGGATGCCTCCCTTGCCGCGGCGGCAGCAAGCACCCTTTTTATTATAGAGTCTGCAACAGGTGGATATGATTCGAAGTAGTCCTTCAGATATTTTTCAGTTATGGAAGACACAATGCTTTTGACAACAGAGTTGCCAAGCTTTTCCTTTGTCTGTCCCTCGAACTGTGGGTTGAACATCTTAACATGGATTACTGCAGTGAGCCCCTCCCTGGTATCGTCCCCGGTGAGTGCTGTTACGCCTTTTATTAAATTTTTTGATTTCGCGTAGTCAAGAACAGCCCTGGAAAGCCCTGTATGGAAACCTGTCATATGTGTTCCGCCCTCGGGTGTTTTAATATTATTGACAAAACTTTCTTCCATCCCGCTGATTCCATCAGTATACTGAAGGGCAAATTCAACCACATAGTCCTTATATGCCTCATGGCAGTATATCGGATCCCTGTTGACTGCCTCCTTGCCCTGATCCAGGAACTGGACATACTCAACCAGCCCACCCTCAAAGTGGAATTTTTCGTGTTTGCCGGACCTCTGGTCAGTTAGCTCTATAGTTATATTGGGATTCAGAAATGCCAGGTCCATTATTCTCTGTGAAATTGTTTGGTATGAGAAATCTATGCTATCGAATATTGTTGCATCCGGGAAAAATTTTATTACAGTACCATGATCCGGGTATTTCAGCTCAATATTGCTGATTTCCGGGTCTTCAGATTGTTCTGACCTGCCAATAACCTTCAAACCGGATACAGGCACGCCCTGCTTGAATTTCTCGTAATAAATCTTACCATCCTTCTTTACAAGGGCTATAAGATAATCAGACAGTGCATTCACAACATGGACACCAACACCGTGAAGCCCGCCTGTAACCTTATAGACTTTCTTGTCAAATTTTGCACCGCTATGGAGCTCCGTCATGACTATTTCCAGTCCTGGCCTCTTGTACTTAGGATGTATATCTACCGGAATTCCCCTGCCATCATCTTCTACAGACAGCGATCCATCCCTGTATATAACTATATTAATATCAGAGCCGTAGCCTGCCATCGCCTCGTCTATACAGTTGTCAACGACTTCGTATACCATATGGTGAAGTCCTTCCGGCCCTGTAGACCCTATATACATACCCGGAACTTTTCTAACTGCCTTGAGCCCCTCGAGAATCTGTATCTGTGATGCATCATAATTGTCCATTGCCTTATCCATAGTATCTAAGTATAATACAACATATAATTATAAGGTTTATGTCCGGATCAAGATATCCAGCAAAATTATTGATTTTTCTGGACAGAAAAATGTTTTATCGGTTAATCAATAGTGATAAATGGATTATATTATTTCAAATGGCTGGAATATAGAAACTGGAATTTTCACCGGAAAAAATCCCGATGAGTACGTAAAAAAAATCCTTGAAGTGAATAGCAAGGATGCCATGTATGAAAGCCGGAGCGTGAGACTGAAATTCAGGCATAAATTTCATGGAGTTAAATATTTGCCATTACTGCATGATTCAATTAATAATGTAGATTACCTGTCCCTGGGGTTTGTATATGATAGTTACGGGCATCTGGGTTTCAACAGAATAGAGGTAAGAAACAGAAAAGCCTATATTTTTATTGCTGATAAAAACTATTTTTCTGGTAAAGAGGGAAATGTAAGGGTCAGAATATTCAACACATGCTCGGTCAAGCACATTCTTGCAGCCTCGGTCCACATGGAGGATAAGATAAAATTTCTTATGAATTATGATAATAATAACATCTATTATAACAAAATTATTCCTGAAGACTGTGCTTTTATTATAGATGCCGAAATATCAAGGGAAACTGAATCATTCCGGGAGACTATTTCCTTTGGGAAGGAGATTATTAATAGAACAATGGTTTACAATAGATTGAAAATTTTCAGATTCAGCTTCAATGAAAAACACTGCTGTGGAATTATTCAGGGTGGTTATGACCATTTATTTCTTTATAAAGTTGCTGTGAAACTTGGAACAGACACAGGGAAAGTTTAAATTATTTTCTAATAATCAATTTCTTTTCGTTACCCTCATCTTTGTAATCCGAAAGTTTTAATTTTGCTGCACTTACCAGCTGTCCAAATTTTTCAGGGTTGAATGGGAACTTTTCAGATAGGAAGATTACACTGATTTCTTCTCCATCATCAAGGTCAAAATAAAGACCCTTTAAATAGGCTTTCAGATAGTTTTCCGGGTCACCTCCACATATAA
Source organism: Thermoplasmata archaeon (assembly GCA_021806295.1). Classification (GTDB taxonomy): domain Archaea; phylum Thermoplasmatota; class Thermoplasmata; order Thermoplasmatales; family Thermoplasmataceae; genus Ferroplasma. Next base: position 25,978 of record JAJZXS010000011.1, read on the forward strand.
CGTTTCTCTGGTCATCTGTTTTCATAATTCAGATATTACAACTTAGAACTTATGATTTTTTGTTTTTAATATATGAATAATATCCATGCTCACTGTTGAAGCTGTTATCCACGTGGATAAAATTTTAGCACAATGTAAAATATTTATTGATTATCTAATAATTTAAGAATTATATCAGCTCGTATAAAATAGCCATATAGATATGGTAGACCATTTCCAAATTTCTTATATATTCGATTTAAAAGCAAGTATTCTGTTTATATAGCGTGCTATCCTGTTTCAAGGTATAAAATTATTTTCGATAAATATAAAGCATACTTTAGTGGTTTAAAATTTATAACAATATGTTTATACATATATTTATATATTAAAATTAATTATAAATTAATGGAAACAGAAAAATCTTAATAAAAATTCCATACCGCTGAGACGTTTTATAACATTGACCATGTCGGGCATATTTGTTTATGGATTTGCAATTTCAGTGGCCGGAGGTTATATCGACTACGCTGGAGGTGCTGCAATTTATGTTGGCATTTTAGGTTTAGTTGTAGTTCTTCTTATGTCTATTCCAATTATGGAATATACCAGATTGGCACCATTTGCAGGTGGTTACTACGGACTTGCAGAGATGGGGTTCGGCAAAGCAGTCGGGAAGTTTACAGCCATACTGAACTATGCATATTATTCATTTTTGCAGGTTGGAAATGGATTGATAACTGCGGAAATAATGCTTGTGGCCATATATATTGTATATGGAATATTACTTCCATTTGTGCTTGTACCTGTTATAGCCCTAATCACAGTTTTTGTAATGTACATAGGGGCAAAATATCAGGTTAGAAACCTGGCAAGAATCATAGAGATAAGCGTATGGGCGCAGGTGGGTGTTATGCTTGCAGCTGCTGTTTATGTTATATTAACAACGCAGAACAACTCCCTGACTTATTTAAACCCGTCATCTTCTCCTACAGGATTTGCTGGTATAGGACTTGGTGCTGCTGTTTCTGGGTTTCTAACATTTGAGGCATACGGGAAGGGTTTATTCTTCTCTGAGGAGGGAATAAAGCCCAAAAAAGTAGTCTGGCGTTCAATTATAGTAGGGGTCCTTCTTGCCACAGTTATCGGATCTGTAAGCATATATTCAGAACTTGCAGCATATCCAAACATTACAGCCCTATCAGCATCACCCCTGCCATTAATTACATCGTATCTTTCATTTATAGGAAAAATCGGAGTTTTATTTCTCGCCTTTATATATGTGCCATTTTACTTTAGCAGCAATATAATAGGAGCTTCTGGAGCCCAGGCAAGGTTACTATATTCATTATCTAGGGATAATTTCATTAAGAGTAAATGGCTTTCAAAACTATCACCAGCAAAAACTCCAGCCAATGCGGCCCTGGTCAACTTTATAATAGCCACCACAATGACATTGATAGTTCTGGCAGTGATGATACCTGTTTACGGATATAATGAAACCTCGCTATTTTATGTAGCTTTTGCACCATACTCTGCAGCCACAATACTATGGTATTTCCATCATGGAATCCCTGATGTTTCCCTGTATTTCTATTATAGGAGATCAGGAATTAAAGTCTCATTCATGAGAAAGCTTTTTGCTAGCATACTTGCACCTGCATTCGGCCTGGGAATATTCGCATATGCATTTTACGATGGCGTTATCAGTAACTTTGTTGAACCGTATTTTGCATTCGTTCTCATCGCTATCATCATAGTTGTCTTCTCGGCAGGATATGTGGTATACAGGGGATACAAAAATAGCCTGGGCGGGAGCGTTATAGAGAGGATGATGGCAGAAACAGAAAAATAATTATAATTAATTTTTTATTATGTATGTTGTTATAATCATCAAAAATTTATATGGAATTTTATAAACAGGTCAGTAGGTTTCTCTCCAATTAAATATGTGTGTTTCAAGGTTTCCATCTAAATATATGTATATTTAACTTATCTATGAAGGAAGTAACCCTTATTGCCGTTTAGATTGACGTATCCGTAACGCTCCAGTTGCACCACACTGTTTTTCCCGACGGCAAGCGGCTCCAGCATTCCATTATCAACACTGCCATCAGGATGGAATATAGAAATTTCAGATGAATTTTCAGGTGCCCACTGAATAATTTTAACCCTCTCACTGGGATCATAATCTGAATACACTATTCTGCCATTCTCCTTCCTGGCAACGCACAGGTCTTTCAATCTTATGGTTTCTCCCTCGGCAATTTCCAGCATATCCCTGGCCGGAAAATATATACTCGCGTCGGGTTTCAATGTGTATTCCCTGAATCCCCTTTCTGGATTCTGTGGGTGCAGCATTGCATGGCTTTTTAATTCCACAGGGTTTTTTATGTGCTGTATAACTGGTTCCGGAACAAAGGAATATCTTTCTGTATCGTTATCTATTATTTCACGATCCATGGAATTGAAAATATCCCATGAAAATGTGGCATTGTTTTTATTCATTCCGGAACTTATCCAGTAATTCCTGAAAGTCTCAGGGTTATACCCTCTCTTTTTCAATGCCATCAGTGTTCCCAGTCGTATATCATCCCATCCAGAATATTTGCCTGACCTTATTCCCTCCTTTATAACGGTAGTTTTCAGAATCGTATCAGGAATTGTTATAAACCCGTAATGGAAATATTCTGGAATTTCCCATTTATTGTATTTGAATACATATTTCTGCTTTTCAGTGTTTACCAGATGGTCGATACCCCTTATAACATGTGTAAGCCCAAGATAATGATCATCAACGGAAACAGAGAAGTTCATGGTAGGGTATACAACGTATCTGTTACCTGTGCGTGGGTGCTCATGTGTATTGATTCTGAATGCTATCCAGTCCCTGACAGATGGATTCGGATGGTCTATCTCTGTTTTCATAACGAGTGCTGCCTGCCCGTCTGAATAATATCCTGAAATCATCCTGTCAAACTTTTCAAGACTGTATGACGGATCGGCATCCCTTTCCTTAACAGGAACTTTCTTAAGTTTTAAATCGTGGAATTCCTGCTGGTTCTCCTCAATTGCATACATATAGCCTTCTGAAATCATTCTTTTTGCTTCCGAGTAGTAAAATTCCATTCTGGAAGACTGTATAACGGTCTCTTCGACATTTACCCCCAGCCATTTCAGATCTTCCGGTATTAGCCTGTATGCATCAGGGTCGATATTTGCTGGATTTGTATCTTCAATTCTCAGTATGAGTTTCCCTCCGTAACGCTTTACATATTCATCATTAAGAATTGCCATTCTGGAATGCCCAATATGCAGGGGCCCCGATGGCGATGGGGCCATCCTCATTACAACACCGCCCTTCACGTTGGGGAGATCTGGGAGCCTGTGTTTTTCTTCCTTCTTTTCCTTTATAAGTATGTCCGGGTATTCGGCATTAACAACCTCTTCTATCTGATCACGGGTCATTGAATTTACTTGATTTACATATTCCTGTATTGATTTCATTACGCTTTTCATATCCTTCCGTATCTCCGGGTTTAAGGATATCAGCTTTCCAACTACCGATGATACATCCGCCTTTCCACCATGTAAATATGCGTTTTTAATAACCTGCTTCCTTATTTCTTGTTGCATAAAAATTTTCCACCTCTGCAATTACTACCGAATCAATTTCCTTCAATCCCGGTGCTGCTACCGAGGAGATACAAATATCCTCGCGCCTCTCGCTTATATCAATTTTGGTCTGTATCCTGATAATTCTATTGGGGAATGTTTCTGAAATTTCCCTGTAAAGGTTATTCTGCTCTTCCTCCGTGTATTTGGAGGTATTGGAATAATCAAATAAAAACAGTATTGTTCCCTCAATTTTTGAAAGGGCAATTATGGCCTTTCTTTCTATGTCATTTCTTTTATCCATGGGCCTGTCCAGGATTCCCGGAGTGTCTATAAACTGTACCCGCCAGTTTTCAATATTTTTATAACCTATCAGGATGTCCTTCGTGGTAAATGGATAACTTGCAATTTCTGGAGAAGTCCCAGTCATTTTCTGTATCAATGAGCTCTTTCCTGAATTTGGAATACCGGCTATTATAAATGTGGGTATGTCTGTAATGATTCCGGGAAGCCTTCTAAGATAATTTCTGCACTCGGATAGATATAAAAGATCTGAATTTATATTTTTTATCAGGGAAGAAAATCTTCCATAATATGTCTTCATAATGCTGTTCATATCATTGATTGTTTTTGCGCCCTTCAATTTTTTGATATAGATTGTGCTGAAATCCTTTATCTTGTCTGTGGTCCACTGTATATTGCCCAGGCTCAGCTTGTATTTGTCCACATCAAACATGAGATCTATCAAATCAAAATAAAATGGATGCAATGTCTCTATGGTGGGAAATTTTCTTATTATTTTATCAAGATGCCCGGTCGAGATGCTTTCAATCGTGGATATTCTGTCAGTAATTTCCTTTCTAATTTTTGTTTCCTTCTTGGGGAAGTATGGTTCCACAATGTTTGACGCCTTATGAAATGATTTATCTATGATTTCCTGTGATCTAAGCACTGTGGGTATATAATCAAACATATAACCCCATTTCAAGGTGGTTAATATCCTTTTCATTGTATAGATTAATAAATTATTTTAACAATCTATTGATATACCATAAAATGGTTAATACAGCGGAGATTGTCAGATCTTACATGAATGAAAACCCAGAAATCAAAGATTATATGGCAAGAGGACTGATTAATGTTTCTGCACTTGCAAGGGAGATCGTTGATAAAACGCACGTGGATGATTTTGAAGCCGCTGTGGCTGCCCTGAAAAGGTACAGAAATAACGATTTGCCATCATACACATCAGAAATCCTGGACAGGTCAAATCTGGAAATGTCATCCAATATTTCTATTATAGTTATAAAAAAGAACTATGATACCCTGAAAATAATTACAGGAATTATAGGAAACCTGAAAAAATTGAATTCGGTAAACCTGATAGAAACAATAAACTGTTTTTCCATTATAGGAGATAATCAAACAGTCTCGGGCTTCTCTAATTTCTTTTCAGATGACCAGATAATAGAGTACAGAAAGGATTTGGGACAGTTAACAATTATTAGCCCTGATGAAATAGAAATTACGAAGGGCTACGTTAACTTCATAACCTCACTGTTATACAGGGCAGGAATAAATATTATACATATAATTTCTTTTTACCGTGATACAATAATAATACTGGATGAAAAAGACCTTACAGATGCATTTAAGATTATTTCTGCCAAGATGATAGACAGGTAGTGGCTTAAAAATTTAGTGTATTTTCTGGTAAGCAGGAAATGTTAAAATATGGAATGTTTATTTCTAACTATATGAGATATGAGCGGATACACGAATTCAGAGAAAAATATATTCCTTACAATGAGATAATCAGGGAAATGAATCTTGCCCCGGAAGATGTTATCATAGATATGGGCGCCGGTGATGGTTTTTACAGCAAAATATTTGCAGGTAAGGTCAAAAATGGAATGGTATACGTTGTTGAGCAGAATGCAAATGTTATAAAGTATATTGAAAAGAATATGGATGGAAGGGACAATTATAAAATCATCAATGAGGATATGTGCAACCTTGATATTAAAGACTTCAATAAGATATTTTTCTCAACAGTTTTCCATGATATAGACTGCCATGATGATATCCTGAAATTTATAAAGGAAAGTTCCAGAAAGCCTGTGTATGTATATTTGATAGAGTTCAATAAGAAAGGTCAGATGGGGCCCCCTATGGATATCAGGATAACCCACGATCTGTTGAATCAAATATTTACTGATGCCGGTTTTAAACCGGGAATACATATGGATTTTGAGTATAATTATTTTGATATATATTCGTTTGAATGAAAGGAGTGATAAAGATGAGCGAGGATAATAATGGAAACAGGAACTCAATAAAACCGATCAGGAGCAATGTTAAATTGAAGAATGTAAAGACCAACACACTGGAAACCGGGAAACAGAAAATAACCGGGGCCCCGGAAAATTCAATATCGGAGGCAAAAACCAGGATTGATCCATTCGGAATTAAACGATCACAGGTGAGTGTAAAGAAAAAGAAAGAAAATAAAGAACAAAAAGAATATTTTAAACGCTAAAAGGTTATTTTAAATTTTATTTTTTGAACTTTACAGGAAATGGTGTTTTTTCTCTCCAGTATCATCCTGTACTGGTTGTGGCTCGTAGAGTTCTACCTTTCCACATGTATTGCATTTATAAAGCGTGAATGTCTGGGTTGTTTCGCTCAGGTCATTCCAACCGCCCAGAAACATGCCACCAATTCCAGTATAGCCACCGACCCTAAAATTCATATTGCCAGCTGGTTCCATCTCTCCAGGACAATCAGGTGTAGAGCATTTCATAATTTTTACATTTCACATTTATATTTAAACTTTGTAGTTAATCTTTCATTCCTCTAATTATTCAATCGATATTATTCATAGAAATATGATCTGAAGCAATTGTGGTTAAGAAATATTTAATTAGTATATTAGTATATGCTAATTAAGTGATATAATGACAGGAAAGATAGCAATTGTAATAAACTCAGGATTGGATCAGCGTGCAAAGGTGATGTCAGGATTACATGTGGCCAAAAGGATATATGATGCACGAAAAGAAAATAGAATTGAAAAACTTGAGGTATTCCTATTTACCGGCGGTGTTAAGGCTCTAGGAAATGATGAAGATAACAGCGAGGTTATCGATACAATAAAAGAGCTCAGGGAGTCAGGGATCGTTCTAGAGGCATGTTCAAATCAGGTCAAGAGCTGGGATATGGAAGACATTTTCGTGAAAAATGGGATAAATCTTGAATTCGCTAGGGATGCTTTTTCTAGATATGCAGTGGAAGAATATACAGTTATATCGTTCTGATAACTGCATGAAAGGTGAATGTATTGTCAGGAGAGGATAGCATAATATTCCAGGTGCTTGATACAGAATCAAGCCATGGGAGATATTCAAAAGAATATAAAGAAATACGGTTCAATGATCTGGTAAAATTTCACGGCCATGCCTGTGACGGATTATACAGGGGCAGTTATGCACTTTTGGTGGCACTTCATGATTTATTCCCAGATGGTATAGTGGACAGGACGGATCTGAGAGCTATATCGAGAAATAGCCCCTGTTTGGGAGATGCAGCCACGTACATTACGGGCGCAAGGGTAAGGTTCGGAACACAGGATGTCAGGAACCGGCCAGGAGTGTGGTACATAATACAGAAAATATCCACAGGGGAAACAGTGAGTGTGTCTGAAGATGTGAATTTTTTCCCGGAAGAAATATCCAATATGGAGGCACCCATCTCTGTCCTGAATGGATCAAAACTTTCAGAAGGTCTTACCATTCTGAAGAAAATGCAGGACAGCTGGATTCAATCAGTATTGTTGAAAACTGAACCTCGTGAACATTATCATGCAAAGCGGATAGAGTATGAATGGACTGAAGTAGATTATAAGAATAAGGGAATACGCAGTGATATTATATTCAAGAATGTGATATAACATTATGGAACAGTCGGTGAAAAATCTAAATATAGAATATGTTGCGAATATTATGAAGATACTTGGAGATAAAAACAGACTGTATATTTTTTTATTATTAAACAAACGCGAACTGTGCGTTTGTGAAATAACCGCAATATCACATTTATCACAGTCAAATGTCTCACAGCATCTTGCCAAATTAAAGGCTGCAGGCCTTGTAAAAGAGAGAAAGGATGCCCAGTGGGTTTATTATTCTATCAACGAATTAGTAAATCCCCTGATAGATAAAATCATAAAACTTCTTCCAGATCCTGAAATAGATGTTTCTAAATTAACTACTTTAAAAAGCCACCCAGCATGTAAACTTTAAAAATGCACTGGACATATATGGCTAGAATTGCTAATAACCTTGTACCATAATATATTTTAGGTATCAACTAAATAGGAGTTTAGAGGAATACAAATAAAAACTGAATTTTATAAATATCTGTGTTATGAAAATATTGACTATGAAGGTCATTAGAACTGATCTAATCTTTAACTGTGATAATGGGAAATATCTAAAATGTGCCTCGTTATGGAGTGTATTTATAAAGAATCAGAAAGACATATATTGTTAACAGGTTCTCATGAAATATCCGAATTTATAAAACAAAATTCAAATATAAAATAACGTAATCAGCTATTGATAATAATGGTAACATGCGTGATGTATAATTTAAAAATGAGCGAAACACATCCCTCAACAATATGCGTACTTGCCTCAAGGTTTAAAGACTCATTTAAAGACCTGATTGAAGTACTCACATCCCCACTACCGGATGAAAGTCTTGAGGAATACATAGAGGAATATGCAAGAACAGATGAAATTATGCCGGATGATAAGACAATTGGGTTTGTAATTATCAACAAGGATAAGAAAGTAGCATCTTTGAATTTCAATGAGAAAGGTACTGATGACTCAGAAATACAAAAAATACTAGAAAAATATAAAGAAATGGGATATAAAACGGAGCTGGTTTACAGTTAATACATTGTTAAATTATATAATTTATCTGCCGCCTCATAACTTTCCTGTGAGTTTATTTCAAGCATCTTGCTGATTTTTATCATATGCTCTTCCGGGCTTTTGTCGTATATTTCCCTCCAGAGTATCAATCTCTTCTCGTCCTTATCATACAGCACAGTTTCACCGCATTTCTGAACGCAGTGTATGGCCTCTGCGGCCTCCTTTGCATCAGATATATCTTTGAAGCAGTCAAGGTAATTCATAGATCATCACACCTCTTGGCATCAAAATATGGATATTTTATATTGTAACGGTTTATCGAGTACCTCATGGTATCTATCAGGGCGAAAATATAACCTTTATAATACCTGATATAGGGAAATATATTATATTTATCCTGTGAGAGAGCCTGGTAAATATCATCGTAGGATATTTCGCCCTTCAGGCCCCTGATGAGGTATTCCATGAATTCTTTCTTCGCGGCCTCTCCTCTTTTTTCATACTTTTTCATATTTTTTTCTACAATTTTATAAGCGTTATTAACATCGCCGTTGACAATAGCCATTTTAAATATTTCTATTACATCTTCAGTATTCATTTATATCACCTATATGATTGCTATCCCGGCCAGGTATGTGTACAGTGCAAAAGATACTCCGAGACCAAGCGTGATTAATCCCATTATAATTACACTGTATTTTATTCCCGGTGCCATGTTGAAATCATTATCGCCCTCCTTTCTATATGAGTATATAATAATTCTGAAATAATAGAATATGGAGATGGCACTGTTGATAATTGCTATAACGGCAAGCCACCATAGATTTCCTATGATGAGTGAAAAGAACAGGAAATATTTTGCTATGAATCCTCCGGTAAGAGGAACGCCTGCCAGAGATAGGAGCATTATAGCCAGGAACAGGGCAGTCCATCTGGATTTTTTGCTCAGCCCTACTATATCATCTATCATGACCTTATCGCTTTTTACAAGGCTCATTGCTATGAATGGCCCTGCCTTCATGAAAATATATGCTATAGCATAAAACATTGCCGATGCGATGGCAAATCTGACGAAAACTTCCTTGGATACAAGGACTGCAGGATAGTATGAATATCCAATCAGCGCAAATACCAGTATCATATACCCGGCCTGGGCAATGCTTGAATAACCCAGTATTCTTTTCAGATTGCTTTCCATCAAAGCCGCAAGATTTCCATATGTCATTGTTAGTATTGCGAGTATCGCGAAGAAGAAGAAAACGTAGTTATAGTCCGGTATAAATCCTAGAAACAGGAATTTTAAAAGTATCATATATGCTACAAGCTTACCTCCTGTAGACAGGAATGCTGATACAGAATTCGGAGCACCGTCATATGTATCTATTGCCCACTGCTGCATGGGGAATATTGCTATCTTAAAACCGAATCCGATAGTTATGAATACCAGGGCCAGGAGAAGGGACCGATTGAAATCAACACCCCCGCCGAAACCGATGCCTGCCGCTGCGGCATTTAAATTGAACGTCCTGGTAGATAGATAGAAGAATGCTATTCCCATTATATTGAATGATGTTCCGATGGTGCTGATCATGAAATATTTTAAGGATGCCTCCAGGTTGCGCTTTGTCTTATTATATGCTGTAAGCACATATGTTCCGATACTAACACCCTCAAAGGACACAAACAGTACAATAAGGTTATAGGTAAATGCTGCGATAACCATTGAAAGTGCAATAAATAATAGAAGAGCGTAGTAAACATCAAATCTCTTCTTTATATCGTTCATTGATGGTATTATAACCACCATAATGGAAACTAGAAATATCAATGCCCAGTAGGTATCAAAGGACGAAATGTTAAGCGATAGAATACTGTAATTCTTTTCCTGGAAAAGCAGAATGAAAAATGCTGCGATCAGAACGATGAAAGTAAATCCTCCCAGTATTCTCTTGCTGTCTGTTTTAATCCCTGCTGCCAGTGTTATAAATCCAGCCAGGCCCAATAATATCAGTGCGTAAAGGTATTCATAAATCATATTAATCCCCCCAGATGCGATGCATATGCGGTCAGTATCTTAAATAGCAATGTCGGATAAACCCCGAGGAAAATGGTTCCGGCCAGGATGAATAATAATATAAGAAATTCCTGCTTATTTATATCCTTTAATCTTCCCAGGCGCTCGTTGAAATATCCAAACAGGGACCTCTGTGCGGCCCATATGTAAAAAGCAGCGGTGATTATAAGCCCGAGTACTATGAACAGTGTGTATAACCCGATGCTCTGGAATGACGATATAGTAACAGAAAATTCGCCTATGAATCCTGCCAGGGAAGGTAATCCCAGTGATGCCAGCATTCCAATCAGAAGGAAGGAGGAAAGCACTGGTAGTTCTCTGTTTAATCCTCCTAGATCGTATATCTTTGATGTCTGTGTTCTTCTGTAAAGCATGGAAAGCGATGCAAATATAAGTGCTGCAACAAAGGTGTGCGCTATTATCTGATACATACCACCAGAAAGGTCAAGTGTTCTGACGTAACCTGTAGATAGAAGTGCAGTACCAAATGCAATTGTAATGAAAGCCATTTCAGCTGCACTACCATAGGCAGCCATCCTTTTGAGATCGGTCTGGAATAAAGCTGAAAATGAGAAGTATATTACGCTAATCAATCCCAGGAGTATGATAAAGTATGCAAGGGCCCGTGGAAACAGCCCTGCAACAGGATACAGTATACCCAGAAGGCCATAGCCACCCATGGCCACAAGACCTCCGGAAAGCATTATTGTTCCGGAATAAGGTGCATCATTATATGCGTCCGGAAGCCAGGAATGCAGCGGGAATGATGGAAGTTTTATCAGGAATGCAAGCAGGAACCCGAATATAATGAAATAGAAACCTGAATTTGGTACGGTTTCCAGGAATGAAAGAGCTGTTAGATCCCTTATCTGAAATGTAAATATACCGGTATTGAGAAAATAGTATGTGGATAGAGTAAATATTGATAAGAGCAGGAATAAAGAACCTATATGGGTATATATGAAGAACTTCAGGGAACTCCTTTCCCTGTTTCCGGTTCCGTACTTTCCTATTATGAAAAATACAGGAATCAGGACCACTTCCCAGAAAATATAGAAGAACAGGAAATTTCTTACCATAAATAATCCAGCCAGCCCGAAGCCTGCGGCCATGAATAATCCGTAGAAATATGCTCCATGGGATTTACTTCCCATTAATACTGCAAACATTGTAATAAACAGTGAAATTATCACGAGAAGATCGGTGAACCCTGTTAATCCCAGTGAAAAATCTATGTTTATTGTAATTCCACTGGCATGGAATTGCGCAAGCAGGGTATTATAATAAGCTATCACCCCGCCTGTGTAATTCCTAAATTCAAATACTGAGTATATGATAAAAAACACAGTAAGTATTGCAAGAGATACCAGTGATACAGTTTTTGATTGATTTCCAGCGAAAAAGCTCAGTGCTGTAAGAATGAAAAACAGGATAAAGAAATACAGTAAAATCGTTTAGATCACCCCAATTAGTTCAATAATTGCAAATATGACAACCATACCTATTATAAGAAAAGCCACATAAAACGGTATGTTTCCGGTTTCTATTTTCCTGAGATCTGAACCAAGGTCAGAAATACCTCTCCCTGTTTCGTCAACGCTATTATCGATCTCCCTTTCTCCTGCGCCGAATATGTATGAAATAGGAAGTATTATGCGCTCAGATATTATTTCTGTGTAAAGCCAGTCGAAGTAAAATTTATTCTTGATAACCCTGTAAAGAGGATTTTTAGAAATGGATGTATGCCCGTTGATATTGTAACGGTAGATGGCAAAGGCTATTCCTATCCCTATAAGGGAGAATACAACAGGCAGGATCTCTATTGCCAGCGGCGGAGTATAAACAAATACAGAGGCATCGATGAATTTATAAAATGGCTTCTGTATTATGCCCAGCGTCAGTGAAAGGAATGCCAGTATTATAAGAGGGGATAAATAGATGAGTTTGGGATCGTGTGCCTGTTCTGCCAGTCTGGATCTAGGTTTTCCTAGAAATACAAGAAAATACATCCTGAATGTATATGTTGCGGTAAGGATCTCCCCGAATATCAGTAGAAGCCATGGAATTATGTTGCCTGAATTTACAAAGTATTCATATGCCCCGGATATTATCTGCCCCTTGGAGAAATAGCCAGCTGTAGGTGGTATCGCCGCCAGTGTAAGGGCGCCTACTAGCATCAGTATGGCCGTTGCAGGCATTCTCCTGAAAAGGCCACCCATGTCCTTTATATTTCTGAGCTCCATGAGTGTCATTAATATTACAGCTGCAGCCATGAAGAGAAGTGCCTTGAATACTGCATGGACAACTAAATGATACATTCCAAATGCAACACCGGAATAACCGATTACACCTCCAAGGCCTATGGCTGCCATCATGTAACCCAGCTGGCTTATTGTGGAATACGCCAGTACACGTTTTATATCATTTACAACAATCCCAAGAATTCCGGCATAGAAGGCGGTAAATGCACCTATTATCACCACAGCATAAAGCGAGTATGATGAAGCGTAGTAAAATAATGGAAACAGCCTTGCAACGAGATAAACACCTGCTGTAACCATTGTGGCAGCATGGATAAGGGCCGATACTGTGGTGGGGCCCTCCATGGAATCCGGTAGCCATACATGTAGTGGAAACTGCGCAGATTTCGCAACAGCCCCTCCGAGAAACAGTATTGTTGCCAGCGCAAGGACATTAGGCCCTATGGCTATTGAAATGCTCCGGGCATTGTCAATAAGGTACGGTATGCTCAGGGGGCTTATGCCTGAGGGTACAACACTTATCAGCTTTGTATACAGAACTCCCATTCCTATTATAAATAATAAATCTCCGACGCGGGTTACGATAAATGCTTTCTTTGCAGCCGCAGCCGCATTTGGCTTGAAAAACCAGAAGCCTATAAGCAGGTATGAACACAGGCCCACTATTTCCCAGAACAGGAAGAATAAGACCAGGTTTGAGGAAACCACAAGGCCAAGCATACCCCCTATGAATAGAGACGTCTCAGAAAAATAGATATTTTTCCTAGGATCTTTTTTCATGTAAAACATTGCAAAGAGGTTGATCATGAGAGACATAAAGGCAACCATCATGGCCATTATAACAGTAAGATGGCTGATGTATATTCCAACATTTATATTGTAAAACCATGTATAATGGGAATATATGTAACTATGATTTAGAAGATACAGGTAGGCAAGTATTACCAGCATCAATGAACCCAGAATCATAAGGCTGCTGAAAATACCCGAATATTTTATCCTATACCTGCCAATTATGTATTCCAGTGGAAATGCTATGAGCGGAAGCAGGAATATGAAGTAATATAATATTGTTACCATTTAATATCCCTCAAAAGTGAAATGTTTGTCTTGCCGTATTTTTTGGATATCAGCGTGAATATTGCTATTCCTGTTGCTGTTTCAATGACTCCTATGGCTATGACAAAGAGTGCGAACACAATAACAGACGTGGAGTAATAAAATGCTGCCACACCAACAACATCCAGCAGGGCAGCGTTAATAGTTATTTCAAGGGAAATTATAACCTTCATTCCAACCTTTGATGTTGTTACCCCGTAGATTCCTATTGTAAACAGTATCATTGATAGAAACAGTATGTAAATTATATTCATTTTTCATCATCTCCGACTATATACATAACACCTATTATAGCGGCGACCAGAAGTACCGAGAGTAGTTCAAATGGCACTACATAGGTGGAGAACAATAAATGCCCGATTCTTGATATATCCTGTGAATGCCTGGTAAAGGTTCCGCTGATTGTCAGCAAATTTGCTCCGATCACTATAAAGAACACTATGGCCGCGATTTTCTGTGCCTTATTCTTCAACGTCCTTACCCCCTGTTAGCATTAGTACGAAAACTATGAGTATCACGATAGATCCTGTATATACAAGCAGCTCAATACTCCCCACAAAACTCAGTCCAAGCAGTATGAATATTGTTGAGAATACGAGCATGAGAATGAATAAGAATATGGATGAATGTATAAGATTTTTTGAACTTATAGCAGCAAGTGCCATTATTACTGCTATGGCTGCGAATACCAGAAAAAGGATGGTATATATCATTTTATAACATCCTCCTCCTGCATGGTTAATTCCTGTGGTGAATAGGTGAAACTATTCCTTGTCCTGGCATTTTCAAACTGGTGAGTCAGGTAAATAGCATCTGTGGGGCATATCTCCTCGCACTGCCTGCAGACTGTGCATGTCCCAAAATTCACATCCGGGTATATATTTCTTTTATTCTGCAGGTTCTTTCTATCTCCCCTTGCAGTCTGGACAACATTGTTTTCGAGCCCACTTCTATCAAGATCCCAGTGCTCCATTTTTATACTATGGTTAGGGCATATTTTTGAGCATAGGGTACATCCAACACAGGCCTCCGGAACAAGAAATATTCTAAATCTGAATCTTTCCGGTATTTCCCCCTTGTCCTCTGGATACTGGGTGGTTACCGGTTTTTTAAACATATATTTCCCCATACTGTACATCAACTTCAGCGATCCGACAACAGGTACAGGTTTTTTCGGCATTTTAATTTCTTTAACTGTAGCTACCATTTTTATCACCTTATATATAATACAAATAATCCTGCGTACACAAGATTAGCCATGGAAAGCGGAAGCAGATACTTCCATCCTAGATTGACAAATTTATCTATTCTTATCCTTGGAATTGCAACCCATATGAGGAACGATATTAAAACGAGAATAATTGTTTTAATCATCAGGTAAATGAAACCGACATAGTTATCATAGGGGCCATTTGCGCCGCCGAGATATAGAACAGATATAAGGAAAGAGCTCAGGTAAACCATTCCGAATAAACCGATATAGAAGAAACCGAATCTCATGCCGGAATATTCTGTTGTGTATCCTGAAATAAGCTCGCTGTCACTCTCGCCCAGATCGAAGGGAGAATATGAAGCCCTTGCAACCATCGATATAAAAAATACCAGAAGCCCAAGTGGCTCTATGATACCATAGGGTATAACTTCATTGGACACAATTCCCGAAAGGCTGAGCCCACCTGTTATGGCATCACCGGTAACATATGACCTTGAAGATACTATTACAATTGCAAGTACGCTTATCATCATGGGAATTTCAAATGATATGTCTTTGGCTACCGCCCTCATTGTGCCCAGAAGCGCATAGTTGCTCTTGGTGCTTATGCCACCAAGTATTTCACCTATTGGTATTATTGATAATATTCCGAACATCAATACCAGCGTGACCTTCGAATGCGTTACTGCCAGGGAACCAAAGTATGCCAGATCACCGAATGGCAAAAGCACAAATGCAAGTATGGTTGCTATCATTACAATTACAGGTGCTATTTTATATGCCATGTCGTCCCTTCCTTCAGGGAGGATTGATTCTTTACCCACGAGCTTGAGAGCATCTGCAATTAACTGAAGAAGCCCGAATTTTCCTACCCTGTTTGGCCCGATTCTTCTCTGAATCCTTGCCATGTACTTTCTGAAAATGTAAATTAAAGCTATAAATGAAAGTGCAACGAATACCAGCACCACTATAGATTGCAGAAAATAGGCAACACCGAAGGATGCAAAACTACCCAGAAAAGAAAACCATTGATGGATTCTGAGCAGAATGCTCATCTATCCACCTCCCCTGCCACAGCATCAACAGATGCAATAGTTATAATAAGATCGGCTATAAGTGACCCCTTTGCCATTATTGGAACCACAGCAAGATTTTTAAAAGAAGGGCTCCTGGCATGAACTCTATATGGTTTTACCCCGCCATCTCCACGTATGAACACTCCGAATTCGCCACTCTCTGACTCCACCCTTGTAAATACATCTCCCTGCCCCTTGAGAAGAAGCATGGCAGATTTCTTGGTTTTGGGATTGAAATATGGGCCATCAGGCAATTTGGCAAGGCACTGCTCTATTATCCTTATTGATTGCCTTAGTTCTTCCGCTTTTACAAGGAATCTGCCCATATTATCCTTTGTCCTTGCAATAGGAACATCAAAGTTAACTTTATCATAAAACAAATATGGAGAATCCTTTCTGACATCATAGGGAATTCCAGATGCCCTCAACATGGGGCCTGTTACCCCATAATCAAGTGCTATGTCTGGCTCAAGTATTCCTGTTCCAACATTTCTCTGCCAGAATATTTCACTGTCCGTGAACATCTTTACTATTTCTTCCAGTTTCCCTTTAAATTCAGAAATAAATTCCCTGATTTCCTCAATAATTTTATCGTTAAAATCCTGATAAACGCCGCCTATGCTCATGTAATTAACTTCCTGCCTTCCACCGGAGGCTTCAACAAATATTTTCTGTATTTTTTCGCGCTCATGGAATGTATGGAAAAATGGTGTGAGCATGCCGACATCCAGTCCCAGGGCCCCTATACCGACCATTCTTGCGGCAATCCTGCTTAATTCGGCCATGATCATTCTTATCCACTGGGCGCGCTCAGGAACCTCCATATCGGTGAGTGCTTCAACAGCCCTCAGGTAACCCAGTTCCATGTTCATGGCATCAATATAATCCATTCGATCGAAGTAAATAGTATTGTTTACAAAATAATTCAATTCGCATATTTTCTCTGCGTTTCTGTGCAGGTATCCTATTGTTATATCCACATCCTCCACGGTTTCTTCGTTCAGTTTGACCCTGAACCTATAAATCCCGTGAGTTGATGGGTGAACAGGCCCAATATTCAGTTCTATCCAGTGAGACATTACCAACCCTCTTTATCATCGAAGCTTACATGCTCATTTCCATCTCTGTCCATACTTATATACTGTACCTT